>UQQI01000046.1 GCA_900543055.1 uncultured Mollicutes bacterium
TACATAAATAATCATCGCTTATTTGTGTCTACACACACTATTTGACAATTATCCAAAACTAATAGTTAATCTACGATTTGTTTAAATCTTGCAAGTGTTATATCACTATGAATTGGGTATCTTGGTATTATATATTTATTGCTTTTTCTAGTTGCATTTCTATTTCCTCCTGCGAATGCTACTTTAAATCCTAAGTCTTTAATTGCTTGTATTGCTTCATCATCATAACTATAGAATGGATAACAGAATGATGTGTTGTCTTTTATTATATCAAGAGATTTTTGAAGATCTGTTTTTGCTTCTTCATAGTTAGCACAAACAAGTTGACCTTTTTTACAATCTCCATATTGGTGCATATCATATGTATGAGACTGAATTTCTAAGTATGGAGAACGATAATTTTCAATGTCCCACCATCCAGCAATTAGAAATAGAGTAGCATGCATTTTATATTCTTCAAGAAGTGGAATTAATTTGTGTCCATTGTGTTTTCCTGTACCTTTTGCTCCATCATCTATTGTTATTAAAACAGATTTTTCTGGTATATCAATCTCTCCATAAATCCATTTTGTAAATTCATCCATTGTAAGAGTTTTAAAATTATTATTTTTTAAGTAATCTAGATGTTCTCTAAACTTTTGAGTAGTTAAGCATATTCCTTCATTACATTCTTCACCAAGAGTTGGGTCATAGAAGAAGTGGTAATTTAATACTGGTACACTTACTTCTTTTTTTTGCTTTACTGGAGCAGTTTCTTTTACTTCAAGACCTTGAGCCATTAAAATGATATTTTCAACTGTTGAATAATTCTTTATTTGATAAGCGTTTATATCTTCTAACTTGGAACTTGCTATGGATGGTTTATTTGTAATATTTAGTTTTAAATTTTCATTTTTTTCTAAATTTATATTTAATTCTTTAATAGTATTTGTAATAGTGTCATTTAAGTTATTAGTAAGTAATAATACAGCTTTTTCTTTTAAATTAATATTATTTTTTAAGTAATTAGAAAATTCATCTTTAGTAATTGTATAATAACCATTTTCTTTTAATTTTTCTACTTGTTCTTTAAATGTTAGTAGAGGAATACAATTTTCATCACTACATGTATTTTCTATTTTGTCATATATTAGTACACTTATATGATCTGTACATTTTTCTTTAGAATTGTCATTATTAATTGTAGAAATTTTTTTATCTTTTTTAATACTTAATAATTTATTTAAAAAATATACATAATAATTATTATCATCACTATATTGAATTGGAATATTTATTCCAGTACTTAGAGTTAATACTTTGTTTTTATCTTTATATAAAGTAACTTTATTTTTTGTTTTTAAATTTTTATTTAATACTATATAGTTAGTATTTAATACATCTTTTGTAGTACTTTTTACTTTTTTAATATCTTTATAATAAACATAGTAATCATTATCTTTTACTTTAAAATATTTATCTTTTTTAGTTATATCTTTATATGATTCTAATTCTAATTCTGTATCTTTATAGATTGTTCCAATTACTTTTTTATTTTTATCATAAATTTTTGCATCATTTTTAATTTTTACATATTTTGTATAAGAATTTTTTATTTGTTTTAATTCATTTTCTTCTTTTACATTTACTATTAATATTGTAGATACAATTAGTATTACTAATATAACTGGTATTAGTATTAATAGTAGTTTTTTATTTCTTTTTAATTTTTTTAACTTTCTCATATTCTCACCAATTTAATTATATTATATATTTTAGTTATTCACAATATTTATAATTTTATATTTTTATGTTATTATAAGTTTGTTTTGAGGAGGTTTAATTTATGTGTGATATTGTTATTATTGGAGGAGGAGTTAGTGGTATTGTTAGTGCGATTAAGTCTTTTAATGGTAGAAATAGAATTACTATTTTAGAAAGAAATGATAAGTGTTTAAAGAAATTATTATTAACTGGAAATGGTAGATGTAATTATTTTAATGATGATACTTCTATTTCTAATTATCATAGTATGAGAGAAGATTTACTTGATAAAGTAATTAATAGTGATAATATGAGTCGTATACTTGATTTTTATAATGAACTTGGAATTATTCCTAAGATAAAGAATGGGTATTATTATCCTTTTTCTAATCAAGCAAGTACTGTAAGAGATTCTTTGTTGTTTGAGGTTATGAAGTTAGGTATTTCTATTAAGTATAATTATTTAGTAGAAAAGATAGAACACTCTAATAATAAATTTATTATTAATGATAGTATAGTATGCGACAAAGTTATTATTGCAACAGGTTCTTGTAGTTATCCTAAGACTGGTAGTGATGGTATGGGATATGATTTTTTAAGAAAATTTGGCCATAATATAATTAAACCTTTACCTGCTCTTGTACAATTAAATAGTGATTTTAAATATTGTCGTGAATTAAGTGGAATTAGAAGTGATGTTATACTTAGTTTATATGAAGATGATGAGTTTATTTCTTCTTCTGTTGGAGAGGTACAATTAACTGATTATGGTATTAGTGGTATCTGTACTTTTAATTTGAGTCATTTTGTAACAAGAGGACTTGATGTGGGAAGAAAAGAAGTAATCAAAGTTAACTTTTTGCCTTTTATTAAAGATAATTATATGGAATGGTTTAATACTTATAGTAATAAGCATAATGATAAGAATATTTATATGTTACTTTGTAATATTTTAAATTATAAACTTGTTAAAGTTATATTAAAAGTTTGTTCTATTGATAATGAAACATATTATAATGAACTTGACTACAATAGTCGTAGTTTATTAATTGATAATTTAACTAATTTTAAATTTAATATTGTTAGTACAAAAGATTTTAATTTTAGTCAGGTTTGTAATGGTGGAGTTAGTCTTGATGAAGTTAATCTTAGTACTTTTGAGTCTTTAATAGTAGATGGGTTATATATTACAGGTGAAGTATTAGATATTAATGGTAACTGTGGGGGATATAATTTGATTTGTGCAGTTATTAGTGGAATATTAGTTGGAGATGATTTAAGTGATAAGAGTTAGACAAGTAAAAGTACCTATATTAGAAAGTGATAAATTACTTAGTAAGATTGCTTCTAAAATTAGAGTTGATAAGTCTTTTATATTTGATTTTAATATTATAAAAAGAAGTATAGATGCAAGAGACAAATCAAATATTTTATATGTTTATGAAGTGGATGTTTCTCTTGCTAATGAAGATAAGGTTCTTAAGAAGAATAAGTCAGTTGATATTTTAAAGTCTCCTTCTTTAGAGTATAAATATAATATTACTGGTAAGGATAAACTTTTATCTAGACCTATTGTTGTTGGTAGTGGACCGAGTGGGTTATTTTGTGCTTATTTTTTAGCAGAAGCTGGTTTTAGACCAATTGTTTTAGAGCGTGGTGAAAAGGTAGAAGATAGGGTTTTGAGTGTGGAGAAATTTTTCAATTCTAATAAATTAAATACTTCATCTAATGTACAATTTGGTGAGGAAGGTGCAGGTACTTTTTCTGATGGTAAGTTAAATACTCTTGTTAAAGATAAGTTTAATCGTGGTAGGAAAGTATTTGAAATATTTGTTGAGAATGGGGCACCTAGTGAGATAATGTATGATGCTCATCCACATATTGGTACAGATATTTTACGTAATGTTATCAGAAATATTCGTGAAAAAATTATTAGTATGGGTGGTGAATTTAGGTATAATTCTTGTGTTACAGATATTTATATTTCTAATGGTTCTGTTACTGGAGTACAAGTAAATAATAGTTATGATATTTCGACGGATATTGTTGTATTAGCAATAGGCCATTCTGCAAGAGATACTTTTCATTTATTATATGATAAAGGAATTAATATGAGGCCAAAAAACTTTGCGGTTGGTGTTAGAATAGAGCATCCTAGAAGTATGATTGATTGGAATCAATATGGGAAATTTAGTAAAGTTTTAGGGGCGGCATCGTATAAACTTACACATACAACTAGTAGTGGCCGTGGAGTATATTCTTTTTGTATGTGTCCAGGTGGTTTTGTTGTGAATGCTTCTAGTGAAGAAGGACGTCTTGTTGTTAATGGGATGAGTAATTATAAAAGAGATGAGAAAAATTCTAATAGTGCTTTAGTAGTTACAGTAGGTCCAAAAGACTTTGGTGATAATCCAATGGATGGAATTGAGTTTCAAAGAAAGTTAGAAGAGAAGGCCTATATTGCTGGGAAGGGATTTATTCCTGTACAACTTTATAAAGATTTTTGTTTAGGAAAAGTATCTACTTCTTTTGGAGAATTTAGTCCTAATACAAAAGGAAATTATAATTTTTCTAATTTGTGCGATGTATTGCCGGAGTTTGTTGTTTCTTCTTTAAAGGAAGGGATTGAAGTTTTTTCTAAAAATATTAAAGGATATAATAGGGATGATGCAATTCTTCTTGGAGTAGAGACTAGAACTAGTTCTCCTGTTGTTATTGAGCGTGATTTATTAGGAGAAGCAATTCATGGTCTTTATCCTTGCGGAGAAGGAGCAGGGTATGCTGGTGGTATAACTACTGCAGCGATAGATGGAGTTAAGACTTTTGAAAATATTATTAAGAAATATCATGCTTAACTTTTGAAAATGCATAATTTATGTTATAATTTGTTTATTAAGAATTTGAGGTGATGTTTATATATTATTATGGATTTGATTTAATATTTATATTAACTTTAATTATTACGCTTGGGGCTCAAGCTTTTATTAGTGGAAAGTATGCAAGTACAAGAAGAATAAGAACGAATAAAGGTATGACTGGAGCAAGTATTGCTAGGAAAATACTTGATTCTAATGGACTTAGTAATGTCACAGTTCGTGAGGTTTCAGGTGAACTTAGTGATCACTATGATCCAAGAAGTAAGACTGTAAATTTATCAAGTGATATTTATAATGGTTCTAGTATTGCATCAGCAAGTGTTGCATCTCACGAATGTGGACATGCTATTCAAGATAAGGAAGGATATTTGTTTTTAAAAATTAGAAGTAGTATTGTACCACTTGTTAATTTCTCATCATATGCAGGATACTTTGCTATTCTTATTGGGCTTATATTTTCTTTAATGGATTTAGTTTTTATAGGTATTATATTTGAAGTAGTTATTTTAGCGTTTCAAATAATTACTTTACCAGTTGAATTTAATGCGTCTCATCGTGCATTAGTTCAATTAAAACAACTTGATATTGTAGATAGTAGTGAACATTCAAAATGTCGAGGTATGCTTATTGCTGCGGCATTAACTTATGTTGCATCGGTTGCTACTACCATTTTACAAATATTAAGATATGTCTTAATGTTTAGACGTGACGATGATAGATAGAGGGTTAGAATGATTAAAATAGTAAAAAGACAAGAAGACGCTAATTGTATTACACATAGTGGTACAATGCATGCAGATGAAGTATTTGCAACTGCTTTTTTAGAAAATTTATTAAAAGATATTAAAGTTTTTAGAACTGCAAATGTCGATTTCGATTTAGTGCGTTCTAATACTTTAGTTTATGATGTTGGAAGAAGAGAGTTTGATCATCATCAACTTGATGCTTTAAAAAGAGATAATGGAATTACTTATTGTTCTTTTGGTCTCCTTTGGAAGGCATTTGGTAAAAAGTATTTGATGCAAGAAGGCTTTTCTAATGTAGATTCTTTATGGGAATATATTGATAAAGATTTTGTTGAGGGAATAGATGCAGATGATAATGGAGTTTTTCCAAAAATAGATGCAATATATAAGGTTAAGACTTTAAGTAGTGTGATTAAACTATTTAATCCTAGTTTTGATTCAGAAGAAGAAGAGTCTACACAATTTTTAAAAGCAGTAAGAGTTGCGAAAGAAATATTTAATGAAGAAGTTTTGTTTGCTAATGGAAAAGTAATTGCAAATAAAAAAGTAAATGATATTTTAGATAACATTTCAAGTGATAGTAAATATCTTATTTTAGATGAATTTATTCCATATGAAGAAGCTTTACTTAATAGGACTGATATGAATAATTTATTATTTGTTGCATTTCCATCTAATAGAGGTGGTTATGCTATTAAGACTATTCCTAAGAGTTTAGAGGATAAAACTGCAAGATGTGAATTTCCAGAAGAATGGGGAGGGTTATCTGAAAAAGAACTTGAAAGTGTTTCTGGAATAGATGGTATGATATTTTGTCATACTGGAAGATTTATCACTAGTTGTAAAAACTTAGATACAGTTTTAAAAGTATTTAATAAATTATGTAATTAATGTGTTAAATTTTATAAAAAAAAGTTATTATTGTTGAAATAATTATTAATTGATTATATTATTGTAATGAGGTGTTTTATGTATAGTTATAATCCTAAAAAAGAAGTTATGAAAAATGTTATATATATTGGTATTATTTTATTAATAGCAATTATTTCAACATATAAAATATATTATAAGTTTCAAGATGATCGTAATGTTAATTTTAATTCAGATTCTTTTGTTATTACTTTTCATGAGAAAACAGGAGATAAAGTAAATATTACTAAAGTTACACCTGTTACTGATTCGGTTGGATTATCTTCTAATTCATATAGTTTTAGTATTAAGAATAATTTAACTGAAAAGGCTCATTTTGAAGTAAGACTTGTTGATGATTTGGAAAGTGTTACTGATGATAATTGTATTGATAAGTTAATTTCAAAAGAAAATATTAAAGTTTCTATAAAGAATGGTAAGAAAGATAACAAAATTTATAATTTAAATGAATTAGAAGATGGAGTTCTTTTATCAGATAAGATTTCTGCTTTGGAAGAGCGTGAAATTTCAGTTAGAGTTTGGGTAGATAAGAATAGTAGTTTACCAATTGGTAGTGATATGCATTATCATGGAACTATAAAAGTACTTGAAGATAATGGCTCTGTTGCGATGAATAAGTAGGTGATATAATGGAAATTGATCTTAGCTTGTTACATAGTAATACAGTTGATAAGATTGATATTAGTGGTAATTACACAATACCTTTAGAGTATTTTAAAGATAGCTCTGTAGAAGGACTTGATGATGTTATTGTTCGTGGTAGTGTTACTCGTCGTGAAGATGAAGATGGTGAGTTAGAAGACTACATAGAGTGTGCAATTGATGGAGTTATGAAGATACCTGATTCTATTTCGCTAGAGGTATGTGATTACAAATATAGTATTTTTTATGATGATATTCTTGAAGAAAACTGCAAAAAAAATGAAAATACACTTGATATTTTTCAGTTTTTATGGGAGAATATTGTACTGGAGGTCCCCTTAAGATTTACTAAGGTTAGTGATCTCAGTAAATTTCATGGGGATGGATGGAAATTAGTGAGTGAAGACGATCTAAGAAAAGGTAATAATCCATTTAGTGATTTATTAAAAGATTTTGAAGAGGAGTGATACAATGATGAAGTTAGACATTCAAATGTTTGCTGTTCCTTTCCGTAAAGTTTCAAAGACTAGAAAGAGAATGAGAAGAAGTCATAACGCTATGGAAATTCCTGGAATGACTAAGTGTCCAAGCTGCGGAGAAATGATTAAGCCACATAGAGTTTGCCCTAAATGTGGAAGCTACAAAGGAAAAGTAGAAGTAACTAAGGAAGCTGAATAATTGCTTTCTTTTTTTTGTGAAATTTTCCTTTATTCAGAACTATTAAAGTATTATTAAATTATAAATAAATAATAGATGGAGTTTATCTATGAAGTTGGAGTCTTTATTTATGATGACTAAAGTAACAAATTTTAATTTGTCTTTTGTTCTTTATTGCTTTATATTAAAAAATCTTCTATAATATTTTATATAATATGAAGATGGGAGAATACTTATATGACTAAGATTACTGAAGCTAAGAAAAAACAAGTTAAAGCTTTTACATTAGTTGAACTTTTGGGTACTATTGTAATTATTGGTATACTTTCTGCTGTAGCAATTTCAGCTGTTTCTAAGTTAATATCTAATGCACGTGTTTCTAGTAGTGAGGCTAATATTAAGACGATGAAAATGGCTGCTGAAAGTTATTTACAAAGTAATGCTAATTTGTTACCAAAAAATATTGGTGAATATAAAAATATAGATATTAATGAATTAAGACAAAGCAAATATATCACAAGTGATTTAGTTGATTCTAAAGGAAATAGTTGTATGAAGTATTCATATGTTAGAGTTTATAAATTGTCTAAGAATGAATATACGTATACTCCTTATCTTTATTGTGGTGATGAAACTCCAGAAAATACTGAAAAAGGTAAAAGGCCATTTGTAATACTTAGTTTTAGTGATTCAAAAGTTGTGTCAAAAGCGTCTTTTAGTTTGAAAATATATGGTGATGACACTAAGTCTGGAGATAAATATATTCCCGAGACAGAGATTGAAAGTTATAGTTATACAATATCTGCTAAATTAAATAAAGAAAATACGCCTACGGAAATATATAACTCTGGTACATTATCTGCAAATAGAAAGAAAAGTATTATTCTTAATAAAAACTTTTCTGATTATATAGATGTTTCTGGTGTTTCTACATTCTATGTAGAAGTTACTGTTATAAATGTAACTGGTGAGACTTATACTATAAGTTCGTCTACTTCTTCATCAAATTCACAAACTTATATTGATGATGTTGCGCCTTTATGTAATTATGATCATACAGTTGAACCTGCAGCTAATGAATGGATAAATAAGAATAGTAATTCTTCTGAGAGAGTTATAAGTGTTGGTTGCGACGATGGAGATGGAAGTGGTTGTAAACGTGCTAATTTTTCTAAGTCATGGCCATATGATGAAAATGGCGATGGAAATATATCAGACGAGGAAAAGGGTGTAGAGTTTGGATATATTGCAATTTATGATAATCGTGATAAGAAATTCTCTGGAAATAAAGAGACAGGAAATAGAGGAATTGATACACGTGAACCTCATAATGGTAAAACAGATTGTAGAGTTAGAGTTAATGTTGATTTGGTAAGTCCTTCAGCAACACTTATTGCAAAGTCTAGAAATAAGACTGTTCTTAATGCTGTTACAGTTAATGATAAAAAAGAAACTACTACAATTCTTAGTGATTCATATAGTAATTTAGTTGGACAAAGTAAATCAAAGTGGATGAATAATGCGAATTATTCTCAAGGTGTTACTTATGAAGTTGAAGTTAGTGATAATTTGCATCTTGATCATTGGACATGGAATACTAATGCTGGTTATTTAAATGATGATGCTACAGATGATTTAATAACTCATGTTAGTGATACTGGTCCTGATTCTGATAGGGATTCGTTTAAACAACCTGATTTAAATACAAATGATAAAGGTAACAGAAAAGATAAAATAACTTTTGGTTTTAAGACAGAAGGAAGAAGATACGGAGTTTTAACAATATATGATGCTGCTGGTAATAGTGTTTCATATAAGATTTATGCTAATTTAGATAGAACGGCACCAAAAACTCCTACGTTTGACGCTGAAAACATTGAGAATAAAACACAATATATTTTTGATACTTGGTCTAATGATTCTACGGGAGTTTTAGTGTATGCTACTGGAACTGGTCTTGATAATGAAAGTAATAATACTAATCTTTCAGGTCATAAGACATATAAATACAAAGTTAATGGTGGTTCTTGGGTTGGTGGTGATAAATATACAGTTAGTGCTCAAGGAAAAACTTCAATTACTTTTATTGCCTGTGATTATGCTGGTAACTGTAGTGATGAGGCTACAATTAAAAATGTATATCTTGATAATATTGCTCCTAAATGTAATGTAAGTGTTGCAAGTGAAAAAAATAGTAATTACAATGGTGAGTGGACTAATGTTCCAGTTACTGTTTCTGCAGAGTGTAAAGATGCTGATGGTGGAAGTGGTTGTGTTACAAAGCCTTTTTCTAAAACATATACGGAAGATATAAAAACATCAAAAGCTGGTGCTCTTGGTGATAACAATCCTGGAAGCGTAAGTGATGCTGCAGGAAATGTTACTACTTGTGACACTGTTAAAGTTCAAATAGATAAAGTTGAACCAACTTGTACTGTATCAGGGGGTAAAGATTCTTGGACTAATAAATCTATTACTATAGCAGCAACTTGTACTGATAATGGAAGTGTAAAAAGTGAGTGTAAACAAACTAGCAAAAAATTAGTGTATCCAGATGATATTGAAGGAGCAAATGAGTTTAATACAACACAAGCAGGAGTTGGTGGAGTAGGTGTTGGAGGTTATGTTGAGGATAATGCTGGTAATATTGGTAAGTGTGCAGCAAATCAAACTGTAAGAATTGATAAAACTGCACCAAAATGTGAAGTTATGGGTGAAACTTCTAGTTGGTCAACATCTAAGGTAACAGTAAAAGCTCATTGTGTGGAGCAAGGCTCATATCAAAGTGGCTGTGTTACTAATGATTTCTCAAATGGTTATAGTAATGTTGATATTTCTGATGCTGGTGCTATTTCTAGAGGAAATGGAGGAATCGTAAAAGACGCAGCAGGTAATAGTGCTTCTTGTAAGACTGTTAAGGTTATGTCAGACACAACACCACCAAAAGTCACATCTTGTTCTCATAATAAAAATAAATTTACTGTTGGACAAAAAAGTGTTGGTATAAGTGGCTTAAGTGAGTATCAATTTAAAGTTAATGACTCTCCAAAAAAGGCATCTAGTAGTTCTAGTTATTCAGTCAGTAGTGCATGTGGTGAAAAAAGTTATAATGTTAAAGTACGAATTAAAAATGGTGCTGGTACTTGGAGTGGTTATAAAGATTGTGGAACTTACACTTCTCCTAAATGCTGTAGTTCTTCGAGTTATTTGGGATGTGATTGGACAACATCTTGTCGTGATGGAAATACTTTTGTATATACAGATGCATCTTTATCAGTACATGCTGGTGTAGTACGTCATGGTTCAATTAATGATAAACTTTATGTAATTGAAGTTGGTAATAAATGGGTAAAGGTTCATCCTGAGTCTTATGGAGAAGATTATAAAAATCATGGTGATGATGTATACATATATTCTAATTGTATAAATGTAGATTCAAAGGGAAATCTAAAAAATAAGAATGCAGTTTGTGAGTATTCTAATTGTCCAGGATAGGATGGTGAAATAGATGAAAAATAAAATAAAAATTAACTATATTATCTATGTATTAATTTTTATAGTTTTATGTTGCATTATAATTTTCTTGTTTTTATCAAAGAGTAAAAACAATAATTTTTATAACATATCTAAGAAGAAGAGTATGGTACTTAAAATATGTAAAAATAGCAATTGTAAGATGCCATCAACTCTTAGATATGATGTAATTGATATTAATTCTAATATTCGTGCTGTTAATGAAAAAGTAGATTTTATTAATAATGAAACAAAAAAGTTATATAATAAAGCTATAAATTCTGATATGAATGTTGGTGAATGTAGTAAAGCAATTGATACCTATAATTATAGATATGCTCATTCTACGTTTTATGACTTATATGAAGATGATAAATATATGAGTATCTCTGCTCAAAGGACAGAAACAGATGTTTGTTCAGGAACTGTTTCAAGACAGCAGAGAGAAGTTTATATTTATGATAAGAAAAGAAGAAATTTTATTAGTCAAGATGACTTTATTATTAGTTTAGGTATATCTAAAAAAGAAATAGTTGATAGAGTAAGAGAAGTAGTTACTTCATATGGTAAGAGTGTGTCTAAAAATTATACTATAGATGATTCTTATAAAGATTATGTATTATATTATGGTAGTGATAAAAAAGTGTCTATTTCAATGAAATTACCTGGAGAGAATATGTATTTATTTGATAGTTTATGGTAATGATGATTTAAAAGTCAATTTTATTTTTACATTGATTTTTTTAAATTTTTTCTTTTTAAA
>UQQI01000047.1 GCA_900543055.1 uncultured Mollicutes bacterium
TTATAAAAAAGAAAAAGAAATATTAACTAATAAAATAAATGAATTTAATAATAATTTAGTAATAGAAGACAACAAAATTATAAAAGATAATTTATTGTTATTTAAAAATTTAAATTCAGATGGAAAACTTATAAGAGGAACATTAGTAAATTTAGGATATAGTCTTTTAAAAGAAAAAGAAAACTATAGTAATGACCTAGCCCTTGCATATGAAGTGTTTCAAACTGCAATTTTAGTTCATGATGATATTATTGATAATGATCAAAAAAGAAGAGGAAAAGATACTATTCATTATGCAAATTATAATAAATATAAGAATTATTCAACAGATACTCTTGAGGTAAGAAAATTAGGAAATTCAATTGCTATTTGTATGGGAGACTATGGATTAAGTTTTGCAAGTAAAATAATTGTTGACTCTTATAAAGATGATACTAATCTATCAAATGTTTTAAGTTATTTTATTGATACAATATTAAAGACAATAAAAGGAGAGGTATTAGATGTTATATTACCATTTAATAGTAAACACTCGCTTATAACAAATAGAGAATTAGAAGAAAATATTTTAAGTATTTATAAATTAAAAACAGCATATTATACAATAATTGGTCCAATATCAATAGGAATGATATTAGCAGGAACAACAAGTGAACAGTTAAAAGATATTGAACAATTTGGTGAATTAGTAGGAATTGCCTTTCAATTACAAGATGATATTTTAGGAATATACTCAGAAGAAACAGGAAAAGTCAAAGCATCAGATATAAAAGAATTCAAACAAACAATACTATATTCATATGCAATTGAAACAGAATATAAAGATGAATTATTAAAGTATTATGGGACTAGTGACTTACAAGAAGAAAGTATAAAAAAAGTCAAAGAAATATTAAAAAAATGTGGAGCACTAGACTATTCTAAAAATAAAATGAATGAGATGTATGATGAATCACTAAATATATTAAGTAATATTTCGTGGATAAAAGAAGACAAGAAAGAATTATTAAAAGGATTTGTAGAATACTTAAGAACAAGAAATAAATAGAGACTAGAATGATGTGAAACCTATTTAGTAAACATCATAAAAAAGACTAGGACATAAAAAAGAGAAAAGTGAAGTGTTATTTTTCTCTTTTTGTGTAAGTTTTTCTCTTTTGCCTTTTCTTGCCTTTAATTCTATTTGTATTGTAAAATAATATCCAATCTTCTACAAGTTGTATATATTCTTGTAAAGATGATATATTATTGTTTTACAAAGTTTCTTTCTTAAGAAGAGCATGCCAGTTCTCCATAGGTGAATCATCTATAGGTGTTCCTTTTCTAGACATAGAAATTTGAATACTATTAGATTCACAAATAGCTTTGTACTCGTAAGATGTATATTGAAAGCCTTGATCAGAATGTAATATGACTCCAGATACATCTTTTCTTTTTGCTATAGCTTCATTTAGAGTATCCGTAACTAATTTAATATCATTATGTTTTGATATTTTATAAGCAATAACTTTTCTATCATATAAGTCTAATATCGTTGATAAATATGCCCTTGTTCCTTTAAATATTAAATATGTAATATCTGTTGTCCAAATTTTATTTTCTTTATCAACATCAAATTTTCTGTTTACTAGATTTGGCTTAACATTTTCTTAGTTTCGTGTATATTTATTCTTCTTTTTTGATTTTCAATAATGCATTGGAACTAAATTATATTTTTTCATTATTCTTAATACCTTCTTTCCATTCATTACAACCACATACTTGATTTTTAGGCCTTCCACAATTCTACGATAACCATATGTGCCCTTAGAATCATCAAATATTTCTTTAATTATCAAATAATCATAATAATCAGGATTTTCTTTATTTCTATACTTATAATAAGTTTTAAGACTTATTTCAAGTACGACACACATGTTATATAACTTATAATTATCTTTATATAGATTTATAAAAGTTACTTTCTCTCTCGTTGTGCCTTGAGGAAGGTCTGGTATTTTTTTAATATTTCATACCTTTCTTTATAATCTTCCAAGGTTATAGGTCTTGAAAATTTTGATTTTCCTCTCATTTCTTCTTTAGAAATAGTTTTATTTTTTTTTGTATAATTCAATCCAATTTATAATAGTTGATCTTGATATATTATATTTTTTTGCAAGACTATATGTAGAACCTCCAACATTATAATACTCATCAATTATTTTAATTTTTTCTTGATATGAATAATTATTAAATTTTTGCCCTTTTTGAGCCATAAGAAAAGCACCTCCTTTCGAGATGCTATTCTATCACATTTTTAACCTAGTCTTTTTTATGATGTCTACTTTCAAGGGTGCATTTCATAACTAGTCTTTTTTCTATCTTTTTATTAATTGTTTTTCTCCATTAAATTCAATCTCTTTAGAATAATAATTATCAATTATAGAAGACTCTTCCCATCCATAAGCATTAATAATACTAGAAAATTCATCAAGTCTAAACTCAGGAATTGTAATTATAGGTTTCTCTGTCTTTAAATATTCAAATGAATCTTCTAATAGCAACTTAGAGTAACCTTTCTTTCTATATTCAGGATTAACCATAAAAGTACATAACTTTTTCTCATCATCATTCTTTAAAATACTAATCCCAACAACTTCTAAACCATCTAAATAAAAAATAATATCTCCGCTCCCATTAATCACACGAGGAATATTCTTAGAAAAAAACCATTTATAGTATTCAGGATACTGACTTTTATTATAATCAGTCAATAAATAAATTTCATTTACTGCCTTAGAAAAATTCTTATCATGCATCTTACTTAAAACAAACTTCTCCATCAAACCACTTCCTTAAAAAAGTATTATAACATACTAATATAAAACATGTTATAATCATTTTAGGTGATTATTATGAAAAAGAAACTATTAAGTAATACTTATTTAAATGAAGCAGAAAAGTATCAAATAAAATTTTTTCTTGATGAAGAAGATAAATATGTAGTAGTAAAAAAACTAATAAAACTATCTAAACCATTTATAATAAAAAATAATGTTATCGCAATGGATAATGGATATTATGTAATAGAAATAGTACCAAAAAATAAAAATTATGCTCTTCGTATATTCTTAAATGATAGAAAAGAACTAGTTGAATATTACTTTGACATTATAAAAGAAAGTGGTCTTGATAAAGAAACAAAAGTTCCTTATTTTATAGACTTATATTTAGATATAACAATAGACAAAGAAAATACTATAAATGTATTAGATGAAGATGAATTAAACTATGCTTTAAAAACTAATGATATAACTGAATCAGACTATAAACTTGTTTTAAATGTAAAAGAAAACTTACTAAAGGAAATAAAAGAACAAAGTAATGACTTGCTTAATTTAGATTATATGAAATACCTAGGTGATATGTAATGAAATATCTAGGAAGTAAAACTTTAGAAACAAAAAGACTAATTCTTCATAAAACAGAAGAAAAAGACTTAAAAGAATTATGGAATATTTTATGTATAGATTGTGTTAATAAATACTATTTAACGTCTAAACTTCATTTTAATTGGGAAGAAGAAATACCATATCAAATATCTAAGTTAGAAAATAGTACTGATCCTACTAATTTTACTTGGACAATAGAATTAAAAGAAGATAATACTGTAATTGGACAAATAACTATACCAGAAATAGAAGATGATATAAGAGATATAGGCTGGTTTATTGACCCAACATATCAACATATGGGATATGCTTATGAAGCAGCAGTAGAAGTATTAAAATATATGTTTTTAGAAGTAGAGATAAAAAGTATAAAAACATGTGCTGCAATAAAAAATAAAGCAAGTTACACTTTAATGGAAAAATTAGGTTTTAAAAGAGATAATACAAGAAAATTTATTAAATATACATTTGTTGAAGAAGAAGTGGAGTGCTATAACTATACACTAACTAAAAAAGATTTTTTAAAAGAATTATTTCATAAAGAAAACCTCTACGTTGATATCGATATCGATAAAGACCCATATATAAAACATTTAAGTGATGATTTAGTACTAAATATTACTGGAGAGTCTGGAAGTGGAAAAACTACTCAAACAGAAAAATATAAAAATGATCCATCATGCATAGTAATTGATACAGACGAAGTCTATAAAAGTAAAAATAAAAGTAATGCAAATCAAGAAGTTTATGATATGTTAATAAAAAAATATAATGAATTACCAGACTTGTTCACATCATTTGATGAAGTTTATAAAAGTATAATTAACCACTTTAAATACTCTAATAAATTAGTTATAATTGATAGTGCTCAGTTTAGAAATTTACAAGATATAAGTATTTTAAAGGGAGATATTATTGTAATTAGAACATGTGTAAATACTTGTTACAAAAGATGTATTGAAAGATTTGAAAAAGAGGGTAATCATACATTAGATGAAATAGGCGCATATTCAGAAAAAAAGAAAAATATTTATATTTGGTATAATTATTTAAATGAGTTTTTAGAATCATTAGATAAAGAATAGGAGAAATTATGGACAGATTTAAAGCTACGAAAAGAGCCAGTGTTTTAGGTATTATTGGTAATTTATTTTTAGCAATTATTAAAGGAATAATTGCTGTTATTAGTAATAGTCAGTCTTTACTAGCAGATGCATTTAATAGTACGGGAGACATACTTTCATCACTAATGACTTATATAGGAAACAGAATAAGTTCAAAAAAAGCGGATGATGATCATAATCTAGGTCATGGAAAAGCAGAATATATTTATAGTTTATTAATAAGTATAACAATGTTATTATTAAGTACCAGTGTTATTAAAAGTGCAATAAATACATTAATTCACAATACAAAAGTAAATTACTCAATCTGGTTAATTATTGTTTGTATAGTAACAATTTTAACGAAATTTTGTCTATTTTTATACACAAATTACTTATATAAAAAGACAAATAATATTTTAATAAAAGCAAATAGAACTGATCACAGAAATGATATGTTAGTAACAATATTAACACTTATATCAATAATTTTAGGAAGTATTGGAGTAAAATACATTGATTCAGTTGTAGGTATCTTAATATCATTATGGATAATGTTAACAGCAATAGAATTATTTAGAGAAAGCTATAATGTCTTAATGGATAAAAGTATCGATAATGAGACAAAAAACGAAGTACTAAGTCTTATAAAAGAACATAAAGAAGTAAAAAAAATTCAACACTTTAATTCAACACCAGTAGGGTATAAATACCAAATATCATTTACAATATTTGTAGATGGAAACTTAACAACATTTGAAAGTCATAAAATAGCAAATCACTTAGAAAGAGAAATAGAAGAAAAATTTGAAGAAATTTATTTGACAGTTATTCATGTTAATCCATATGGTAAGCCTAAGGTAATTGCTAAGAAAAAATAAAATGTGTTATAATATTAAAGAGATTGTGGAGTGATACTATGAATTTAGAAGAAGAATTTGACAAAAGAGTTGAAAAAAATTTTGATATAAAGAAAAAAAGAATAAGTATTCTTGAAAACTATGGAGAAAATTTTCAAAAGAATAATTATATTACTAACCCAGCTATAGGAAGAGATGAACAAATTAAACAGTTAATTCTAATTTTATTAACACCTGATAAATCAGCAGTATTAATAGGTAAACCTGGTGTTGGTAAAACAGCAACAGTAGAAGGACTTGCATATCGTATTCAAAGAAACTTAGTACCTGATGTTTTAAAAGGTTATCAAGTAATAAAAGTAAATACTGCAGCACTTTTAGGAACAGACCCAGTAACAGGAGAATCAAAAGTACAAACATTAATTGATGAATTAAAAAATAAGACTAAATTAATTTTATTTATAGATGAAATTCATACCCTTATGGGAACAAAAGGAGAAGCACTAGATTTTGCAAATATGTTTAAACCGGCTCTTGATAGAGGAGATATTAAAGTAATAGGAGCAACAACAACAGAGGAATATGAAAGATATATTTTAAGAGATAAAGCCTTTGTTAGACGTTTCCAAAAAGTAGAAATATTTGAACCAACAAGAGAGGAAAACATTCAAATATTAATTGGTACACTTCCAAAGATAGAATATAGAACAGGAGCAAAAATGTTATATTCTCCATATATTCAACAAAGAATAATGGCTTTTATTACAGATATCACTAGTGAATATAAAAGAATATATGAAATAGGCTCACGTTATCCTGATGTTTCACTAACAATAGTTCAACAAGCCTTCTCAAATGCTTTATTTGATAATAGAAAAGAAGTAAATATAATTGATTTTAAAACAGCAATTATGAATAGTAAGAACATCTACCCAGATGTAATAAAAAAGAGTATGCCTGAATTTGATAAATTATTTGAAGAACAATTAAGTGAATTTAATATTGAAAATAAAATTAATATTGAAAGATTAGGAGAAGAATAAAAGGGAGAAATATATGGTATGTAAAAAGTGTGGTAAACGTCTAAAAGAAGGAGAAATGTTTTGTACTGTTTGTGGATACTTTAATGACCCAAATGATATAAGCAATTATGATGATAATAAAAAAGAAAACTTTACTAATGATGATGAAGTAGATTTATTAAAAGAAGATGAAGAATCAGTAAATGATGGTATAGAAATACAAGCATTCTCAACAGATACAACAACAGATGACACTAAAAAAACAGGTTTCTTTGACTTTCAAGATGATAGATTTTTAGAGGCATATATTGGAGAAGATTATAAAGTAGTTGCAAGAAAAAAAATAAATATTTATGCATTACTTTTAAGTTGGATATATTTTTTATATAGAAAGTTATATATAACTGGTATTATAGGTCTAATAATAACAGGAATATTTATTAAATTTTTTACTAAGTACTTAATAGTATTTATAATTGTTTCTATGATTTTTTCAGGACTTCTATTTAACCCAATTTATATAGCAGTTGCCAAACAAAGAGTATTAAAAATAAAAAAAGAAGAGGAATATAGCGATGACTTTGCAACAGAACAAGTATGTGCTAAAAAAGGTGGAGTAAACTTTGTTATTCCAATAATAATCTACTTATTATTTTTAATAACAATGTTCTTTAGTATGTATGATGTAATATTTCCAAAGAAAACATCAAAGTTTTATAAAGAAAATAATGAAAACCAAGCTAGTTGTATCTCATTAGTAAAAAGAATATATACTCAGCGTGAAACATTAAAAATAAATGGAAACATAAAAGAAGGAACTTGTGTAATTACACCAGGGGTTAATAAAGACTACAATATTTATATAATGGTACAAAATGATAATAAAACTTTCTATCAATTTTATAAAACAGAAAATAATTATTTAGTGATAAAAGGAAGTACAGAATATTTAACTGAATTACAAGAAAAAGTCCAAAATAAAACTATATCTAAAGAAGAAGAAACATATTTAAATAATTCAGTAAATATAGAATCAAAATTTAGAATAGTAAAAACAACATCACAAACAGAAGATGAATTAATTGTTAAAAATAAAGATACAAGTGAAAAATTAAATTATGTTATAGGCGAAGAAGAATTTAAAAGGTAATTTGCAAATTCTTCTTTTTTTTAGTATACTAAACTACAAGATGATTCTAGAAAGGTTGTAAAGATCATTGAAGCGCCAGGTCCATAATAGGATGACGAGGTTAGTAGTTATCGAAATATTCGGCGGATTCTACTACGGATAAGTGGTTCGTTAGATATATGTCAAAAAGTAAAATCAACATTACAACAATATATATATCTTCACATATGTTTTAATAGTGGAGGAAAATATATATGTGTGGAATTATAGGATATATAGGTAAAAAACAACCTGTAAACTTTTTATTAGATGGATTAAAAAAACTTGAATATAGAGGATATGATTCAAGCGGAATAGCAATTAAGGAAAATGAAAATATTCAAATAATTAGAAGTATAGGAAGAATTAAAGATTTAGAAAACAAAACTAAGAATACTAAACTTTTAAATGGAAATATAGGAATAGCTCATACAAGATGGGCAACACATGGAGAACCAACTGAAGAAAATGCTCATCCTCATCAAGTAGGAAATGTTACATTAGTTCACAATGGTATTATTGAAAATGCAGAAGAATTAAGAGAAAACCTAATAACCGATGGAGTAAAATTTAAAAGCGAAACAGATACAGAAGTAGCATGTGCCGTTATAAATAAATATTATGAGAAAGATCCAATTGCTGCTATTACAAAAGCATTAAAAGAATTAAAAGGTTCTTATGCATTTGGAATAATTTTTAAAGATAATGATAAATTATATGCAGTAAGAAAAGATTCTCCATTAATAATCGGCATAGGAGAAGAAGAAAATTATATAGCATCCGACATAGCAGCAATTATAAACTATACAAATAAATATATTTTATTAGAAGATAATGAAATAGTAGAAATAACTGCTCAAGAAATTAAAACCTATAAGGATGGAGTAGAAATAAAAAAAGATATTCAAGCAGCAAACATAACAGCGGAAGAAGCAGATAAAGGTTCATATAAACATTATATGTTAAAGGAAATAATGGAAGAACCTATTGTTTTAGCAAGAACTCTAAATAGATATATAAATAATATGGAGTCTGTATTTGATGTATCAAAATATGAAGAAATTCATATTGTTGCTTGTGGTAGTGCAATGTATGCAGGAATGATTGGTAAAAGTCTATTAGAAGAAAAAGCAAATATCAAGTGTTTAGTAGAATGTGCCAGTGAATATAGATATAAAAAAGTAATTTATGATAGAAAAACATTAGTGATTTTAGTTTCACAATCAGGTGAAACAGCAGATACAGTAGCTGCAATGCGTAAGGCTCACGAAGAAAATATTGATACACTAGCTATTGTAAATGTTAAAACAAGTACAATAGCACGTGAAGCAAAACATGTAATGTTCATAGAAGCCGGACCAGAAATTGCAGTCGCAACAACAAAAGCATATCTTTTACAAGTAGCAGTATTCTCACTTATTGCTTTAAAAGCTGCAAATTTGTTAGGACTTGAAAAAAATTATAATGATATATTAAAAGAAGCTGAAAACTTACCTAAATTACTAAAGAAAGTATTAGAAGATAAAGAAGAATTTAAAAGTATTTCTAAAGAAATATATCAAAATAAAGACGTTTTCTATATTGGTAGAGGAATAGACTATGCAATGTGTTTAGAAGGAAGTTTAAAATTAAAAGAAGTTTCATATACTCATAGTGATGCATATCAAGCAGGAGAATTAAAACATGGAACGATTTCACTTATTGAAGAAGACGTACCAGTATTCGCAATCATTACAGATGATAGAATTAAAGATAAAACTGAATCTAATGTTATTGAAGTAGATTCAAGAAAAGCCAAAGTATTTACAATAACAAATGATGATACAATAAAAAATCATCATAAAAAATATGTAGTACCAAAAACAAGTTATTATTTACAAGCAATTCTTACAGTACCACCACTACAATTAGTAGGATACTATGTAGGAGATTTAAAAAAACTTGATATTGATAAACCAAGAAATTTAGCAAAGTCTGTTACCGTTGAATAATTAACAAACATAAATATTCTTAATATAATAAAATGAAAGGAGAATGTTTATGTACAATTATGCATACCCATACCCAATATATACAACTGGAAATAATAACAATAATGATAGTGTAAATAATGGTTGGTGGGCAATATTCATAATAATTATAATTATTTTCTTCCTATTCTGGGGATTTGGAAATAATAATGGTAACAATAATTGCAGATAACAAAAAAACTATAATGAGAAATCATTATAGTTTTTTTGACATTTTAATAAGAAAGTTATATAATATGCAACATTAAAGAAGGGATAAGTATGCTTAAAGAAGAAACAAAAAAAGACATTTTAAATGTATCACTATTAATAAAAGACTACAAAAAGGCATTACCGCAATACGATTATATTTATACAAGGACAAATGAGAACTTAAATCTTTTATTAAAAGATATAGAAGTTAAGAATAAGAAAGTCTTAACAGTACTAGCAAGTTCTGATCAATTATTTTACTTTTTACTAAAAAATGCTAAAGAAGTAGAAACATTTGATATAAATGTTTTAACTAAATACTTTTTTTACCTAAGAAAATGGAACTTACTATATTTGAAAGAATATTTTTATCCAAAAGGTCCATTAAACAGTAATTATATTTTAAAGTTACTTGAATTTGCAAAAAAAAATATTACGACTGATGGTGAAGAACAAGCATATCTTTTTTGGAAAAATCTAACTAATAGATACAATACTATTCCAATAGCTCATCATATAAATAAAACACAGAATGGTATAATTAAAGAGGAACAAGATGAATTGATTGAAAAATTAAAGACATATGAACTTAAATTTAGTAATATAAATATAATGAAGAAACAAAATAGAAGCAGAAAAAAACATGATATTATATTTATTTCTAATATTCCAGAATGGTATGATGATGTTGAAGAATCTATTTCATTAAAAGAAAATGTAATAAATTTATTAGAAGATGATGGAAGAGTAATAGGAAGTAATATACTTGAAACAGAAATACCAGAAAAAGATTTGTTTAAAAAAGAATTTGATTATATTGAAAATATTCCATATAAATTAGGATATACTCTTCAAAAGATTGCAAGAAAATAAATAAATTTTTTAAATATTTTAAAAGTTAGGGGGAGTATATATGGATATAGAAACATTTGATAATTTCTTTTCTGATTGCTTAATATATATAGTTGAGCGAAAAAGCGGAGTAGTTGTATATCCAGAAGATGATAAAGCTGAATATATAAAGAATCTTAGATGTATTGGTAATGAGGAATATTATGATGCACTTACAAGAAGGTACTATCAAAGAAAATATATTTATACTAAAGATGGATTAGATGTGTATAAGTATCATGATGTTACTGATTATAAACAAAAGATAATTGAATTAGAAACAGATCAGACAATGAATATTCCAATTAAGAAAAGACTTTATGAAGACTTAAAAGTTTATTTACAAGTATATAAAAATATACCAATGCCATTTTCTTTAGCTCTAATTGATATAGACCATTTTAAACAAGTAAATGATACATATGGACATTTGGCAGGAGATAGAGTACTAAGAGACATCGCAACATTTTTAAAAAATAACACAAGGCATAATGTAAATCCAATAACTGGTAAACCAGATAGACCAATTGATGGAATTTATAGGTTTGGCGGAGAAGAAATACTTTTATTATTAAAAAATATTAATGCTGAAAATACTGAGAAAAGATTAAATCAAATAAGAAAAACTCAAGCAAGAAAATTATATAAATTAAAAGAAGATGGCTCATTAGATGATTCATCAAAAATAACTTTTAGCGCAGGTGTTGTAAATCTTCCAAAGAATGTTAGTTTACCAAATAGTGACAATGAGTTAGAAAATTTTATAAATAATTGTATAGAAGCAGCAGATGCTAAATTATATGAAGCAAAAGAGACAGGAAGAAATAATGTAAAACTAGAAAAAATTTATAGACTATAAAAGGCATACTAATTAAAGTCATGCCTTTTTTTAATTTATAAAACAAAAAAACCAATTCAAACGAATTGGTTTAACTTTTAAACTGGGGCGCTCTAAGAGAATCGAACTCTTGCATACTAGTGCCACAAACTAGCGTGTTAACCACTTCACCAAGGGCGCCATTTCAAAAGTACAAGAATATTCTATCAATAAAATTAACATTTGACAAGTATAAATTGTATTTTCTTGTACTTTTTTAGTATTTCTCACTTGTAAAAGTAAATGCAACCTCAAAAACATGTTGATATTGCATTTACC
>UQQI01000048.1 GCA_900543055.1 uncultured Mollicutes bacterium
TTCTTTAATATTTTTAAATAATTATAGTTTATTAGTTCTTCTACATTACCTGAATTTTTATTTGGTATTCTTCTATTTTTTTCTACCCAAATATTTATGTTTTTAATAAGCTGTAAATCTTCTTTTAAGTTTTCTTCACTATTTTCTAAACTTACTTTTAATGTATTATTTACTAGGTCAATTATTTGAGGAATTCTATCTTTATTTTCTTTTCCTACTGCTGTTATACATCTTCCTAATTGTTGCATAAAAAGTATTCTTGAGTTCTTACCTAATGGTCTAAGCCAAATAATTCCATCTACATCTTCGACATGGACACCTTCATTTAACATATCCATTACAAACATAAATTTTTTCTTTTTTGATTTTGATGAGTTAAATTCTGCTAAAGACTTTTTGTTATTTCTTTTACCATTTTCTGAAAGCATAGTATATGATTCTACTTCACTTTTCATTTTCTTTTGAATAATAGCCGCTATTTTTGAGTCATCTAATTTATCCCAATCCATATATTCTGTAAATGTTTCTGATAAATCATTAGATAGTGTTTGAAGTGCATTAGGACATCCTTTGATATTTAATCTTCTAAGTAATAATATATTTTCTTTTTCTTTATTTAAGTATTCTATTTCATTTTCTGATAAGTTCTTATTTTCATTTATTTTATTATAAATATTTGTAAGTATCTCTTTATTTTCTTTTAAGTATTCTCCTGCAAATAGGAATTGATTCATTAGGTTTTTATAAGACCTCATCATTCCTTGGGCTCTACTTTCTGGTATTATATCTCCTGTTTCTACATCTTCATAAGTACCATCATTTCTTGGAGTAAGTGGGATAAATACAATATATTTTCCATTTTCTTTTAATGTGTCATTTAATATTCTTTCTATTCCATCTGCTGCTAGAACACTTCGTCTAATCTTTTCATATTCCTTGGTTTGTTTTTCTTTTTCTTCTAAGTCGACAATATCATCTATTTTATATTTTAAATTTTCTAGTGAGCCATCTTTTGAAAGAGCGTATTCACAGTTTAAAACTTCTAAGTCGTTAACAATACCTTTTTCTATTGCTTCTATTAAGTCCATATAGTATGAAATATGCTTTCCTAAAAGTATATCTTCATCACTATAACCATATTTTTTTGCAAACTCTTCAGTCATATCCATTCCATCCACATCTCTTTCAGGAGTTGCGGTTATTCCAAGTACTTTTGCTGGTTGATTTTCTAGTAATTTATCTATCTTTGATGACCACTCAGTAGCACCAGTTCGATGTAATTCATCAAATATTATTAAGTCATACTTTTCATTTACAATCTTTTCTGCGTCATTTCCTGCAACTAAATAACTATAAGTACATAAAGTTAAATTAGGGAATACTCTATTTATAATATCTTCATCAGATTCAGATATACTTTGCCTATAGTTATTAACAATTATTTTCTTTAACTGATCAAGAATGTGATTATTAGGGGCAATATACAATATCTTTGCATCTCTATTTTTTTCTAGTTTTCTTACTTCTTCTGAAATATAAGACATCTGGGCAAGTGCTACATAACTTTTACCTGTTCCTGTTGGTAAAACAACAGATGTAAAATCATAATCTTTATATGCTTTATTAATATTCTTAAAAGCATCCATTTGATATGGTTTTAATTTAATCCTAGAGCCACTAATTTTATTAAGTTCAAGATAATCATCTAATTCATCTATTGTAAATTTATCATCTTTACTTATTTCTTCATTTGGTCTAATTAATTTAAGTAAAGTCATATTAGCTATTTCTTTATCACTTAAATCTTTATTTTTTAAACTGTGATAAATACTCATAAAATTAGATTTTGATAGTTTATATAGTAATATTTTTCTTGAATTATCACTTAACTCTTCTATTCCATAATAATCCCAATCAATTAAATCTATAATACTATTTGCAATCCACTCTTCATAAGATATATTTTCATTATAATCAAGATCTAATAAACCATATAATTCTTCTATTGGACTTTCTAGTACTTTTATTAGAGTTTCATTATTTAAATTATTAATATAATCAAGTATGTATAATTCTTTTTCTTTTATCTTTAAATTAACAGATTCACTTATATTGATTGAATCTTGAGATGACTTTCTATTAATTATATCTGCTTCTACTCCGTATGTGTTTTTTCTTAAAGTATCTAGTGTTTCTTTATATTTAGAGTCATTTAATATATATTCTAATAAATCAATTGACTTTTCTTTTCTTAGTCTTGACTTCGCAAGAGAATATGCTTTTTGGTAAATCTCTTTTGCATCACTATAACTAATATGTCCTTTACTAAGTTTATATAAAGTATTTATCGTTAATTTATCATTTAAATTATCAACATTATAATCATTAGATAAATAACCTATGTTTAATTCATTATTATTTAACTTATTTAATAAAATATTTTTTATTTCTTTTATATCGTCTGTTTCTGGTACTTGTTGAAGTAAACCAAATATATCTAAAATATTAGCATTTGCCTGAAGTAGATTTTTATTAATATCTTTGTAATGAATTACTTCTAAAGAAGAGAAAGCACTTCCTGTAGTTGAGAATAAGAAACTATTACCTATCTTTTTAATTATATTTTTATCCATTATATCTGCTTTTAAAATAATTTTATTCTTAAATAAATTTTGTTCTTCATTTAAAGCATCATAATTAATTGATTCAGTTACATTCTTTAGAGAAAGATTTTCTTGTACTTGTTCTTTTATTTTTTCAAGTTCTTCTTGAGATTTAGCTTTATCAATCATATCAAAATACTTTTTTATAATTGAAGAATCATCTAAATTAGAATAAAATTCATCTAATACTTTAGATACTTCTGAAAGCATATATTTTCCTGCAAAAAAGGTATCTTTTTCAAAATCTTTTTTAGGTACTTTTAAAATTACATAGTCATCATTATAAGTACTTCTTCCATAGTCTAAGCAAACATTTGCGTTACTAGAAAAAGATATACAATTAGTATGTTTATTATAGTTTTTCTTTATATGTTCTGTTATCTCTTCTAAAGAAATATCACTGTCCTTTGTAAAAATAGTTTCTCCATAGAACTCTCTATCAGTAATTAATCTTTTTATTTTACCTGTTTCATCAATTATACTTTTATTTTTTATTGACTCTACATCTACTTCTTCAAGAGATCTAAAAAAATAGTAATTTTCATCATCACTATAAATATTAAAATTTTCTATATTAAAAAGTTTTTCCAACTGTCTTAAGTCCTTATTCATAAAATAACCTACCTTTATTGTACTAATATAATTTTAACACAAAAAAGTGTCTAAATATAGACACCAGTTTTTTTATTAATTTCTTTTTCATTACTAAGAGTTTTATCAAATGATGATTCTTCTCTAAATTTTCTTTTATTCATGATATATTTTTTTCTTTTTTCTCTCCTTTGTTCAAATAAACCTTCACATTTTTTTATTAAAGTTATACATGATGCTGGATATTTTTTTAAAAATTTATTGTTTTCTTTAATTAGTTCTTCATAAATTTTTTCTCTATTATTATTAAAAAATGACCCCATATTTGTACCATCACTAAATTTTATATTACTCCTTTGATTTATGATTTTATTATTATTTTTATTCATAGCTTTTAGATATTCTAATAGTTTTCTATTGAAGTCCAATATTAAATTATTTTCTTTCTTTATTAAATAATTTTTATACTCTTTATAAGCATCAATTATTGTTTTACAGGCCTCTTTATAATCTTTTAAATATTCATCCATATTTTCTGATAATAATTTAATTATTTTTTCTTTATAAATATTCCAGTAATAACGCATTGAAATACCATCACTAAATCTTAAGTTACTTGTTTGTTTTATAAGTTTATTATTATTATTATTATTATTCTTACTCATAGCAATCAAATATTCTATTAATCTTTCTTCATCTGTTAAACTAATATTTTTACTTTTTGCCTTAATAAACATATAATCATTAATAATATTTTCACAACACTTTGGATATTTTTTTATAAATATATTATTTTTAGTAGTTATTAAAGTATATATTTTTTCTCGATTATTTTTTAAAAATTGATTCATAAACACACCATCACTAAATTTTAATTTAGACGTTGTAAGTATAATACTATCATTATTTTTATGCATTGCTTCTAAGAATTCTAGTAATTTATCTTCAAATGAAATTGTTTTTACTTTTATTTTTCTTTTTTTATATTTACTGTATAAGTTAATTAGTACTTCGCAAGAGTCATTATATCTTTTACTATATTCTTTATTTATTTTTATTAAATCAATTATTGTTTCTCGATTATTATTCCAAAATTGATTCATATTTGTATTATCACTAAATTTTAGATTTGAATTTTGTCCAATTAATTTGTTATTATTTTTACTCATTGCTTCTAAAAATTCAAATAATTTTTCAGATGTAGTTATTTTCTTAGCTTTGTTCATAATTTTTTTACCCCCTTTTACTAATTAACAAGTAATTATTGTCTTATATAATAGCACTTAACTCTTATTTAGTAAATTAAAAAGATAATAGTTTTCTATTACCTTTTTATATTTTTTATTTTTATAAATTATTTATCTCTTCTTCTTTTACTTTTAATATCTTCATTAACTATTTTTAAGAATTCTTCAAATGAAACTGTTGTTGTGTCTTTTTCTCCATATAATCTATAACTTATTTGTTTATTTTCTTTTTCTGAATCTCCTAATATTAAAGTATATGGAATTTTACTTGTTTGTGCTTCTCTTAGACGATAGCCTAGTTTTTCATCTCTTGTATCTGTTTCTGATTTTATTCCGTTTTCTAATAAGAAATTATTAACTTCTTCTGCATAATCGCTTTGGTAATCACTATTTACTGGTATTACTTTTACTTGAAGTGGTGCTAACCATGTTGGTAGTATTCCTTTTGTTTCTTCTAATAGGAAAGCTATGAATCTATCAAGTGATCCTAGTATCGCTCTATGAATTACTACTGGTGTTTTCTTTTCTCCATTTTCAGAAACATAAGTTAAATCAAATCTTTGTGGTAATAAGAAATCTAATTGAATTGTTGACAATGCTACAGGGTTTCCTACTGCTGGATGTATTAAAATATCTAGTTTTGGTCCATAGAATGCTGCTTCATCTTTTGCTTCAAAATAATCTATTCCAATATCATTTAAAACATTTCTTAAAGCATTTTCTGCAGTGTCCCACATTTCATCATCGTCAAAGTATTTATTAGTTTTTGATTCTTTATCTCTTAGTGATAATCTAAAGTCACAGTTATCTTTATTAAGTCCAAAATCTTTATAAACTTCTAGAATTAAATCAACTACTCCTTTAAATTCATCTTCTATTTGTTCTTTAGTACAGAAAATATGTGAATCATTTTGAGTAAAACTTCTTGCTCTTTCGATTCCTTTTACTGCTCCTGCTGCTTCATATCTAAAGTCATTAGCAACTTCTGCAATTCTTATTGGTAAGTCACGATATGAATGTAGTCCATTTCCATAAATTACCATGTGATGTGGACAGTTCATTGGACGTAAAACATATGCTTCTTCATCTAATTCCATAGCTGGGAACATATCATCTTTATAGTGATCCCAGTGTCCTGATGTTTTATATAGTTCTACACTACCAAGGTCTGGTGTATGTACATGTTTATATCCATGAGCAACTTCTTTATCTGTAATATAGTTTTGTAATGTTCTCCATAAAGTATATCCATTAGGTAACCATAATGGAAGTCCACGTCCTACTAAATCACTTAACATGAATATCTTTAAATCTTTTCCAAGTTTTCTGTGGTCTCTTTGTTTTGCTTCTTCTAGTTCTTCTAAATGATGATTTAGGTCTTCTTCGCTTCTAAAGCATACTCCATAGATTCTTTGTAACATCTTATTATTTGAATCACCTTTCCAATATGCACCACTAAATTTTAATAATTTAAAATACTTACATTCTTTAACTGATTCAACATGTGGACCACGGCAAAGGTCAGTATAATCACCTTGAGTGTAGCAACTAATGTTTTCTTCTTCTGGCATTCTTTCTATTAAATCAATTTTATATTTATCATTTTTGAACATTTCAAGAGCTTCTTCTCTTGTAATTTCATGTCTTACAATTCTCTTTCCATCTTTAATAATCTTTTTCATTTCTTTTGTAATTTTTTCTATATCTTCTTCTGTAATTACTTTATCACCTAAGTCCATATCATAATAAAATCCTTCTTCTACTACTGGACCTACCCAGAATTTTGCCTCTGGATATAAATGTTTTACTGCTTGAGCCATTACATGTGCACATGAATGGTTAAGTGGCATTAAGTCTTTATCTTCTTTAAAATTTATCATATTAACATCTCCTAATTATTTATTTTTATTTGTACGTCAATTTCTTTATTAACATTATTTTTGAACTCCTCTGCAAGTTCTGGGCTTCCTGTTATCATACCATAATGAATTGGTATTGCTATAGTTGGTTTTAAATAGTCAATATATTCTATTGCTTCTGTGACATTCATGGTATAAGTTCCACCAATTGGTACAAAACAGATATCTGCTGTTACAGCATCTGTTTCCATGGTTCGATCAGTATCTCCCATAATGTAGTAATATACACCTTTTAGAAGAACGATGTAGCCAACATAATCTTTTTCTTTTAAATGAAATGATTTATTGACGTTATAGGCACGTACTGTCTCAAATGAAATATCATCTATTTTATATGACTTATTTGGTTCTACTACTAAATCACATTTTTCATCTTTTAAACATGTAGGTACAATTATTTTTGTATTTTCATTACTTATATTTTTTATTGATAAGGCATCATAGTGATCGTAGTGATCATGAGTTATAAAAATATAATCTGCATCATGAGTTTTATCACTTATTAAATATGGGTCAAAATATATTGTTTTTTCATCAGTTAATTTTACCGATGCGTGATGTAATACTTCAATTTTCATTGTTCTCTCCTCCTAAAAAATAAAAAAAAGGATAGTATAGGAGTGCATAATGCACGGTACCATCCTTTTATTAACTCAATTCGATAACGGCTCTTCACCGGAATTACTTTTATAATTCTACTCTAGTGGTAGTAATAGTTTAAATGTCTATTCATTTTCACCAACCATGAACTCTCTAAAAGACTTAGATAATCTATCGTGTCCCCTGTCTGTGTATTTCTACTTAACTAATATAACACTTTTTTTTAATTTTTACAAATTATTTGAATAATCTTTTTAAAAATCTATATGCAAGAATATATCTGTTTCTTAAATGTTCTCCTACTCTTGGAATAAAATTATATATTATTATAAATATGAACCAAATTGAACTATAGATATTTCCTGCAAGTATTTGCCTTAAAACAAATATAGATACAACTGCAAATATTATTGTATAAATTGTTACTAAAAATAGATTTAAGACATCCTTATTTCTTCTTGATGTATCAAAATCTACTTCATTTTTCTTTAATAATATTTCTACTTCTTGTTTAAAATTATTATATCTTTCTTCTAATTCTTCTTTTTTTTGTACTTTAGAAGATGTTTCATATTCTTCTTCTCGCATTACAATATTTCCATTTTCTTTTAAAATGATATCTGTATGGAGAAATGATTCTTTTGGTAATTCTACAAAGAAATGTTTATCTACTAACTTTAGAAATTTCTTCCTACATCTTTCTCCTATAAACGTTGCTTCATTTATGAAAGATTTCATTTCATTATTCATTTGTTTTAAAGTCATTTTATCTCCTCTTTTTATCTTGATTCCCAACTATCTGGTACATATACGTGAACTCCTAAACCATAATAGTTTTGACTTAGTCTTCCGTTTACGTATCTAAACCAATTATTTAAATCACTACAATTTGTATCATTTGGATCAAATAAGGCACAATCTGCTACTGCTATGTGTAAGTGTGGTCCTGTTGATTTTCCAGTTGATCCCATAAGACCTAAACTATCATTTACTGTTACTTCTTTACCAACATATAAGCCACTTGCATATTGTGATAAATGAGCGTATTGTGAGGTGTATTTTACTCCATTTATTGTGTGAAGTATAGTTACAACTTTTGCTCCTGCTGGGTCTGTATAAATACTTGATATTACACCATTTGCAACTGGAAAGATATTTTCTGAATAAGTTCTTGGACTAGTAATATCATAAGCTGCATGTCCATAATGTGGGTACTGAGTTACTCTTCCTACTTCTGTTGGAAGTCTCCATATTTGTCTTGGTGTCTCTTGTGTTTGTTCGGTATTATTCATAACAGGAAGTTCAACTTCTTGAACATTGCCTTTTTCTGGAAGAGATACTTCAGTAACAGAGCCATTTGATTGTGTTTTATTTAATAAATCTGAAATAATACTTGATGAGTTTTCTTTTGTTTTTACAGCTGCTTGTGCCATATCTTTTATATTAACATATTCATAGTTTATCTCATACTTTTCACCTTTTGTATATAATTCTTTTGTTTGCAAGCCTATTGATATTAAAAATAAGGCCATTGAAATAACTATAATACATTTACTCTTAATTATAAAGAAATTCGAATTCATATAATTCACCTCTATAAAACGGGCTTATTATACTAAATAAGTTTTATTTTGTCAAATTTCATTATAAGTCATATTTATATTATCTTCTTCTATATACTCTTTGATAGTCTTTTAAAAACCATTCTATAGGTCCTTGTTTTGAATTTATCTCTTGAGCTCTTTTTTCTATTTCTTCCTGTAATTTTTGTAATTCTTCTTCAGTTGGTTCTTTGTCATAGCAAACTTCTAGAGCATGTTCAACAACAATATCTGCTGCTCTTCTTAATGCTGAAGTACAATGACAATAGTGATCTAAACATAATCCATCATGAGAACCTTCTTTGTCATACCAACCTCTTGGATATATTCCTTCAATTAATTTATATAAGTTTTTAAACTCTTTACCTCCATAACTTGAAGTTAAATTATCAATCATATCTTGAATCTTTTTAACATTTTCTTTATTTGTTTCATGGACTCTATATAGACATGGCAGATCTTTTTTAGCAAAGAATTCTGCTACTCTGTTTCCTGTTAATAACATTGCTTGATACACTATATTTTCTGCTCCTACTTTTTTTACTCTTAATTCTGATGGGTCTTTAATGTTTTCTTTTATCTTTTTATATAGTTCAGAAATATGATGTTTACTATCTAATAGTTTTGTTACTTCTTCTAAATTATCTATTGTTTCTTGTAACTCCTTATCGTCTGTTTTATTTTTTAAAATATCATTTACTTCGTCATAGGTCATCTTCTTATTATTTCTTATTATTGATTTGATAAATCTTTCTTTAACCACTTCTCCATTTTTATCTATTTCAAAGTAAAATGTTCTGGCAAGCTTTGGACTTCCTTCTATTAGTGATGCTACATCTGCTGAGAAGTGATATGGAAACATAGGTATTGTTCTTTGATAGTCATTTTCTTTTGTTTGATATTTTGCTGGTAAATATATTGATTGGTTTCTATCTAATGCCTCTTGAATAACATTTGAATCATATTGAAAATATCCTAAAACTGATGCAATATGTACTCCTAATAAGTAATTACCATTTTCTAATTTTTTACATGACAAGGCATCATCAATTTCGACTGCTGTTGGGCCATCTATTGTTATTATATAATCATCTAATATTTCTCTATCTAACATTTCCCCTTCTTTTGGAGTCTCTACTAGGTTAGCACAATTTAGCACGTCTTCATCAAAGTATACTTGAATATTATATTTTCCAGCAATTTCAGTTATATCTTTTTTCTCATCATCTAAGCCTTTTATTTGTTCTGTTATTCTCCCTATCCATACAAGTTTATTTTTATTCTTTTTAGCAAGTTTTTTTATACAAGTTAATTTATCAAAGCAGGCATTAATTTCTTGAAGACAAGCTTTTTTTTCTTGTTGAGATAAATAGAAATTATCTTGATTCATAATGTATGAAATTAAATTATTATAATACATTAAGTCTTCTTCATTAAATTCTACTACACACTCTAAATATTTTCTTACCAGATTTCTAAATAAAGATATTTCATTTTTATCTTTTATGTTTATAAGAGAAGGCATTTTATTTATAGTAAACTCTAAATATTTCATATCTTTTGTTTCATTTATTAAGTAACTTATGAAGTCATATTGTTTAGTATCTTTGTTATCTGTCATATCTTGTAATTCTATTATTTGATTCTTTAATTTTTCAAATTCACTTTGTAAGTGTTTTAAATTAAATTTATTTTTTCCTTCACTTTCGATAGTTTCTAATTTAAATTCTAGTTTAAATAGTTTTCTTGATATTAGTTTTCTATTTACATTTTGACAATTAGCTAATATTACTCCTAAGTATTTTAAAACTTCTATAGTTCTATCTAAACACTTTGTATCACTCATTGTATCAAGTTGTTCATTTACTAATTTAAAAAGAACATTGGCGGCATTATTCCCATTACTTTTAACAAGGTTAATAAATTCTTCATATTTTATTTTATTACCTTTTCCTTCAATGTAATTTCTTAATGCTTTTTCAATGTTCATTTTTTTACCCCCTTCTATTTTTACTAACTAATTCAAGCTGAACTGTAAGTTGTTTTATTCTTTCTATTATTCTTCTTGCTTTTAGTTTGTCAACTCCAGATGATGTTGTCGCAAGGGAAGTTTCTAATTCTTCTAATGTTAAGTTTGATGTAAAAAATGTTGGTAAATGATTATCCATTCTATATTGTAGAATTGGACCTAGTACTTCATCTCTTGACCAGTTACTACAGTTTTCTGCACCTATATCATCTAATAGTAATAAAGGGATTTTCTTTAATAATTCAAATTTTTCATTATAGTTTGTTCCGAATGACGCTTTTAGACTTCTTAAGAACTCTGGGTAGTATACTAAGATGCTTTTTACATTTCTTTTTGCCATCTCATTAAATAATGAAGCAATTAGATAACTCTTTCCTGAACCGAATGATCCTGTTAAATATATACCTTTTGGTTTTTCTTCATTATTATAGTTATCCATAAATTCTTTAAAATATTTTATGATTGGAAGGCGATTTTTATCATCTTTATACATTCCTATAAATGTTGCATCTTTAATATCTTTTGGCATATCAAATAAATCTAGATTTTTTTTATAAGCATCTTCTTTATCTTGTTTTATTTTATTAGAACACATATCATATGAAAATGTTATAATGCTTTTGTCTAACATTGGTGTATATTTATAACCTTTTAATCTATTTGGACACTTATCTAGTCCTTTACAATTTAAGCACGCAAGATGTTCAGAACATGCTTCTTCTAGACTTGATGTGTATCTCATTAAGACTTCTTCTTTAATATTTAATCCGTATACAAAATCTTTAAATTCTTCTTTAGCACAAGCATCTTGAAAAGAATGAGTTAGTTCAGTCAAATCATAGTTATATAAATCATAATTTTTTTCCATTTGACCACCACCATTTAAATTTATTTTACAAAAATTATTACAAAAAATCCATAAGTTTTTTTGTAATTTAAGCATTTTACTTATAATTATTTTTTATGACGTAAAATTTTGTCTATTATTAAATTTTTATTTTTCTTTTAATTATGATGAATTTAACAAGCGTTTGTGCAGTAAATGAAACAC
>UQQI01000049.1 GCA_900543055.1 uncultured Mollicutes bacterium
CAAAATTATAGACAGTAAATATGATAAAAATTAATTTAAAATTTATAAATACTAACAAACAATATAATTGACTTTCCCATTCAGAAAGATTACTATAATCCTGAATTTGACAGTTGTAAGAGAATAAAAACTCCCTAGGCATTGTTTTATAAGTGTTTAGATAGTTTTAATTTGCTTAAAGAAGTACGTACCATGAATACTTAATTTATCATATCAAAATTCTTTCTCAACAGGAAGAAACTTTAAATCAAGTGATAAAGTATTAATTATTCATGGTGATAAAGATACAATGGTAAGACCAGATAATGCTGATAGAGTGGAAGAAAAAGCACAAGAAGCTAATACTAAGTTAACTTACAAATGGAAAGTAAGCGGTAAGCCACATGCATTCATAGTTGTAGGAATGGAGAAAGATAATTACTATAACTTAGTTGGTAAATATTTAAAATGTATTGAAAATGATAATGCTTGTCAATCTGTAAGTATAAATTAAAGTTTTAGAAGTAAACTAAAAAAGTTTACATAAATAAGTTAACTTTCTTGTATAGAACCTGTAAAAATGATAACATAAATATATAAGAAGGTTGATATTATGTTTAAGACAATTAATCCTAAAAAAAATCTTATTATTAATATTGTAGTCATAATTGTATTAACTTTATTTGTTACATTTCTTATTTTCTTTTTATATAAAAATACATCTATGTTTGATAAATTTTCGAAATATTCAAGTAATGATAAAACTTCTCCAGAAATTACAGAAGTAACATTAAAATCAGATAATACTTATAATGAAAATTATGCTGAAGAGGGTAATACAATTACTTTGATGTTTAAAATAAGTAAAGAATTAAACCAAATTCCGATAGTTAGAATTAATAGTGAAGAAGTAAAAGTTTATAAAAGAAATGGTTATTATAATTCATATTATACAGTTTTAAGCCAAACAGATAGTGATCAAAAAGTAACAGTAGAAATAGAGTCGTATAAAGATACAAACGGAAATGAAGGAGATAGTTATATTCTTATACCTAGTAAATCAACACTAACTATTGTAAAAAAAGGAACTATTATAAAAGATATAAAATAAAATATTGGACCAACTCCAATATTTTATTTTGTCTTTTCATCACTAGAAATACTTGCTTTATAAGAATTATAATCTACATTTAAAGTAACATCTTCTCCAGGTGTAAGTATACTAATTTCTCCAAAATTACTTTGATGTCCATCAACTTTTTCAGAAATAACTCTATATATTCCAGGAGGTAATCCAATAGAATCGTCACCATCATATAAATCTCCTTTATATACATTGTCATTTCTTAAAAAAATTATATCATCATCGTCATAATTTTCTCTACCAATATAATTCACTTTAACATTTACATAATAATTAAGCTTCTCAGATTCAGACATTTTGTCCATTTTATCTTCAACATATTTTTCATAATAATCAGCACGATCATTTATATCAGTTGTATTAGAATCTAATTTTTCTTCATTTAACTGTTGATAAATACCATTATTTTCATTTATATATTGATTACTATTAATATTCTGATTGCATCCAGTAGCCATAGAACCAATAGCAACAGAAATAGCAACTAAAGTAAACTTTTTCTTAATATTCTTCCAATCAACATAATTCTTAAAATTACTTATTCTCATAGTTAGCCTCCAAATTAATAACCTTCTTTATTAGGTTCACCTTTTTCAAATTTATTAGTTATAATAAAAACATTTCCGCTTTCTTTATTATTTTCTTTAATTATCTCATTGACATCAAATGTTCTTGTGGAATCATTTTTATTAAATTGATTATAGGTACCATTTTCATAAACCGCTGTTCCAATTCCATTCTCATCCACATGAATACTTTCCATATATTTATTATCGAACTTCTTAGTACCAACAAGGATATTTTTGCCATCAGTAATATCTCTAACAGTTATTTGAGAACTAGTTCCAGCATAAGATCTTGATTCTATTAAATAAGTCTTTTCATCTTTATGGTAAGTTGCAACTCCTTGAATGCCATTATCTATATTCATAGATTTTGGATTTTCCATAGTATATTTTCCCTTGTCTTTATCATAAACTAAGTCTCCATAAACTAGTTTTCCATCTTTTGCAAATCTATTAATAAATATTTGATTAGACTTAGTATCAACATAAACAGACCCAGCATTATAACCGGTTAATTTATTACCATTTTCCATTTTTTCATAATTCATATTAATATTAGAACTTAATTTTATTTTTTGTTTTGTACCAGTATTGTCTGTTAAATCTAAAACTACAGTTTTTCCACTATAACTTTCACTTGTTATCTTACTAGCAATTGACTCCATTGCATCATAGTTATATGCATTTACTGCACCTTTACTACCAGTTACTAATAAAACATGATTTACTTCATCATAACTAACTCCACCAACATGAGATTTATTATCAAGTCCAACAATATAGTAACTACTATTATCTGGATTAAAAATATAAAGTCTTGATTTTTTATCTTCTTGATAAGCAGAAATTATAACCTTATTTCCAACTATTGTTATACCTTGAGGAGTATAATTATCATCAAAAATTGCTTGATAATAAAGATCTGTTTTTAATGCAGAACCATTTTTAAAATTAGGATCAAAACTATTTTTATAAGTCATTTTCAAATTTTCTAATAAAAATTCACATACATCAGCTGACATATCAGAATCAGACTTATTATATAATTCAACAATATGTTTCGCTCTGGAAACAATAGTGCTACTAACTTCAAGTCTTTCACTTAAGTTACTTAAAGCAGTACTCATTCCTTCAACCATATCTTGTAATACGCCACCATAAACAATAGAAGGTGTAAAACTCTCAATTTCTTTTAACTGTTTAGTATAATCTGTAACTTCATTTATCATAGTAGAAAGTGAATTTTTAATAGCATTATAATCATTCTCTCCGGCAGTATATAACTTCTCATCATAACTAACACTAAAATTATCAGCCATTATTTTTCAACCCACTTTCCACAAGAATCAATACTAGTAATTTCCTGGTAATCTTTCATCTTATTCTTTAAACTAGCAATAGTTGAATTCAAAGTACTTATCCTTGATGTATTTATTGAATTACTATTAGAAACGGATAGAGCAGATAATTCAGACGATGCACTAATAAGTTCACTTTGGAGACTTTGATAATTTGCATAATTTTCTTTTAATAAATTCATATATTCATTAATTTCTGCTATTGTCTCGCTAAATTCACTAAATATTCCGTCAACTTCACCTTTACCACTTTCACATTTAGAAGAAAAGTTAGTTATATCTCCATTTACATCATCGACATAAACATACTCATTACCAACGCCATTCATTATAATACAATTATTCCAGTTGTCTTCTAAACTCCTAATTTTATTTTTTATACTTTCAAAATCGTTAGAAAGAGAACTAATACTTGATAAAATGCCATCTATATAATCCCATACACTAGAAATATCAGCAGCATTTTTAGTATTACTACTATAAGGGTAGGAAACACTGCAAGCAGGTTTATTGAAAATAGGACCACCACCCGATGTTACCTCATAATTTTTCATCATTGCCATATTATTTATCCTCCAAAATTATTATATCACTCCTAATTTTATCAGTAAATTAAAGAAAAAACACTTTACAAAAACATACATAATAAAAATAACTTATATAAATATTACAAAAAATTATAGATTATTTCATTGACTTTAATTTCTAAATTTGATATAAGTATTATCAATACAAAAAGAGGTGATTTTATGAAAAGTATAAATATTGTAACAAATTTAAATAAATCTTTTCTAAATTCATGCACTTTCTGGGAAACGATTCAAAAGCATTGAGTCGTTTTTATATATAAGGAAAGTGCGCGACAAATTTTAATTTGTCTTTTGTTCTTTAAAAGGGAGGTTAAATTATGATTACTATTGAAAATATTATTAAAACATTAAAGGAACACGGAGTAAGTGATGATAAAATAGAGGAGGTAAACAAGTCTTTTTTATTAGCAAGTGAAATACATAAAGACCAATATCGTCAAAGTGGAGAACCTTATATAACACATCCATTAAATGTTGCTAAAAACTTACTTGATATGGAAGTTTATGACACTGATGCAATATGTGCAGCACTTTTACATGACACCATAGAAGATGCAAAAGATGATTTTTCAAAAGAAGATATTAAAAGAATAATAAATGAAGATGTTGCAGAACTAGTAGACGGAGTTACTAAGATGCGAAGAATAAACTTTGTAACAAAAGAGTCTCAAAGACTAGCAAATACAAGGAAAATAACAAATGGGCTTTCTAAAGATGTAAGAATTATTCTTATAAAACTAGCAGATAGAAAGCACAATATGGAAACGCTAGAATTTAAGCGACCAGAAAAACAACAAGAAAATGCAATTGAAACAATGGAATTATTTGTACCACTTGCACTGTCAATCGGAGCATATAAAATAAAAAGTGAATTAGAAGATTTATCACTTATGTATATTGAACCAGATGACTTCAAGAAAATAACAGAAGAAAAGAAAAAAATAGAAGAACAAAAAAAAGAGTATTTAGAAGAAATGAAATATAAAATATCAGAAATTCTAAAACAAAAAAATATTCCTAATGATATTCTATTAAGAACAAAAAATATTTGTACAACCTATAAAAAAATATTACAAGGTTATAAAATAGAAAATATTTATGATTTATTTTATTTAAAAATATTAGTAGAAGAAGTAGATGATTGCTATAGAACATTAGGATTAGTTCATGGAGAATATCCTCATATAAATGGAAGATTAAAAGATTATATTTCGAATCCAAGAACTAATTTATATAAATCACTTCACACTACAGTTGCAGTAGATGATAAACCAACAAAAGTAAAGATAAGAACTCATGATATGGATAAAGTAACTGCTTACGGAGTACCTGCTTTATGGAATATAAAAAATGGAATGACTCAAAAAGAAACACAAACTTTTATAAGAGAAAGTATTCCTTTTGTAAGAGACTTAATGCAAATTGATAAAACATCAAAATCAGATTTTGACTTTATTTCCAAGGCTAAAAAGAAACTTTTGACTGAACATGTCTATGTTTACGATGGTGGAGAAATAGTTGAATTACCAGCAGGAGCAACAGCTATGGACTTTGTTTACGAAACACATCCAGAACTTACTGATTATATAGAAAACATAATTGTAAATGGAAAAATAGTACCTTCTACCCAAGTCTTAGAAAATATGGATGGAGTAGAAGTTAAAACTAAAAAATCTATAAAACAATTAAGAAAATAGATAATAGACAATTACTAAAATAAACCTTATAATATAATAAAGAGGTAATTGTATGAATATAGAAAAAGAAAAATCAACCATTCAAGTAGCAGGAGCAATAAACCTATTAGCAGGAACTCTAGGGCTAATAAGTGAACACTATATCTATGGTTTAACAGTTTTAATAATAGGTATAATTTGTCTATCAGTATCATTTTTTAAAGGACTAGACTTAATTGATAATAAAAGACTATTAATAATATCTGGAATAATTAATATACCATTTCTATTTATTTCATCAATATTAATATTTATCTTTTGTTCTAACCTTTCAGAATACGAAAGAAAAGTAAATGGAATAAATGCTCCTCCAATAGAAGAAAACGAAGAATCTAAAAAAATAGACTTACTTCTAAAGTTAGGAGTAGGAATGGTTTTAATATCAGGCATATTATTCGCAACAACATCATGGGAAATAATACCAAATATGTTAAAAATATGCTTATTAATAATTCTATCAATTATATTTTTAGGTTTATCTGTATTTACAGAATTAAAACTAAAACTATATAAAACATCTTATATATATTGGATACTAGGACTTGCTTTCTTAGTATTAACAATAGTTGGATTACAATATTTTGGGATATATGGTAGTTTTCTAACATATGGAGGAAATGGTTCTTATATTTCTTACTTTATAACGTACTTATTAATTGGAATATTCACATATATAACATATTTAAAATATAACAAAAGTTACTTACTACAAATATCATTTATTTCAGTATTAATTTCGATTTATAATATACTAAGTTTTTTAACACTGGATATAATTACAATAATAACTCTAATATCAATGCTAATATTCTTTACGAATATAATAACAAAAGAAGACTCAGTACTAAACTTCATAAGTAAATTATCATCATACATAATAATTGCTTATATTATTAAATTTAATAATTCAGAAATAAATGAAATGTCTCTATTAATATGTTCTATAATTAATATTATAAATATGACATACTTAGTAAAGAAATATGAAAAATTAGAATATGTTAATCTAATAATTATTTTTATTTTAATAAATATAGGACTAAATATAACTAACTTACCAGAAATAATAAAATATATTTGTCTAACTCTTTATATTATATTAATAGAAGTAGATTTCTTCACAACAGATGAAAAAAGTAAAAATATATCATATATAGTATACTTAGTATTATCACTATCTTGCTACATAAATGTATTTAATGAACCATTTCAAGCAATAGTAATTCCATTAGTAATAGTTCTTTTAAATATACTAAGTAAAAATAATGTTTTAAGTATTTCTAAATTACCATTTGAAAATTTGGTTAACCCACCATTAATATTTATGGGGGTATTATCTCTAATAGGAATAATAAAAGAAATAACATCAGCAAACATAACAATTTTAACTATGTTTATAATAATAAGTGCAATTTACACTATACTATCAATTATTACAAATAACAAAAAAACATACTCTAGTTATTCTTATATAGTGATAATGCTATCTATAATTACAAATATTATAGATGAAAGTCTAATAAGTGCAATAATATTAATTTTTATAAATAGTATCTTACTAGCAACAAGTGCTAATTATGAAGAAAAATATCTAAAACTACCAATATATATAACTTTCTTAACTAGTATATTTGTTCCAATAAGTTGTCAAGGACTACTAATAGATAATCCATATTTAACAACACTATTATTTATTTGGATTCTAGTAATTATCATAATTACTAGTCAAGAAAGAACAATAAAAATAACAAGTTATTTCTATATAATATTTCCAATACTTAAACTAATATATTTAAAAGATTTAAGTACAGAAGTATCAACTATTTCAACAAGTATTTTAATACTTTATATAACTTATTTAATACAAGAATTTTTATGTAAAGAAAACTCGTCCAAAGTACTAACAATTATTATAGGTGTATTAGTATCATTAATTATACCAGGAATATTTTTCTTAAATAAATTAACTATTTTAATTTATGTAGGACTAATTTCTCTTTCTTTAATAATAATTGGTTATAAAAATAATGATTTTAATAAATTATTTATTTTTGGAATAATATTAACAATAATAAATATACTAGTTCAATTAAGAGATATTTGGTCATCAATTCCTGCTTGGTTATACTTATTGATAGTAGGTCTTGGAATAATAATAGTCGCAACATATTTACAAACAAAAAGTAAAAAATAGTACATTCTTTAATGAATGTATTTTTTTTGACAAATTATAACAAACAATCTTGATATAGTAAAACTGGTGATATTATGAAAAAAGTCCTCATAAGAGGAGTAGTATATGTAATAATAGGTTATATATTAGGAAGTTTTCTTTTTAAAAGTAAACTAGAATTAATAAAAAATATAACCAGTAAAGAATTATATTATTTTCTAGAAGAAGGTAAGGTTGGTGATAAAGAAATATTAGAAAATAAAGTAAGTAATTTAACAACATCAGTGATTGATTACAAAAATAATGATTTCTATATTTATAGAGGTATAACAAAAGATTTAGATGCTGCTAAAAAAGTAAAGAAAATATTAGAGGACAAAGGCTTTTCCATTACAATTAAAGAAAAATATTTAAATAACCAAGAATTTTCTACAACAATTACTCAGTTTGATAATTTAATAAACACTTCTCTAACAACAGATGAAATATTAAAAGTAGAAGAAGTAATACTTTCAACTTATGAAGAAGTAGTAAAAAACAATAAAGATTAAAAAATATCTAATAATAAGTTGAGGTGTAATATGAATTATAGAATAAAAGATATTCCCAAAGAGGAACGACCAAGAGAAAGATTAAAAGAAGTTGGAGCAGAATCTCTAACAAACAAAGAACTACTTGCAATTATTTTAAAAAGTGGTACTAAAGGAAAAAATGTAGAAGAACTAGCTTTAGAAATATTAAATAAATTTTCACTTACTGAATTAAAAGAAATAAATATAACTGATTTGAAAAAATTATCTGGAATAGGCGAGGTAAAAGCAATTGAACTAGTTGCTTGCATTGAATTCGGAAAAAGAATATTTCTAGAAAAAGAAGAATCATTAAAGAAATTAGATAATCCAACATCTATTTGGAAATCAGCGAGGTACCTTTTATCAGGAAAAAAGCAAGAATATTTTTATTGCTACTACTTCAATAATAAACAAGAATTAATTGAAAGGAAATTAATATTTATGGGAACAATAAATCACTCAACTACACATACAAGAGAAATATTTAAGGAGGCTTACAAAGTAAGTGCATCATCAATTGTATGTATTCATAACCATCCAACAAATGATGTTACTCCATCAAAGGCAGATATAGAATTTACAAAAAGATTAATGAAAACAGGAAACATTCAAGGTATACCTGTAGTTGATCATATAATAGTAGGAGATAATTCTTTTTATAGTTTTTATGAACATTTGAACATTCTAAATTGAATCAAATAAAAAAATATAATATAATAGGTAAGTGAGATGATTATATGTATAAGAAAAAGAAAAATAACAAAATAATAATTCCAATAATAATTGTAGTATTAATAATACTTTTAAGTGCCTCTTTATTAATAGAGAGAAACACCCAAACTATTTTTAAAGATTTATCTATTTCTATAGAAAAAGTAATAATGTATCCATTTACCTCTTTAAATAAAGAAAAAGGTGATACTCAATCAGAAAGTTATTTAATTCAAAAAAATATTAATAGTTCATTAGAAAAAGAAATACAAGAATTAAAAGATACATTAGAATTAAATAAGACACTTACGGAATATACGCCAGTTAATGCCACTATTTTATCTAGAAATAAAAGCTATTGGTTTAATACAATAACAATAGATAAAGGAAGTAATTCTGGTATTGAAAAGAATATGGCAGTTATTACAAAAAATGGTTTAATAGGTAAGATATCAAAAGTGTCAAAAACATCATCTGAGGTAAAATTAATAACATCAGACGACATAAACTTCAAAGTAAGTGTTGCAATTAAAACAAATAATGATGATAATTATGCAATTTTAAATGGATATAATAAGAAAAATGGCTTAATCAAAGCGAGTGACATAAACAAATCTACAGAAATAAATAAAGGAGACGTTGTGTTAACTAGCGGTCTAGGTGAATTAATACCTGCAGGAATATATATTGGTACAGTAGAAAAAATTGAAAGTGATAAGTACAATTTAAGTAAAAATGTTTATATAAAAACATATCAAGACTTTGATGATATTCACTATGTTACAGTATTAAAGGTAAAAGAATGATAATAAGTACTATAATTTTATTAATATCAATAGTTTTAGATGGAATATTATCAAACTTTTTACCATATCTTGTAAACGGTTTATCACTTTTTACTCCAATGTTAACTGTAATCGCAATTTTTATGATTTATCCATTTTTTAGAAAAAAAGAAAAAAATTATTTTATTACAATTTTTATAGTTGGAATGATATATGATTTATTATATACAAATTTAGTATTCTTTAATGGAGTACTATTTCTAATAATTGGCTTTATATCTTTAGAAATATATAAGAACTTTGAAATAAGCTATTTAAAATTAATTATCTATTTAATTTTAATTATTTCATCATATGAAATATTAACAGGAATAATTCTACTAGTATTTAATATGGTACCAGTAACTCTATATAAAGTTCTATATAAAATTACTCATAGTTTAATATTAAATATAATATATGGAGAATTAATTTATTTAATAATAAATCTTATACCAAAGAAATACAGAAAAATAAGTATAAATTAGAATACTTATTTTTTTTATTCATATATTTAACTGGGAGAATTTATATGAATAAAAGAATAGAAGAAAAATTAGTATTAAAGAAAAGTATAAAGATATTTTTAAGTAAATTATTTATTTTAATTATAATATTTCTAATAGGATTAATAGCAACAAAGAAAAATCCCACACTAAAGAAGAATATAGAAAAAGAAGTATACGAAAAAAATATAAAGTTTACTAAAACAAAAAGTATTTATGAGAAGTATTTTGGTAAAATTTTATCTCTAGATAAAGTAGTAAAAGAAGAAACACCAGTGTTTAGTGAAAAATTATCTTATAAAAAGTCATCTAATTATAATAATGGAGTAAAACTAATAGTAGACAATAATTATTTAGTACCAATATTAGAAAGTGGAATAATTGTCTATAGTGGAATAAAAGATAATATGCAAACAATTATTGTAGAACAAGTGGATGGAGTTGATACATATTATATAAATGTAAATATAAGTAATTATAAACTATATGATTATGTAGAAAAAGGACAAGTATTAGGAGAAGTAAAATCAAATGAATTATATTTAAAATTTGAAAAGAACGGAGAACAATTAGATTATAAAAAATATATTTAAAGTAAACATATTAGTTTATATATTAGGAATAATTGCAATATTAATAGGTTCATTTAAAGAATATTTAATATTAAATATAATAATAATAGTTCATGAATTAGGTCATTTCTTAGTTGCAAAATTATTAAAAGTAGATGTAAAAAAAATATATATTTATCCACTAGGTGGAATAACTAAATTTAATATGCCATTAAATACAAAAAATATTATTGAGTTTTTAATACTAATAGCAGGCCCATTATTTCAAAATATTGCTTATTTTATTTTGATTTATTTATTTCCTTATGATAAAGAATTAATATTAATTTATCATATATCTCTTTTAGTATTTAACTTATTACCAATTTATCCATTAGATGGAGGAAAACTATTAAACTTATTTATAAATAACTTTCTACCATATAAGAAAACATTAAAATTAATTATTAAGATTAGTTATTTATTAGTATTTATAATTTTTATAATTCAAAAAAATATCACAA
>UQQI01000050.1 GCA_900543055.1 uncultured Mollicutes bacterium
AGGATAAGCCTTACCATTAGATAATTTACTAACAGAATTATGTTTAGCAGTAACTTTTAATTTAGAAACATTACTATCATTAGTAATAACTTTTTCTCCATCTAAGTAATAATAATTATTTTTATTTACCGAAATTGAATTTCTTAAGTCTTCTGCTTTTAAAGATATTTTTTTACTACTTATACCATTAGTAATAGTAATATTAAAATCATCAATAAAATTATAATAATAAGTATAAGTAAGTTTATCTAATTCTTTTGTTTCATTATTTATTGTAAAAGAAACAGTATTATCAATTTCACTAAATTCAACATTTACTTTATCAGCATCACTTGCATAAACTTTAACTTCTGGTAGCGGAGTAAATGCTGCTACTTGTAAACTATTAAGTGATTCCGCTGGAATAGTTCTTCCTGTAGCAGATGGCATATCATTATAGCGTCTTCCATCTGGATAAGTTGAATTAACACTAGGATATTTAGAACTTGATAATCTATCCCAAGTAAAATAACCATCAATACCAATACTTGTATAACTTGATTTACTCTTAAGATTATCTATAGAATATAGTCTTACATTAGATGGAACAACACTTGAGGTAACAACAGTATTATTTGACTTATTACCAGCATAAAGTGCTAGATTACTAATTCTATCTGCATAATCATCATGTCCTCCAATTATATATCCACGAAAACTTGGAGAAGAAACATCACAATCAACATAGTTATTATAAAAATGCCCATTAAATAGCATTTTTTCTGCATATCCAATCAATCCACCAGCATAGTTTGAAGCAGTTACGGTTCCACCCTCAACTAAATCATGATGAATGTAAATCTTATAAGTTTGATCTGTTGTATTTAAGTTTGCAACATATCCAATAATTCCTCCTGCAAAGCTTCCTGTTGCTGTAACAACAGAATTAGTAACGGCATATTGAATTGTATTAGAAGTACTTTCATGTGTTCCAACAATTCCTCCAACTTTGTTACGACCAGTAATCGTAGTATTGTAAACACCAACTACAGAAACAGTTGCATAAGAAAGTTTTCCCTTTATTCCACCAACATTATCACCTTTTGATTCAATAACAGAGTCAACTACAGTTGATGATGAAATTGTCCAACCACCAGTTCCAGTAATTCCTCCAACATTTGATGATTCTGTAGTAGTACCTATAACATGACCATTAGCAAAATAACCATTAGTAATATTTTCAGAGTATCCTGCAATTCCTCCAATATCGTAAGATCTTGCAGAAACAGTAGTATTTCTAACTCTAGGATTATTTACATTACGAGAATAAGACTGCCCATACATTCCACCAACATATCTATATCCTAAAACATCACTATCAGTTATTGAACAATTACTTCCTGTAGCTAGCCCAAATAATCCACCTACATACTGACTATTATTAGCACTAATATGAATATTATCACCATTTATATTAAATACAGTAGGATCATTTATCCAGTCAGAATATCCAATAAATCCTCCAACATAACTACTCTTTGCTGTAATATGAACATTACTTACATCAGCATCTTTAATATCAAAATATCTTGTACGACCAATAAATCCACCAACAAAAGAATTACCACTTACATTTATATCATACATATGAATAGTACGAATATCCTGAGCAAGATTAAAAGCAACCATTCCAGCATAAGAAATATTAGGTGCGTTTACTGTAACACTTTCAAATCTAACATTTTCCATATTACCATTTAAATAATTGATAACAGCAGAATAATTACCACTACCAGTATTAGTAATATTAATATTAGAAAAATTAACATCGGATATTCTAGCAGCAACAGTATCAATTAACCCTTGTCCTGCTTTATTAAAATTAACAGTAATATTACTTAGTGTATGACCACCATCAGTACCTTCAAGTCTATTTATATTAACATTAGTCTTAACATTAGTCTTACCACTAAAATCAATATCTGCAATCAATCTATAATTTTCAAATAAATCTGTACTTATATTTTGCCAATCTTCATATTTAGAAATATCCTTATAAAAAGATAATTCAATTTTAGCACCAAAACTTGCTTTTTTAGTCTGACCATCACTAACATATTCTACTTCATTAATTAAATAACTATCATAATAATGAATAGGTTTTGCAGTAACTTCATATATAGTCTCTCCATCTAAATTAACATTTTTATTAACAGAAATAATTTCCATATCATTAAAATTAATGTTCTTAATTTTAAAATTATCAGGATTATTAATACTTAAATTTATAATTGCATTATTTATAGTCTTATTAATTGTAATTTCTTTTATTTTAAAATCACTTAAATAAAATTCTATATCTTCTTGATTAGGAAGTAATTTATCACTATTCTTATAAGTTAATTTAGGTAAAACATTATGCCCATTTTTAGCAATCAACTTACTGTAGTTAAATTCATCACCTAATTGAATTAAACTTTGATAATTTAATTCATGTGTTAACTCTTCTGAAGTAATTAATATATCTCCATTAGCTTGTGTAGATACAAGTCCATTAAGCAATTGACCACTCCAAGCATAATTCGAGTTTACAGCAGTTCTATTACCAATAGTACGACCTTGATTATAATTAGTTTTACTACTAAATACATCACCTACTACTAAAGTATTTGAAATATAATCATTTGTACTATATCCAACAACACCACCTAAAGAATCTTGCTGAGTATAAACATCAACTGCACTAAATACTCTTGAAATATATCCAGAATTATAACCTACAATTCCACCAACTTCAACAGTAGTAGTATTGAGCATACCTTGTGCATATGAATTGTAAACATATCCAGAATTATTTCTTCCAATGAATCCACCAACACCATAGGTTGCAAAAGCCTGAGTAACATTCATATCGAGTCCACGAACAAAACTATTTTCAATTATTGTAGTATTATTTTCTCCAATGAATCCACCAATACGTCCCTCATAAGACTTATGTTTTTCATCTTTTATATAAACTTTTATATCAGTAACAGAACAATCACTAATTGTCGAACCATTAGTATAAGCCGCTATTCCACCTACTCTATAAGAACCATACAAAGTAACTCCTTTTAAATGAACATTTTCAACATCACCTGATGACTGAACTAATCCAATAAAACCAACATATGATGAATATGATAAATCACGATAATTCTCAACATACAAGTTTTTAATAGTACCACCAGTCAATTGATAAAATATTGGATTACCACTCTCAATTCTTATATTAGAAATAGTATGATTATTACCATCAAACTTACCAGTAAAATTATTTATTGGAGTTATTGTCTTATTTATAAAATCAAGATCTGCATATAACTTATAATTTTCTTTAGGTTTAGATGAAATCTTATTAAATTCAGAAATATTAGTAATCTTTCTATATACATCAAAATCAATAATTCTTTCTTTATCACTAAATGTTCTTGAGTATGTACTATTAGCTGCTGTCATATAAACTATTTTTCTAACACTATATTTAGAAACAAAAGTTTTTGGATTATATGCTCTAAATACAAGTTTAGTTTTTCCATTTGACCAAGACTGACTAATAATTGATGTAGATATATTAGCAATTTCAATATCTGTTATTTTTTCACCAGCAGGGTTATTTAAAGTAACAGTAACATTTGCTTCTTCCTCTCCCTCTTCGACTTCATCAACAGTTAAAATATCAATCAAATCTGAATCTGTAACTTGAGGAAGTTCAATATAATCTTGCTTAGGCATTACACTAGGCCAATTCAATTGTGGATAATATCCATATTTAACAAAATCTTTAACATTAAATGCACCTGAACTATTAAGAATCTTTTCTTGGAAATTTTCATCACGAAGAGATAACTTAGAAATTCTATTAGAATAACTACCAGAATAGAATTCATCATCAGCATAATATAAATTCTTAGCATTAACTGTACCACTATAAATGTTAGCATCATGCGATAATTGTCTAAAATTCCTTATAGAAGAATCACCAGAAGTATATGAATAAGCATTTCTAATAACAGTTCTAGAAATACTAGGGAACATTGTACCAACTTCATTTTGATATCCAATATTTGATTGTAATTCATCAATTAAAACAGGAACAGTAGTAAACACGTTAGAAACATATGAATTTTCACTAGCATATGAACCGAATCCACCTAAACGTCTAACATCAAGCGCCGTATTATCAAGCCCACGACCATCTATAGGTTCTCCATATAAATAACCATTTCTTAATGTACCATAATTATGATAACTACCTGCATTAACACCACGAGAACCATATAAAGGAACTTTTAAATGAATCGCAAAATTTTCTACAGTTCCATAATTAACATGACTAATAAAACTATTAACAACATTTCCCTTCTTATAAGATTGTTCAAGAGTAATTTTCAAATTAGTAATAGTACCATAATTGTAATAACATATACCATAAAAATCACCATGTACTAAATTTTTATTATAATAATAGTGAATATCCATATTCTTTAAAATACCTTTACTTTTTAAATTATAAATTAAATAAGTAGAAGTACTATTATTATTAGAAGTTCTAAATAAAGGTCTAATTAATTTATGTCCTTGAAAATCTATTGTTCCATTAAATTCTGAAACATTTCTTGTAGAATCAGTAAAGTCTAAATCATCACTTACTAAATAGTTACCACTCGTATGAATTGCAAAGAACTCCGTAACATTATGTATCGTTCTAATTTCATCTTCACTTGTAAATTCCACTTTATTCAAATCATAAAATCTACCACGAATTCTAACACTAAGTCTTATTTCATAATTAGCAGATCTTTCAATTTCATGCTTATTAATAGCATCAACAACACTACCACTATCATTCATTTTAAATGCTTCTGTATCTACTAAATTATCATTTTTATAATATCTTAAATAATAATTGTAATCATCAGGTGTAATTTCATTTTTAGAATCAGTTACATTAGTAATAATAGTAGCCATATAATTATCTTTATCTTTATATTTCTCATAACTTGTTGCCTTACTTCCAACTTCTATTTGAAAGTTCTTAAGTAAAACTGTAGTAATATTATTCTCACCTGCAGTTTCACGAATAGTAATAGCAATATATGGACTTCCCATAGTAAATTTATAAGAATATGGCTTATACTCTTTGGAGTTTACCCCATTTACAGCATTACTTGCTACATTATTACTACCACTATTAGAAATATAAAAAGGTTTTTGATTACTATCTTTATATTTTGCTTCAAAAGAAACCGTAACAGTTTTTCCAACATACTCTGGTAAATAATAGAAATAAGTTCTATAACCATTCTTAGCACCTAAAGAGAAAGTTACCTCATCAACAATCTCTCTTCTTGCTTTATCGTAAGATCCTGCACTTTTCCATCTCTTGTTATTATTTATATCAAATATATTCTTACTAGTTATTTGATTTAATAAACTATCAATCTCAACAGTACCATATAATCCAACTGAAGTAACTATATCTTCACTATATAAAGTTTTATTATCTTCAAATGTACTATTATCAAACCCTATATTATACTCTTCAACAGTATATTTAAAAGTATATGTCTCATTAGCATCTAATTTATCAATAGTAATTCTTTGATACTCATAATTTATTCTTAATTCATCAACATAAACTAAGTTACCTGTTCTATCTCTTGCTTCTAAATATACCTTATCAGAGGAAATAGCACCATCTGGATCTTCTATTCTAACATCAAAGTCTATCAAATTCTCAGTCGTAAATTTATTTACTATTTGAACAATAGCATCAACTTTTAAAGTAGTAAAATCCTTAACATTAAATAAAGTTGTAAGTTCATGAGTCTTACTACCTAACTTAACATAAGTAACAATTTCAAAATAATAATTATGATTAGATAATAAATTATTAATATCTAAATTATAAATATTACCTGCTTTAAAATGTTCCATTTCAGTTGATTCTATACTAAATGATTTATATAGAGAATTATCAGTACCATCTTTAACATTAATCTTAATTGAAGATATTAATTCAATTAATTTATTATTTGTACTCTCAGTATCTAAAGTAATTTTATAAGATGCACTATTATTAGTTATCTCATTCTTTACAAATTTTAATCTCGCATAACCAAGAGAAGATATTGGATCCGTTGTAAATTTTCCTTCACTAAGACTTAAATTTTTTTGTATTCCATTACCATCTTCCAAATCATAATCACCATACAAGTAAACTTTATATACTTGACTAGCATCTAAATTATCAAAAGTTACAGTCTTATCATCAGGAACTTTTCCTTCATATATTATTTGTTTATCAACATCTGTTAAAACATATCTTAAATTAGTAATTGCTATATCATCACGATTTGTAATTTCAAAAGATACTTTTGCTTTATCAATATCAGTACTTAGAACCTTAACACTAAAACTAGGTTTTTCTTTTAAAGTTTTAAATTTCATATCTTCATATTCAATCTCTAGATTATTACCAGCTAAGTCTGTTGCAACAAAGTTAAGTGTATATTCAGTATTACTTTTTAATGTTTTTGCAGTTGAATAATTAATTGAATCTAATTTAGCAAGTTTTTTTACAAGAGCAGTACTTATTTGATAGTCATTTTTTCCAATAGTTATTTGTAATGATTTTAATCCTTTTAGTACTTCATCAGTCTCTTTATTATTAAGTTTTATATCATTAAAATCAGCATAAGATGGATATGACTTAATATTTCCAATAGATAATTTTATTTTTTCAACATTAGAAATATCCAAAGTAGATACTTTAAATTCCCCAATATTACTTCTTACCACCTGTCCTTTTTCATTTTTATACTCAAAATATGCTTTTATTTCATAATCAGTATCTGGTTTCAAACCAGAAACATCAATTGTACCTTCTGTACCAAATGTCTTTCTAACATATAAACTACTACCTATATAAAACTCTAAGGTAGGCATCTTACTTATTCTACTAGTAGGATCATTTATTTCCAAATCCATCTTAGCAGAATAAATATTTCCTTTTAAATTTTTAAGTTTAGCAGTTGGCTTAATATAAACAACTGTATCTCCTTCTTTAAAACTTGTTGGAGCATCTTTTTTCTCTGTAGGAACTTTAGTTGCAGGTTTTTTTTCTTCTTTTTCATCATTAATAAGAACAATATTATTAGGTATTTCTTCTTCATCTTTTAATCCCAGTTTCTTTAACAAGTCATCATAAGTAAATTTCTTATTATTAATTGTCACTATACTAGAATGATCTAGACCACCTAACTCTTTATAAATATATTGATCTCCACTCAAAGAATAATATCTTAAATAATTAACAGAAAAATAAATAAATGAATTGGTAGGTAACTTAGTATCTTTTCCGTTTACATTGATATTCATATTATCTAAATTAATATATATACCATTATCAAGTTCCATAAATAAGTAAACACTATTATCTGCTCTTTCATAATCTGTTTCATTATATAAAAATTTATTAGAAACTATTGTATTTTTAACAGTTGATACTTTTTTCCATTTACTATCAACTAAATTACCAACATCATCAATAACTACTATTTCACTACCATCTTTACTAACAACAGGATAATTATTATTAATCTGCTTCTTATTTTTTTCTCCAATATAATAATTACCTCTTGAAGAATATAATGCATCATTAGTATGAACAGAACTATATGATAATTTCTTATTTGATTTAACATTTCCATTCATTAAATTATCCGTAACATTATCATCATTAAATACGTAACCTGAAATATCAAACGTCCTAACAAAAGAATAATTATTAAAGTAAATAAGAATAAAAACAATAAGTATGGTTGCTGCTACAATTATTGCTTTCTTCACAATATCACCTTACTTTAATCTATTTAAATCATCTATATTTTTTCTTAATAACTTATTTTTAGTACCACTTTTTACACTATCAGAACTAATATTAAGTTCAAAAATATCATTCTTATATATAACATCTCCATCTATCATAGCTGGATAATAATAAACTTTATCTTCATCATAATTATAAATATATAATTCACCATTACCATATGTATAACTAACATAACTCATAGGAGGTATCTTAATAGATTGATTAGAAAAAGTTACTGTTCCTTCTGTAATAAAGAAATATAAGTCATTACCATCATATAAAAATGAATTACTAATTCTATAATTTAAATTCTTATTAGTTAACTTATAGTCATCATTATCCTTAGTTAAAACAGTATAATAATTAACTTTATATTGTTTAAAACTAGATTTTGGAAATACAACATTCATATTTTTTGGAAAAATAACTTTCTTCTTATTCTTTATATAAACAGGTTCTGAGTATAATTCAAGTTTCTTGTTATTATACTTTAAAGAAGTAACATTATTATCATTATCTAAAACAACATCACTATTAAACTCAAACTTTTCTTCTCCAAAATACATATAAATATTTTCGTTCTTTATTTTATATTCATTTAAATCTTTTTTAGCAAAAAATATTGATATTACTACAATTATTAAGATAATTAAAAGTATTCCTGCTAAAGTAATACCTAATGTTTTTTTATTTTTCTTTATCTTTTCAATTATATCTTTCATATCATCACCATATAATATATTTTATCAATTATCAAGACTTTTATCAATAAAATAAATGTGAAATTCCATAAAAAAAATAGATAGTAAAACTATCTATCATTTAACTTCCTTAATTTTCCTATAAAAAGTTTTTGTTACAATATTACAATCTTTAACATCTTCAGGATAAAAATTTGATGTTCCATATTTCTTATTTGTTTGATATACAAAATAGCCATCTTCCTTGTAATCATCAAATACTTCTTTTCCATTTTCTTTACAATTATATAATTCTTTTTTTTCAATATCTGATCCAGTAAGTTCTTTTTCAGTCCAATCACTTACTTTATAAATCTTTGAACGTTTTATTGAAGAAACACTTTCTTCATTTATTAAATATTTTCCACACTTTAAAGTAACAGAAGGAGTACCATCATTCATAAAATATCTAGTCTCAGACCCATCACATTTTCCACCAAACGGACTACTAATGCTATTCATAAGCCCACTATCAATTGCTTCATCTAAATAAACATTATCGGAATTAACAAACGAATTAGAATCTGCATTAACTGCCTTCGCAAAGTTAGAAGCACTATCTCGCATAGTAGATAATTGTTGACTACTTGCTCCACCTAAAACTTGATACAATAAAAATGCTCCAATACAAATTAATAAAACTATTACAGTTAAAACTTCAAATTTAGCAAAACCCTTATTATTCATCATATACACTCAACAACTTTCTATAAATATTTTCATCAACTAAAGAAGTAACTTTAATTGAAGTATCCAAACTATCTTTATATTTACCACTATAAAATAACTTTTCAGCATCATTAAGTCCCGCATTAACTTCACTATACTTTAATCTATACCTATTTCCATATACAATAGCCATCTCAGCAAGTTGAGCAGTCTTAATCATCTCATTAGTTGTATTATATAATTTTAAAACCAAATCTCTTGCAGTGTCTACCCTAGTATTTAAAGTCTTTATAACTATTGGCTTCTTTTCAAGTTCTTTTATAACCTCAAGTATTGCCTCATTTGCTTCATTTAATTGTACAAAATAGTTATCTGTAACTATAGGTAATTTATAACTCCTAATTTTATTCTTACATGTTTTTAAAAATTCTTGAATTTCATCTAATTGTTCTCTTGCTCTCACTTCATCATCATACATATTTCCAAGTGATTTTAACGCCTTATCAAAATCCTCTTCCATATTTCCCAATCTATTAGTTAAATTTTCTACTTCTTCATTTAAAACACTATAAGGAGTTGACTTTGCCTCATCCTTTTGCACCATCTTCTTATAGTCATCATTAATAACAACAAGTGTCTTATTAACTTCATGTATAATTTCAACATCTTGATCATTTAAATCATACATACTCTTTATATCATCAAGTTGTGCATAAACATCACTTACAAGTTTATTTGTTTTTTCAATTCTTTTAGAAAAACCATCTAACTCTTCTTCATAAACTTTTCTACAAAGTCTTTCTTTTTCAAAATCAATAAATAATGAATCATAATACTCAAGCATAGTCTTTAAATCAAACATTGAACCCTCTAGATTTATAACTTTTGCTCTATCTAGTATTCTTTCGATATTTTTACGAGACTCATTTATATTATACCCAATATTTAAGTAATCTAAAACAAAACCTTGAGAAGTCATCTCTTTATAAGTATTTTCTATTTCTTTCATTCTATTTGGAATAACTGTATTACACATTAATAATACATCAGGTAATTCATTAACAATTATTTCCATATGTTCTATCATAGTATCAAGTGCTTTACATATATGAACTACTTCATTGTAATCATTTGATTCCATGACTTTCTCAAAATCTAAAAATCTCTTCTCTATATTTTCAAGTTGCAGTTGAACAGCATCCTGCATGAAACCATATAACTCTCTATGATTTTGAAATTCTTTATTTAAACTTCTATATTTAGTTTTTAGTTTTATTACAATTGCTCTATACTTTTCTTCACTTAAAGTAATATCTTTTATCTCTTCAAGTAAATGATCAGCTGCTTCTCTTACTTTATATATTTCTATCTCAGTTTTAGCAATTCTATAACCACATGATTTATAATCTCTTTTATCAATATATACGTCTATATCAATTAACATATCATCAATAACAGTAAGTCTCTTTTCACGAATATCATTAAATTTATTCTGCCACTGATTATATTTTTCTTCCATTTTATCATTCTTAATAATCGGTTCCACTTTAGAAAGTTCTACTAAAACCGGTGTAGAAGCAACCATATTTCTCTGTATTTCAAGATTCTTTACTTTACTACGATAATACTTCATTTCAGCATTTTTAACAAAATGTAATATAACAATAACAATTATCAAAGCAATTACAAAAGATGAACCAATTATAAGATATTGCCCTTGCATATTTACACCTCTATTCTACCAATCTTATTTTAACACAAAAGTATCACATTTTTCTACAATTTTCATAAATATTCTAAATAATATAAGGTCACTTAAGGAATTTCTTGACATATCAACAATTTTAACATATAATTATAACTGCAAATTCCTTGAAACAGCA
>UQQI01000051.1 GCA_900543055.1 uncultured Mollicutes bacterium
ATATGAAAAGTTTTTATTAGATTTATTAGTAATAATACCATTAATTTTAATTACAGAAATTTGAGTATTACTGTCATCATATAATCTAATAAAATATGAATCATTTGTTAAATTAAGTTCTTTATCTGCATTATAGAGACAGTGGTCTGAGAATAACGTGCCTGTTGTTCTCAGGCTCTCTATATTTTTATTATTTACTATTACCCTATTTTTGTCAAGTGCCTATGTTATGATTTTTTATTTTATGTTATAATTAAATTATAGTTACTATTCTATATAATTGGAGGAAACAAATATGGAAAAAACAATGAAAAAATCGTATAGAATTTCAAGGATAATTCTTGCTGTTATTACAGTGGTAATTTTTAATATTATGTTTATAAATGAGGATGAATCTTGGAGAATTATTCCTTTTATATTTGCAGCAATTGTTTTTGGTCTTAGTTATCCAAGTTCTGTGATAAGTAGGAAGTTAATAAACATTGGAAATAAAATAGAAAGTAAATTGCTAAAAATATTATATTATGTAATTGCTTTACCAATTATTGCTTTTTTAATTTTTTATGGAATATTCATAATATGGCTTTCTATTTTTGCAAGTGTTCCAACCCCAAATGAAATGGGTGCAGCATTGGGGCAAGGATTTATGTTTTTGTTTTTATTGGCAGTAGTATTTATTGGTATTATATTACCATATGTTCAAACGATAATTGTATTAATATTAAATCAGTTTATAAAAAATCAATAATATTTCTTATGAGAATTATTAGTTTTACTAAGTAATAAATTAGGGTGCAGGGTTCCCTACAAATATGAATTTATGCGGGAGTATAAATTCAGTGCTGGCTAGACATTACTTTTACTCCCATATTGGTTAAAATATAAAAATAGGATTAAATTACTTTGATAATTTTTTCCTCTTTTTTAGATTATTTATATAAAAATATATTCTTTTAATATAATTTCTTCTGCTGTATTTTTATAATTATTCATAAGTTTAGTCCATTCAATATGATTACTTTTTTTATTTTTTTCAGATAGTCTTTCATCTGATTTTTTATAACTTTCCATTAAAGTATTTAATAAATCTTCTGAAATATTACTTACTGAAATAAGATGATTGGTAAGTTCTTCTTTCATTAAAAGTGAAATATATAGTGCTTTTTTATATTCTTTTAAATAAGCTAATCTCATTCTTCCATATTTGTTTATATTTCCTTTTTTAGTTTCTTTTAAAGTTAAATTTGGCAATAAATAATCTCCGTGTTTTGTATAAGTTATTTCCATAATAAAATCATTCCTTTCATATTTTTATAATTGTTTTTGGTATTAATAGTAGGTTATCTACTATGTTGTTATCTTCAATATATGGGCAATTTATAATTCCATCTTGATAAAAATGTTGTTTTATTAGTTCCATATATAAAAGTAAATCTGCTTCAGAATATTTATTATCTTCATATTTTTTAGTAGAAAATATAAAGTAATCTTGTTCTAATTTTTCTAATTCTTGTTTATTAATTTGTTATTTATATTTAATTCCGATTTCATTATTATTTAAAATTTCATTAAGATAATTTAAATATTCTTTATTACTTTTTGATATGAATTCATCAGTAAATTTTATATTTTTAATTTCAATATTGTAATTTTTATCTCTTGTTATTTCTAAACTTGCTATTAATCTTTGTATTAATTCTTTCTTATTTTTTCTATTTAAACTATCCCATAAAAATGAGAATCCAAGATTATTTTGAAATAAAATATTATTATCATCTTGATAATCACAATCTAATTTTTTTAGTAATTCTACTGTATAATCTTTGAAGTCATCATCTGGATCTAGTGTGTTTTTCTTTTGATTTAGTTTATCTATTTCTTTTTTTATCACTTCATTTTTATGATTGATAACTTCAACATTTAAAGTAGAACTCAAATATAAATCTACTAACTTTTTCTCTTGTTGTTTTAGTTTTTCAATAGCGTTATCTATATCTTTAATTTCTTTTGCTTTAGTAGAATTACATACAATAATTTCATTATCTGTATCATACATATATCTAGTTAATTCGTTTAAAATACGTCCTAGTTTTTGTTCTATTTTATCGGAACTATAATGAAGTCCTTTGGATTTACAATTGCTATTTTTACAGGTTAAATGATAATAAACTTTTTCTTTGTCAGTTCCACTATTCTTAAAAGAATTAGTAGAAGAAAGTATTCCTCCACAATCAGGGCATTTAACTATTTAAGTAAATAAATGAATATGTTCTCCATAATTTGAATGTTTATTTTTCTCTAAATTTGCTCTTGTAACATTCCAAGTTTGTTCATCAATTATAGGTTGACAATAGTCATTAACTCTTAAAACATCTTGTGGTTTTCTTTTATATTTACCATATTCAAATATTCCAACATAAATAGAATTAGTTAGTATTTTATAGACTCGGTCACTTCGCCATTTACCTTGTTTTAAATATGAATTATTATCTTTCATAATACTTGCTATATTTCTTGTAGAATGTCCTTTTTTACACAATTCAAATATTTCTTTTACTACTTGTGCTTCAATAGGTTCTATTTCTAAATGTCCTGTTTCTTTGTTTCTAATATAGCCATATGGTGCTTTACTAGGGTGTATTTTAGATAATGCCATTTCTTCCATAGCACGTTTAGTTCTTGCTCCAATTTCTTTTCTTTCTCTTTGCCCAAATACTAAATTCATTCCAAATATCATTTCACCATTTGCAGTAGATACATCATAAGGTTCTAGTATTAGTTCAATTTTTACATCGTGTTCTTCACAATAATTAAGTAGCCAAAAGCCATCATAATTATTTCTAGTTAATCTATCTACTTTAATTGCAACTAATTTATCTATCTTTTTAGATTTAATATCTTTTAATAATCTTTGCATTTCAGGTCTCATTAAATCTTTTCCAGAATGTCCTGCATCATTGTAAACATCAACTATTAAATAATCGTTTTTCTCACAATATTCTTTAATCATACGAAGTTGTGAATCAATAGAATAACCATTATCTCTTTGGTCATCTGTGCTAACTCTTACATATACTGCACATCTATTACTCATAAAATCATCTCCTCACTTGTTTCCTAACTAAAACGGAAAATAACAACCCATTTTTGAAAATTTCTTTCAATTGTTTCCTAAATAGTTTTAATTTTTGCAACCCTAAATAGAAAACATCTTTCATTTGTTTCCTCTTTATACGTCAAAATTGCAGACACTAACTCGATAATTTTATGAGAATTTGTTTAATTTCTTTGAGATTGTATTTTTCGTTATGCTCTTTAATGTAAAATGGTTTATTACTAATCTCGTTTACTTTGTATTCTAGTATTGTAAGAGTAATAGGATATGTAATTAAATATTGAGTAGGTTCAACAAATTGTAAATTTGTTTTTAGTAAGTGTTTAACTTTACCAATTTTAGTAATGTAAGTGTAGCTTTTGATGATTTCTAGAATTTCAGTATTTGGTTTTAATTCTTGTATTACTTTAAATTCAAGCATAAAAAATGTTCTCCTTTCTAGAAAGAGAACATTATAGTTTTATATAAAATAAAAACTTACGATACCATATTAGTTCGTAAGTTGTCTTCAAATGGAGCCTTAACTATACACGTATGCGAAATTAAGACTATAAGATTTGATTAAATCTCTCTGATAGCAAAATTATATAATATATTTTTTAAATTATCAACTAATTGAGGTTAAAAAGGTAAATCTTCTGTTGATATTTTATCGATATCAAAATTTTCAAATGGATCTACTTTTTTCATTTCTAACCCAAATATTTCAGAAAGACTCGTATACCAATAATTGTCTTTAGGTAATTGTTTTAATGATTTTTTAACAATTTCATACCACATTGGTTTGTTTTTATATCTTAGTCTGTCACATATCATATCAATTAAATCAAAATGTTTTTTGGTGCTTTTACTCATAATTAAAAAAAAGTATTTCTCAAATAGATAATCTTGTAAAAACTCATTTGAATTGACTGTTGCTTTTTCTACTATAACATCAATAATATCTTGTAAATTACTGAAATTCTCTAATATATGTATCGAATTTTCTAAAATATAACCATTTTTTTGTTCAGATGGTATATAATTTCCACACTCATATTCAAAATCTATATATAGATTAGAAATATCCTCTTTTGCTACATCTTCTACTTTAGACTTTGCTAAGTCAGATAATTTATTCCAAATATTTGTAGATATAAATTTTAAAGATGATATAACATCGTTTTCTGTTATATTACCAAACAAATCATTTTCTATTACTTCACAATAATCTTTAAACTCTTCTTCTGATAAATTATTAACTAGTTCATCAATTATTTTATCTTTTAATTTTGTAATATTATTTCTATTTTTATAAAGCATTACTGCTAATTCATAATATTTATTTTTTGGAATAGCAGAAATTAAACTTTTTGCATATCTTTCTGTATTAGGAAATAAATCGTTTGTAATTTCTAAATACCAATCTTCTATACTATTTATACTTTTACTACCAATTATTTCTTCTAAAATAACCTCATCTAAAAGTACTAATATTGCATCAGCTACTTTTTTAGAATATTCTTGTTTCGAATGACTCATAGGATTTCTAAAATATTCAATTAATCCTTTTGATAAATCCATAATGCCTCTGTGTTTATTTTTATCAGTTGTCGTTTCAAGCTTATTTATTTTGATTAAAGGTTGTTTTTCAGAAAAAGCTTTATTTATTAAATCAACTCCGTCACTATCAGTTAAATCTGATTTTTTTCTTATTTCTGTGGTTAAACATAATAAAGCATCTCTTACAACTTCAGTATAATCTTTATTTTCATAATGTGTTTTTATTGATTCTTTTAATATTTCTTTCACGTAAAAACTCCTTTCTATGTTGAATGTAATACACAATCGTTTATTTCCTTTATCATTTCAATATCATATTGTTTCGATTGTTGTTCGTCATCAATGTATTTAATGTTTAATCCTATAAAATTAAATAATCTATTTTCTATTTTTTGTATATTTCTAAACGTTACTTTAAATTTGTTAGTCGTTTCAAAAATTGAATGAGCTTGATTATTTGTATTATATCCTAGTCTATATTTTATTTTTTCAACATCTGTTTTAGTAAAATCATCATTCATATAATTGGAAATAAAATCGTCTAACTCAAATGCCAACTTATAAACCACTTCAGCATTTTCTCTTTGTTTATCAGTTAATTTTAGTGATGATAATATGGTTTCAATACTTAAAGTAGTACTAATCTGTGTTTTTAATTTATTTATTATATTAAGAGATACTATGATGTCGTATAACATCTCTTGTGTGATATCAATAAGGCCACTAGATAACTCTTTAAAATTTGTGACTAATAGTTCCGATTCAAAATCATTGCTTCGTTCTAAGTTGCAATTTTTACATAATATTCTAATATTGTTTTCGTCTGAAGAACCACCTTTTGACCAAGGAATAATATGATCAAAATGAATATCTTTATCTAAAACATTTTTTGAACATAATTGACACACATTATTATCTCGTCTACTAACTCTTAATTGTACTTCACGGGGAATACTTCTAGAAATTGTTCTTAATTCTTTTGTCTCAGTAAAGGGTTCTGCTACTACATATACAGGACAAACATGTCCAAATATTCTGCATATTTTTTCTTTGTCAATATCCTTAGTTGGCATATACTCAACCATTGGACCATACGGACAATATCGTATTTCCCAACAAGGTTTGCATACTGCTTTTATTCTTTTTTCCCAGTTTATTTTTTTCGCCCAGCTACTTATATCCATATAACCCTCCTAAAAAATATTTTATTGAAATATTATATCATTTATTTGTTGTATTTTAAATGAATATAAGGCAAAATATAGAAAATTTATTGGTTTTATAGTATAATTTTAATAGTATTTTAAAACTTGTTGAAAGGAGGAATTAATTTGCTTAATATAGAAGATGTAAAAAATAATTTAAGTATATTATCTAAAACTTTACCAAGTATAAATATCGATAGTGTCTTTATTGAACAAAATGGAAATATTGAAAAGTATTTTTATAAAGATGAACAATTACATGAATTAAGAAGTTGTGCTAAATTATTAGTTGCTATGGCTATTGGAATAGCAATTGATAAAGGTCTATCAATAGCAGGAGAGCCATTAGATTTAAATACTAAAATTTTTCCAACAATTAAAGATATAGTGAATATAACAAATAAAAGTAATATTGAGAAAATTAAAGAATGGACAATAAAGGATTTACTTACTCATACTACTGGTTATGAATCACAAATGATGTCTGAAAGATTTATACAAGATATTGATAAAAATAAATTGTTAGATTATGCTCTAAATTATGATATTCCTTATGATAAAGGAATAAGATTTGCATATAACAATGTAGAGCCATTCATTTTATCTGTTTTCTTTCAAGAAGCATTTAATCAAAATTTAACAGATTTTATTAATGAAAACATATTTAAAAAATTAAAAATTTTAGATTACAAATGGGAAAACTATGGTAAATATTGTCCAGGTGCTACTGGATTATATCTTAAACATTCAGATTTTCATAAGATAGGTCAATTATTACTAAACGATGGTAAATATAATAATAATCAAATTATTTCAAGCAATTGGATAAAAGAAATGTGTTCAATGAAATTAGAAACACCATCTGCTTATAAATCTGAAAGAGTATTACCTAAAATAGGAATAGGATATTTTACATTTATATCAAGAGATGGTTATATTTTTAGAGATGGTTCAAACGGACAATATATCATTTTAAATAAAGATAAGAATTTATTGATAACTATAATGTCAACAGAAAAAGATATGAAAAACGTTACTGAAATATTGAGAAATTTAATATAAGTTAATGGAGGAAAAAATTATGGATTTAATTTATAAGAAAATAGAAGAAAAAGATAAGGAACAATTATTTAAACTTATTGATGTTGTTTTAAAAGGATTGCCTGATCAAGCACATTTTATTCCATACGAACAATGGGAATTAGATAGTATGTTTGATGAAGTAAATTATGCACCTTTATATGGTGCTTATGATGGAGAAAAACTTGTTGGAATGTCACAACTATATATTTCACAAGATATGTTAGCAGATTTTAAAGAAGAATTTGGACTAACAGAATTTAAGGTTTGTGAATTAGGTGGTAATTTAGTTTTACCAGAGTATAGAGGAAATGGAATTACTACTAAATTACAAACTATGGAATTACAACTTGCAAAAGATTTAGGATTTGATTATATTATTTCTATGGCTCATCCAGATAATATTGGCAGTTGTAAAACTCTTGAAAAAGTTGGTTTAGAGTTTGTAAAACAAACTACTTTATCAAATGGATTTTTAAGAAAATTATATATGTTAAAATTGAAATAATTATATAACATAAGACAATGCTAGTTGGCATTGTCTTTATCATTTCTAATAGATGATAAATATTTTTCTATCATACTATTTTGTATCTTTAAGAATTCAATTTTAGTTCCTATTGCTCGTTCATCTTCAAAATATCCAAGATAATGAAATCGATTCTTTACTTTAGTTAAGCATTCAATATTTTCTTCTAATGCTTTAACAATGTTTTCAATAACATATTCATCTTTTTTAGGTTTAGGTTCTTCTTTAACTTCTGGAACTTTAATCTTATATCCTATAATTAAATTTCTAATATATTCAGATTGAGATAAGTTTAGTCTTGAAGAATCTCTTTTCAAAATAAATTTTTCATCATCACTTAAAAATACATTAACTTTATTATTTCTTATTCTCATAATTTGAAATTTCCTTTCTAAAATTTTAAGGGTATGGGAATTCCCATATAGAATTTGTATGGGAGTACAAATTCAGTGCTTGCTAGACACGATATGTGAGTACGTACTCACACATTTTCAGTATAAATTAATTCATTTAATATGATTTCTTCAGCTGTATTTTTATAATTATTCATTAGTTTTACCCATTCAATCTGATTTGTTTCTTTACTTTTTTCAGATAATTTTTCATCTGATTTTTTATAACTTTCCATCAAGTTATTTAATAAATTTTCTGCATCTTTACTTACTGAAGCAAGATGATTAGTAAGTTCATCTTTCATTAAAAGCGTAGTGTAAAGTGCTTTTTTATTTTGTTTTAAATAATCAAGTCTTAACATTCCATATTTATTAATTGTTTCTTTTTTATTATCATTTAAAGTTAAATTTGGTAATTCATAATCACCAGTTCTTGTATATTTTAATTCCATAATTTATTCATTTCCTTTCTTATTTGGTTTGTTAGGATTGTAAGTAACAATTCCATACTTTGTTTCAATATCTTCTTTATTTATGATTGATTTTGTTTTTATTTCAGTAGGTGATATTGGTACTATTCTTATAATTTTTTCATCTTTTTTAGGTGTGAATTCATCAATAATATTACCTGTTTCATCATCAACTTTTTCATAAAGTTGATACATTTTTGTTTCATAAAATTCATTTAATCTATCTAAATATTCTTGTACTTGTTCATTAGAAATATTAGGGCTACCAATAATAAATTCTTCTTTACCATTTATTTCAACCGGTACTAATACATCTAGTATTCCTTTTTCTAAAAATTTCTTTAAGTTATCAATATAACTTTTTCTGAAATTAATTTTTTCTATATGAAGTTGATTGTTTTTATCTTTTATCAAAATAACTGACTCAATAAATTTAGATATAAATTCTTGTTTTTCATCTTTTGTTTTGCTTTCCCAATTTGTTTTTACAATGTCATTTAAAGTGTCTAACCTTATCATAGTTTCTCGTTCAATATCCCTATCTGCCATTAACTGTCCAGGTGTAAAAGTTATATTATCTAGATTTAAAAGTTCTGATTTCTTTTGCTCTAAAATTTCTAATTTTTCTTCAATTAATTTATAATCTTCTGAAAAATCTTCCATTTCAACAATACCACTCATATATGCTTTTTTAATGCGTTCTTTTTGTTTTATTAGTTGTTTAATCTCTTTATTTATATCATCAGTTTTTGTTGGCTTATGGTCTGCTAGAATAGGTAAAAAATACTTTTTAACTGCCATATCATACTCAACTAAATCATAAATAAATTGCATTAAACATTCTTCAATTTTATCTTCACGATAATTTAGATGACATTTCTCACAATTATAATACATATATTTTTTCTTCTTGCCACCAGAACCTTTACATTTCATTATTCTTCCGCAAGTAGGGCATTTAATCTTTTGAAAGAATAGATAAACTCTATCTCTTGTATAAGTTCTTTGATTAACTTCTTTTTGCCTTTGGCATTCTTCCCACATTGAACGTGATATTATTGGGTCTACAACATTCATATAAATAACAGGTTCTTTGTTTTCTTTTTTAGCAATTCTTTTATATTGCTCATAATCTCCCATATAGATTTTATTATCAATTATCTTTTGAATAGTCGTGTCTTTCCATTTCTTTGGATTTAATATTTTTTCTTCATTAAATATATTTGATATTTGCTGAAAACTTTTACCTTCTAAATACATTTTAAATATTCTTTCTATAATAGGTTTTGTTGTCTCATCAATAATTGTTTTCTTATTACCATCTTTCTTATATCCTAGTGGGGAAGGACCTGGTAAATGGCTTGACTTAATTGCTCCATTAAGTCCGAATTTAGTTCTTTCCGATACAATTTCAATCTCTAACTGTGATAATACGGTTAGCATTCTTACAAAAAATCTTCCATTAGCAGTAGAAGTATTAACATCATCTCTATCACAAACTAAATAACAATTATATTTTTCTAACTCTAATATAAGTTCTTCTAAATCACGAACTGAACGAGTAACTCTATCTAGTTTATAAGCTACAATATAGTTGATTTTTCCATCTCTCATATCTTGTAGCATTTCTTGAAACGCTGGTCTATGTTCCATATCTTTTGCAGATATTCCTGCATCTTCATAAACTTTAAATACTTCATATTCCTTAAACGCACAGAGTTGTAATAACTTTTCTTTTTGTTCTCCTAAAGAAAATCCTTCTCGTGCCTGATCCTCTGTCGAAACACGAATATAAACTGCTGCAATCTTCCTTTCATTATTCATGATCTTTCCTCCTTTTCTTTTAATGAAAGGCACCAAAAAAGGTGTCACATAACAAGACACCTTATACTTTATATTGATTATTTGCACGACAAAATAAACCAATATTTGTGGGAGTATATAAACTCTCAATTAATTAATGCCTTGCTATGTACTCTGATAAATCAGCAATAGGGATTTTCTTCTTTAAATTACCAATATAAAAATATTTTTGTTCATTGAAGAATAAATATAGTGTATCTCCAATAATTACTTTGTGTGGCTCTACATACGCTAGATTTGTATGTTCCACAATTCTTAGGTGACCCTCAATAATCTGGTAGGGTCTGTTATTAAATTTGCAAGACCAATTAATTTTGGTTTTGAGTTCATCACTCATATTGATTTTCTTTTTAATTATTTTAATCATATCACATCACACCTTTCTTTGCAATAACGCACAAAAAAATCAATCTTTTCAGATTGATTTAATCATTAACGTCACATTGGTGCGACGATTTTACCTTATGGAGCGGATGATGGGAATCGAACCCACGTAGTCAGCTTGGAAGGCTGAGGTTCTACCATTAAACTACATCCGCATATTTTTTAATCGAATCTCAGTTCTTTCCGTTAACTAAGTATCGACTAAATTCAGTAGACATTTTTAATTATACTAGATTTTTATATAAAGTCAACATTTTTTCTTAATTTTTTTATTTTTTTTGCAATTTTTTTAAAATTTTAATAAAAAGAGCACTTTTGAACTGAACCCCAAAAGTTGGACAGTTTATAAATAGTTTCTAATTAGAGGAT
>UQQI01000052.1 GCA_900543055.1 uncultured Mollicutes bacterium
GGAATTTTGGTTGGTGACGACCAAAGCGACAAATTTTAATTTGTCTTTTGTTCTTTAAAAATATAAAAAGGTAATTACCACTAATTGATTTACATAAATCATTTGATAATTACCCAGTTTTAATTACTTATTATTTGACTTTTTAACTACATTTTTTTTCTCAAGAATTGACTGAAATAAAACATATAAATCAGAATAATCTAAAGTAGCATCTGCTTTTACAACAGCATCAATATATTTATCTTTATCTTCAATTAAAGAATAATTTAAAAAACACGGATCTAAATTATTTTTCTTACAAATATAATCAATATATCTTCTAATAAATTCTCTCTCGCATCTTCCATTACCTTCACGAAATGGATGTGTAATATCTAAATCAGAATATATTTCAACAACAACCCCTAATAGCTCATCATAAGAATTAATATTCTCTGCCCTCTTCTTCGCTCTATTTAATGTATCTTCAAGAAAAGGATATATATTTTGAGGTAGACAAAATGGTATTCTTTTAGCAATTACTTCATTTCTAATTTCTCCAGCAAAAGGATAAATATCTCCAAATAATTCTTTATGAATATTCAAATAATATGACACATCAAAAGAAATTTCTTCATCTCTTAAATACATTTTAGATAGTTTATAACTAGTAATAAGTCTTTCTGCTTTATTTAATTCTTCTTCATTTTCTATTTTAAGTTTATTAATTAAAACACCATCTTTTGAATATTTAGAATGATAATTAAGTAACTCTTTATCTATTCTTCCCATAAACCTTTACCTCTGCTTCTTCTAATTCGTCTTCTCGATGTTCCTTTTTTTTGATCATTTTAACAACCGCATATAAAAAACTCTCATCATTCTTACCATTCTTAATATCTTCAATTAAGTGTTCTAATTCATCTGGTGTTAATCTTTTACCTTCTAAAGAATTACTACTATTTGCATAATTAACAGCCTCTTCTAATTTTTCTTCCATAAAGTCCACCTCCATTTGGCCTATAATAATATCATAAAATATAAAAAATTACAAATAAAACTTATATCATCTATTTTTAATATTAAATTTAATATACTTAGAAAAAACATCATCCATAATAAATTCTAATCTATCATGAATTAAATCTTTAATTATAATATAATTTTCAAGATTAGGATAAATTATATAAATGTTATTATTCTTAATAATATCTTTTTCATATTCTAAAATAACTTTAAATAAATATGTAAAAATATCTGCTTTTAATAAAAGTTCTAAATCATCACTAATTTCTAAAGTACATGCAAATGGTATAAATAATATTATATTTTCAGACATATTAGCCTTACTAATTCTAGATACCATTTCTCTATAAAATATAGAATTTCTAAGTCTACTTATTTCTCCACTCTTTATTATTTCGTAAATTTCATTAATCTCTCTTTGTAATTCACTAATAAACGTATATAAATTATCTTTATTAATCGCAAGTGCCTGACACTGTCTTTCATAAAATAATATTTTCGCATCATAAAACACATTATTAAGAGAAACAAAATCACTCTCATTATGAGCTTGATTCTCAATATACTTATATTTACTTTTAAAAATAATTGAAGACTCATTCATTATTCTCAAAATAATAGGTTCATATACTCTCTTTTTAAGTAAATCCTTGTACTCATCATATATAACACAATCAAATACTAAATTATTTTCCATAATATTTCTCCATTAACTCATTAATTAATTTATTAATTCCTTCATCTAAATCATTATAAGTATCTAAAAAATTACCGCTATACCAAGGATCTTTTATATCTCTATCAAGTAATTTAAATACTTTTTTATCTCTATCTTCAAAAATATATTTAATATTTCTCGTATTAGCATCTTCCATACATATAAAATAATCAAACTTATCATAATCACTACGTTCTAATCTTTTAGAAAAGTGTCTATCGTAACTAATACCCATCTTATCAAGCATTTCTTTTGCAGGTGGATATATATCATTACCTTCTTCTTCATATGAAGTAGCACGTGATGTGATATAAAAATATTTTTCCAAACCAAGTTTTTTCACTTTATCTTTCATAATAAACTCAGCCATAGGACTACGACAAATATTTCCTAAACATACAAAACAAATATTAATCATTTAAAACCTCTCTATAAACTTCATCCAATATAGAATATAAAAAACATCTTGTCTTTTTACCAGTTTTTTTCTCAATAAAACGCCTATATCCATTAAGTTGTTTATCATAAGCACTATCATCAATATTTTTTAACTTATAATCAATTATAGTCATATCTTCTCCTTCAATTAATAAATCAATTATTCCATGAAGAGTAGATTCACCTGTATTATCAATAAACTCATATTCTTTATACATATTTAAATTTAATTTATCCTTCATTAAATCACTATTAATAAAAGCAAGTATTTTATTTTTAATACGTTGATCAACTAAATCTAAACTACTAGTATTATTAAAATCAACTTCTTCAAGTATTTCATGTACTTTAGAACCAAAGTCCATCATATCATTTTCTTCTTTTGTTGAAATATGTATATTTTCTTTGGAAAAATGCTCTTCACTAATAATAGAAGTATCAATACTTATCTCATTTACATCCAAAAAGTCATTATCAAGTACTAAATCATTTGAAAGCGTCTTACTATTATTTAAATAATCCTTTGTTGCCTCTACATCACTCTTAACAATGTAAGGAAGTAAACTAGAATATATTGACTGCATAATTGATAAAAAAGAATTATACTTCTCACGTACATAACTAGGTACTATATCTAAAACTTCTCTTTCTTCTTCCTGTTCTGGCATAACAATAATCATTTTTTCTTTAGCACGAGTAACCGCAACATATAAAAGTCTAATCTTTTCACTAATCTCTTCTAATTTAGTATTATATTTTAATAAAGTCTTTAAAATTGTATCTTTATAATAACCATCTACTTTAGGTAAAATAAATCCATATCTATTATCAAAAATAATTTTTTCTTTTAAATCCATTAAATTAAATTTAGAAGAAAAACCAGCAAAATAACAAATAGGAAATTCAAGACCTTTAGACTTATGAATAGTCATAATCTTACAACTATTACTACTTCCACTATTAACATTAAACTTAAGTTCATATCCACTTTCAAATATCTCATTTAAATAATCAATAAAATCATATACAGTCTTTCCAGTACTAGAGTAATCACTAATTAAATTATAAAAATATTCACATCTTACTCTAAATGATTTAACATTACCAACAGTAAGTAACTTTTCTTCATAATTAAATGTCTTTAAAACTTCTCTTATAAACTCAGTTGCACTTATATAATCCATTTTAGTTGCTAGTTCTAAACATAACTTATAAAGTTCTGAATCACTGTAATTCTTATTAACTAAATAACTATAGATTACATCATCATCTAATCTAAATAAAAAACTACGTGAAACAGACATAAAAGTATATTTAAACTCAGTACCAAAATCTTTTTCTTTCACACATTTAATAAGTCTAAGCAAATTTCTAAGTATTACTACATCATCATCTTTTTTCAAAGACTCTTCTTTTAATATTGATAATGGTATATGTAAGTATTCAAATATTTTCTTGTATAATTCAAAGTTTTTACTCTTATCAAGAAGTATCACAAAATCACTATATTCAATATCTCTAAGTATTCTTTTTTTCTTATCAAATACTTGAAACTTATTTTCTATCTTTTCTTTAATATCATTTCCAATAATAAATGCTTCTTCTTCATCTTTTGTAATTCTTCCTAAATCATTCTTATATGTTATTACTGAAAAATCATAGTTTTGATTAGTACTACCTTTTTCAATATAATCCATGTTTCCAAATACCATTCTATGACTTACTTTATAATCTGCTCCACCTATTCTATCATCCATAAATAAATCAAATAATAAATTAATATTATCAAGAACTTCTTTTCTAGATCTAAAGTTTTTTAATAAATCTATTTTTATTCCAGCATCTGTATCACGATAAGTATCATATTTATTTTTAAATATATATGGATTAGCATTTCTAAATCTATAAATTGACTGTTTAATATCTCCTACCATATAAACATTATTATTAGAAATAAGAGAAATAAATTTTTCTTGAGTATCACTTGTATCTTGATACTCATCAACTAATATTTCATTAAAACTATTTTTTAATTCTTCACGAATATCATCATTTTCATCAACTACTTTAATAGCCATACGAGAAATATCCGTAAAATTAAATATTTCATTTTCCATTTTATATTCTTCTAATCTTTTATCAAGTTCTCTTAAAATATCAACAATAACTTTAATAGAACTCTTAGTTGATAATATCTCATCTCTCATTGCTGATGTATCTTCATATATACATAACTCTTTTATTTCCTTCGCAATATCAAATAAAGTTCCTTTAATAGACTTTCCTTCTATATCACTATTCTTAGGAATAGTAACACTCTTATAAGAACATCCTCGAACAAAATCTTCATAACTTGAAGCATTAAGAATTCCGCCTAATGAGTCTTCAACCTTACCAATAAAGTCTCCATCAAAATAATCATTTAGTGAAATCATTAACTCTCTCATATCACTTTGTTTCTTCTTTAAAATATTAACAAACTCTATAATATAAGAATCAATCTTAGAATCATTTTCTATTTCAAAATAGTCTCTTAAATATTTTTCTTTATCATATTTTAATTCAATTTTTTTATAAGTATTCAAAATATACTCTTTTAATTCTTTATCATCTTTAAGGCAAAAATCACTAATTAATTTTTTAAACTCCTCACTTGGCTTTTCATAGTATTCATCAAATATCTCATCAAGTAATTCATGTTTTTTAATATCAATTACAACCTCATCACTTATTTTTATTTTATTTGTAACATTAAGTCTATCATGATATTTTTTAACCATAGAAAGTGAAAACGAATCAAATGTTGTGATATACGCTCCATCTATTAAGTTAGCTTCTTCTTCAAGTCCAGGAGTTGAATTAATAGTATCTCGAATTCTATCTTTCATTTCAGCTGCCGCAGCATTTGTAAATGTCAAAACAAGTAATTCATTAACATGAACTCCAGCTTTTAATTTTCTTTGTACCCTAGCTGTTAAAACAGCAGTTTTCCCAGAACCTGCTCCAGCAGATACAATAATATTAGTACCTTCCCTATCTATTGCTTCTTGTTGTTCAGCAGTCCATGCCATTAATAGTCACCTCCTAAAAAACTCAAATCATCTACCTTATCAAGGTAATTTAAATCTTTCTCTTTCATAAAACATAAATCACTAAACTTACAGAATTTACATGAAACATTATCTTTATCATAAACCTTTGGATTTATATTAAATTTAGCATCCATTATATCAGACATTCCTTTTTTAATAGTTTTTTCTGTATAATCAACCAACTCATCAACCATAACTTTATCCATCACTTTACTATATCTACTAAATCCCTTTATATCATCATACTTCATGCTCTTAATAAGTTCACTATTTTCAATTGTTGGATCAAATCTCTCAAGTATTAATGTATCATCTGTAGAATAACCTTTTAATTTATATCTATCTTTCTTTTCACTTTCATATTTACTACTCCAAGTAGGATAATTAAACAATATATTTTGATAATAAATTCCTGTAAATATTGGACTGTCAAAAACATGTGATTTATTAATTAAATATAAATATGTTGGCAATTGCATATGAAGTCCATATTTAATAGGTTCTATATGTGTATCTATTGTACCTGTCTTATAATCAACTATACTAAAATAAGTATCGTTTGCTTTTTTATAATACATTATTTTATCAATAAAACCAATAAACTTAACTTCATCACTAAGACTTACTTCACAACGCCTTTCATACTCTTCATCATTAAATCCAGTAAGCATATTCTGTTTTTTTATTACTTCAATTAATTCTATTAAATCTGCCTCAATCTTCACAAGAAATAACTTCTCTTTTAAACTTAAATTTCTCTTTTCCAAATACTTTTTAAATTCATATTCAAAATCGAAATTATTATTTCTATATAAAGTAAGTATTTCATGGTACATCGATCCTATAAAAGATGCAAAACTATCTGTATAATCATCTAATTTTAAAACATAATTTATATAATATTTAAAACCACACTCATTAAAACTATTTAAAGAAGTATAAGAAAGTTTAATTGGTTTACTAATACTATTTAAATATAAATTCTTATCTATACCCGTAAACTTATTAGTATATATCTTATAAGGAATAGAATAATGCGTATTTAAAGCTTCTAATGAACTATCTTTTTCTCCAAACAAATAGAACTTATCTAACTTTTCTCCAAGCCTTAACATATTATATAAATTAGAATATTTATAGTTATCTATTTCAGGTTTAATAACCTTAAGTCCTAAATCATTAATCAAACTACTTCTATAAAAAGATTGAAATGGAGTACTTAACTTATAAGATAAAAATAGATTTTTAATTCTACTAAGTAAATAAATAACTGTATCTTTACCTCTCTTATTTAAATAACTTACATCATACATTGAGACTTCACTCTTAATAGAATCAGTAATATACTCAATATCTTTATGCATACGAGGCAAACTATCTTGATTAAATCCTAGTACAAATACATACTCATCATCACTAAAACTATAAGTATTTAAATCTCTTATATTAACTGCATTAGTAAGTTTTACTGGACTAAAATAAGTATTTTTTAATTTATCAATTAACAACTTTCTATAAATATCAGTACTCTGATCAATTGAAGATAAACTACTAACTATATTTATAAGTTTTCTATTAACAATACTTTTATTTTTATCTTCTAAATCAATTTCATAATTATTTAAAAACTCTTTTACAATTAAAGTATTATAAATAGAATCTTTAAAATCAATATTAATAGGAATATTATAATAAGAAAATACTTTATCTAAAATATAGTAATAATCACTAGAAACATTCGCAAGAGATATTTTATTAATATCAATACCATTATTTAGTAATTCTATTATTTTTAAAGCAACAAAGTTAACTTCATCTTCAATACCACTACATTCATAAACATCTGCATTTATTTTACTAATAGGTATCTCTACTTTATAATTTAATGCTTCCTCTTCATATTTATCTAAATCAAAATAATTTCTTACTTCTATCTTTTTATTTTTTATATACTCTCTAAAAAATAAATTTACTTTAAGTAAATTCTTAGAAATTAACTCTTTCTTTAAATCTTTTAAAAAGTTTAATTTAATACTTTCATATTCTTTAGAAACATCTATAACTAACATATTTTTTAAATATACTTTACAAACATCTAAATTAAATTTATATTTATCCATTAAATAATAAATAGTATCAACTGTATAATCAAAAAAATAATTTTTAATAAATTCTTCTTTACTCATAAATTTAACATTATATAATGCTGAATTTTTATTTAAATTTTCTAATATTTTTATTTTTTCATCATTAGGACAAACTATTATCTTAAATTCCGTATTCATAACATCACCAAGATTATTATAACATGTTTCCCAACTTTTATTTATAAAAAAAAGAATACTATAAATATAGCATTCTCATTTATATTATAATTAGTACCCACATTTTGAAAAGCTTTGTCTATCATTTGATTTCGAAGCACAATTTCCTGCTCGGTCACATATCTTATGTGAATAACCAATCCAACTATCAGAACATCCTAGTGTATCTCCAGCAGACCTAGCACCTCCATAGTTAACATCTTTATGATGTGTATTGTTTCTAGAATCCCAAGAACTAGTTACTCTCTTACCAAGTCCAGACAAATCATCTTTAAAATTAAGTTGCATATATGCATGGAATCCATTATTACCAGTATCTCCACAATGTAATTTTACGTGAGTATATTTAGGATCCGTTTTATCAATTAAATAATTTGAATAAGTACAAGTCGTAGTTAAACCATATTGATTAGATACAACCATTTTAACACTTCTATTTCCCTCTCCTGAAATACTTTTTGAAGTAACACTAACATTATTTTTTCCCCAGTTCTTCCAGCCACTAGAATTATCAGTATACCACTCATAAGAAGTCGCTTTTGGTACAGTTGTTGTTCCAGCTTTAAACTTAAATGTAAAAGTTATAGAATTATTAGTCCAAGTACCTGCAGGAGTTGATGAAGAAACATCAGGACATTTTGGTGGTTTTCTCACAATTTTTACTTTTTGATTAGCAGGACAATCTCCAACATTTCCAGCATTATCTTCAAAAGACCCACCTTTATTATTGCCAAGTGCTCCAGCCGTATTAGTGTCTATTTCCTCATTATATACAAAAGAAAACGATTGTTTTTTGCATCCACTTTCACTATCAGAACATTTTGCAGTTATTGTTCTAGTACCGGCTGTTACATCAGCGTTTCCACCACTTACCTTACAAGTTGGTGGAATTGTATCTCTCTTAATTTCAAAATTCGAACATTTTACATTATTTCCAGCATGGTCGTAAAAGTAATAATCATGTCCAACACCTGCTTCTGAAACACTCGCATTACTAACGTTCATATCAGTATTATAAGAATTTGATTTCGTAGAAACTGTACAACCACTTCCACTATCTCCACACGTTGCTGTTGCTGTAATAACTTTAGCATTCGTCCAGTCCCCGTTATATTTAACCCCATCTGCTCTTACATCTAAATCACATGTTGGCTTTACTGTATCTATCCATACTTCCTTAGAAGATGTACTATCACTACAGTTTTCCGCTTGATCACATGCACTAAATGAAACTGAGGTCTTACCATCATTTTTAATATCTACACTATTTTCTTCTATCCAAGAACCATTATTAACCTTATATCTATAATTTTTATGTCCTGACATTGAATCTGTTCCAGATCCTGTTGCATAAACTCTTATACCACTTTTCTTATTATACCAGGTAAAAAAAGTATATTCATTTTCATTTTCTATTTTTTTTGCAGCAAATGTTGGTACAGGAGGAGCTGTTCTATCTAAATATGCTGAAATATTATACGAAACGTGATTTCCTGCAGCATCATATATTGTTAAAACTCCATATCTCTTACCTTCAACATTGAAACCAAAACTAATACTATCGGACATATTACCTCTATCAGAATTAGTAGGTTGAGAAAAACTACCAAACGCAGCATCAGGATTAGAAAGACTAACATCATACTTTGCATCAGTAAGTCCACTAGCATTAGTTTCCCAAGTCCAGTGATCTAGATGTAAATTATCATCTACTTTAACAACATATGTAACTCCATTTCCATAATTACTTTTATTCATCCAATTATTTACAAGTTTTGAATAATCATCATATTTAATCGTTGATGTCTCATTACTATCATTTACTTTAATTGGTCCCAAAACTCTTGTACTACCAGAATATGCAGTAAGAGAAGCAGAAGGACTTACTAAATCTACGTTAACACGTACCTTACATAAAGTCTTATTACCTGTCTCAGTATTACCAGCTAATTTAACATTATAGTTATCATATATTTCTATATAACTATTTTCAATACCCTTTTCAATATCAGAAAGTTTACCATCATTATCTTCATCATATGGCCATGATTTAGAGAATTCCTCACGCTTACAACCACTACCTTCTCCATCACTACAACCAATAGTTATAACTCTATCTGAAACTTTATCGCCTTTCTTTATCCATGAACCAACAGCAGGCTCATTTTTTATATTAGCATAATCACATATAGGTGCAACATTATCAACATATGTAACACCATTTATAGAATCAGATAAATCAATACTTGCAGACTCACCATTCTCATTAATAGCACTTACTTCAACATAAAATGTACTAACACCAGATAAATCTATATAATCACTAAATTTCTTCTTAATATGCAAGTATTTTTTATTATTAGCACTTAAACTACCAGAGTTATATATCTCTTTTATATCATTTTCACCATTAAATTTACCAGAAATAGAATAACTATATCCACTTATATTAGCATCAGATGCTTCCTTTTTACTATCACCATAAATCTTAATTTCAAATGATGCATTCTTCAAATCATCTTTATCACTAAAATTCAATAAAATTAAAGGTTTTTCTTTTTCAACAACAGCTTCTGGTTTTTCATCACCACAATAAATATATGGAGTATATACATATTCAGATGCAGATTTTTTATAAATCTTAACATAAGAATTTTCCATACAGCTATCTCCATCTTCATTCTTAAGTTCCGTTGTTATATATTTTGCATCATTTAGTTCTTTTGCACTAACAATTGAAGAAGACCCAATCACTTTAGGTAATTTTTTAACATTGGATTGAAAATAACTCTCAGCAGCCATTTTTATAGTTTTCTTTTGAGACTCACTAGTCTCTTTTTTAGCATTATTTATCATTCGTGTAACACCAGAAATAGCCAAACCAGAAAGTATTCCAATAATAACAATAGTTCCCAAAAGTTCAACTAATGTAAACCCCTTTTTATTAATTTTACTTACCATCATAAAACAACCACCTTATTATAATATTAAAATAATTATATCATAATATTTTCATTTAAAAAGAAAAAATTTAAAAAAATCAATGTAAAAATAAAAT
>UQQI01000053.1 GCA_900543055.1 uncultured Mollicutes bacterium
TTTTAATCCTTCAAACATAATATTTATACTTGCATTTATATCTCGGTCATTTTCAAAACCACACTCATCACATATCCAGTTTCTAACATTTAAATTTTTATTTTCGATAATATTCTAAAGAAAAATCTAAATTAGAAACCATTACAGATGATGTAATATTAGGTGATTTGTTAGGATACTTAATTTCTAATTCTACATTAGCAACTTCACCTATTTTTAATATATCCTTTTCTTTAATATTATTTGAATTAGCGTATCTCAATTTATAAGTTAACTTTCCACAAACATTTTTATTATCAACACTGTTATTACCAGAACAGATAAATTTACTTTTATTAATATTCTTAAGTATTGCATCAACGTCTCCTTTATTAGTTAAAGTAAAATAAAAAGTAACTACATCACCTGGTTTATTAATAACTACATTATAATTTTCAAGCGACATATTATCAACTATAGGTAAAGTATAAGTAGCACTACCCCTACCTTCAGCACTTACATTATCAATATGTACTTCAAAGTTATTCGTTCTATTAATAGAAGTCTCTAAAACTGTTGGATTATCTAAGGATATAAATGATATTGAAAGAGCAAGTACTAGTACGAATAAAAATGAAACACTAATTATTTGTCTAAATTTACTTTTAGAACTATATTTCACAAGAACACCTCCATATTCTAATCAAATTATATCATTAATTTACACTTTATTAAAATAATATTTAAATTTATAGAAAAAAAGAGGCTATCTACCTCTACCATTTTCCTTATTAAGCATTTCCATATAACTATTATGTATCTCTAATATACGATTATTTAATTCTTTTTGTAAAATAACTAATTGTTTAGACATGTGTTCTAACTCTTTTCTAGTTAAAAAATTACGATATTCATTTTTCACCATTAATCTAAATTTTTCTATTTGATTTAGTGCCTCACGATAACTTCCATCAGAATCATCTCCATCATCTTCAATCAACACTTCTGTTAAATAATTAACTAATTGACTATATCTATGCATTACTTTGGAAGCTGCTATTGGATTAGCAAGATTTTTACTTACTACTTTTATCTCTCTTATTTCACTTCCAGCAACAGAAAAAACCTTTTTCTTTCCACCCATCAAAAAACCATTAATATCCATAAATTCAGTTTTATCAAGAACCTTACCCTTATTATCATAATCATCATATACTTTATACATAATATCACCACTACTTTTCTAATAAATCTGGTCTTCTTAACTTTGTTTTTTTAATACTCTCTTCTAATCTATATTCAGCAATTCTTTTGTGATCTCCTGAAACTAGGACTTCTGGTACTTCCATTCCTTCAAAAACACGAGGCTTTGTATAAGTTGGATAATCAAGTAAATATGACTCACTAAAAGAATCACCCAAGTGACTTCTTTCATTAATTACACCAGGAATAAGTCTTGCTACTGAATCAACTAACACCATAGCAGGAACTTCTCCCCCAGTAAGAACATAATCTCCTATACTAATTTCCATATCACAAATACTACGAATTCTCTCATCAAATCCCTCATAATGACCACATATTAAAATTAAATGCTCTTCACTACATAAATCATATGCCATCTTTTGTTTATAAGGAATACCATCAGGAGTAAGTAATATAACTTTAGAATTTTCTTTTCTAATACTTTTAACACAATCAAATATAGGTTGAGCCATAAGTACCATCCCAGCTCCTCCACCATATGGAGTATCATCTACTTTATTGTGAGGATCATTAGTAAAATCTCTAAAATTAATTAAATTAATTTCTATTTTACCATCAGCAATTGCTCTTTTTAAAATTGACTCTTGAAATACGCCATCAAACATATTAGGAAAAAGAGTTAATATATCAATCTTTAACATCTACATACCTCCAATTAAACTTACATGTATCTCTTTTTTTTCTTTATCAATACTTTTTATAATAGGAGAATTATAAGGAATTAAAACTTCATGAGAAAATTCTACTCTAAGTATTTTATTAGTACTGCTAGCCATAAAAATCTCAGTTATTTTACCAATATTTCTATCTTCATCAATTACCTTAAATTTAATTAAATCTTCATCAAGTACCTCATCATCTGATAAAACTAATTTATCTTTATCAAAATATACTTTCTTTTTCATAAGAAACAAAACATCATTAATATTATTATATCCATCCAAAGTAATCATATCAAACATCTTATGTCTTCTATGACTATTAATTTTATATTCAATATCATCAACTAAAATATTATTCCCAACTACAAAGACTTTATCTTTAAAAGGAAAATCACTAAGTAATCTAATTTCTCCCTTTATTCCATGTGTATTTACAATCTTACCAATATATACTTTATTCATACTTATCTCCCCAATTCATATAATAAAATACTACAAGCAATCGCAACATTTAAACTTTCAACTTGACTATTCATATTTATATATAGATTCTTATCACACATTTTTTGAATACTTTGTCTAACACCATTACCTTCATTTCCCATTATAAGACAAAATGCCTTCTTAGAAGAAGAATCAAGCTTTCTAACATCAATTCCATATTCAACATTTGTACCATATACAACTATATTTTTACTCTTTAAATAATTTATTGCAGCATCAGCATTCATGCTAATTATATTTATGTGAGCAAACATTCCTTGTGTTGCTCGTAAAACTTTAGGATTATATAAATCAACAGTATTTTCAGAAAGTATTATAGTATCAATATTAAATGCAACCGCACTACGTATTATAGTTCCTAAATTTCCCGGGTCCTGTACCTCATCAAGTAAAAGTATTCTACTACCTATAATTTCATTATTAGTATTCTTCTTACACACAGCCATTATCGTAGGAGGTGTATCCATTGTACTAATCTTCTTCATAACTTCAAGACTTACATATGTATATGGAAGTTTAATTGGAATAACCTCTTCCTCTAAAACAATTAATTCAGTCGCAATATTTGCCTTATATGCTTCAAGTACTAAATGCATTCCTTCTACTATAAACGTATTAGTAAGATCACGATACTTTCTTTTTTGTAACTTAACTAATCCTTTAACTTTTTCATTATCTAAACTAGTGATAACCATTAAAACTCCTTCATTTCTTCTCTATATTTTCTATAATCAGGCATATTATCTTCTACTAATTTCCAAAATCTATCTGAATGATCTCCATGTATTAAATGACTAAGTTCGTGAACAATAACATAATCTAAATACTTTGTATCTCTTTTAATAAGTTCTAAATTCAAAGTAATAATATGAGTAAGTACATTACATACTCCCCATCTACTAGTCATCTTTCTAATTCTTAACTTTGGATAAGGAATCTTTCTAGTAAAATTATTATAATTATAATCAAGCCTTTCTAAAAACAAAGCCTTAGCCTGCACCTTATACCACTTATCAATATCAAAAGAATTGCCAATATATACTTTATCACCTGAAAAAGAAATATCATCTCCATCAATATAAATAACTACATATTGTTTACCAAGATAATAAAAACCATTATTATTTTTAACCTTAGTTTCTTGAAAATCAATCATTCTACAAATTCTATCATAGTTTTCACGAATAAGTTTTTTAATAGAAAACATTGAAACAAAATAATTAGTAGTAACATGTATTTTTAAATCTTTTTTTACTCTAATATATGTATTTTTATTACTTTTTTTCTTTTCAATAACTATATCATATTCTTTATCATTATAACTAAGTTGCATATAACCACCACTATCATTTTACTATAAAAGAAAAGAAAAATAAAGAAAACATCAAAAGAAAAAAGGTAATATCATTACCCTTTTTCTAATAATTATCACGAGGTTCATAAACAGAACCAGTAAACCAAACCTCTCCAGTTGATTTATCTCTAATTACATACATAAATGGTTTATCAAAAGTTAAATCGATTTCTTCAACAGGTACCTCATATTCATAATCAAAAGAAGGACAAGATGCTGATCCCATTCCTCCTACAACAGTAACAGCAGATGCTTTAATACCATCATTAGAAAAATCAATATTTGCTTTATGAATAGCTTTACTAATAAACTCTCCACTACTATTTTTCATCATACCAGATAAATCTGCTTTTGATGCATCAAATATGTCCTTTACACCAAGAGATTTTAAATCATTAGCTAATTTTAATTCATAATCATACTTAAAGAATGGAATAAATCCTTTAATCTTATAAACTTTACCATATTCAAAACTACTTAACTCAAGAGGTTTTAAACTACTTATAAGTTTAGATATACTCTTAGCATTAGTCTTATTAATAAACTCTTCTAAAGAAACTTTATTAGGCATAATTCCTACATATTGTAATGTAGTATTATCATAAGTTTTTAAATCTTTAGCAAATAATTTAACATCATCATTTGTATAAAATAAGAAATCAGTTGATGAATCTATTTGTTTATAATTTTCACCAAGAGTTTTAATATACTCATTAACAAAACTCTTTATTTGCTCTTCTGTATTTTCTTCTCCACATTGAGGATTTTTTAAATATTCTCTATATTTTTCTTCAATAAACTTTCTAATATTATCTTCACCAAGCTCTTTAATAATATCATAATTATTAATAGATGCTCCAATCTGTGCAGCTTTTGCCTGTACTGCTCCATTATTAAATGATATTGTACTAAACTGACTCTTATCCTGAATTAAAGGAACAAAGTCTTCATATTTTTCATGAGCATAGTCTACTGAATAACGTTTCTCATCTACTTTACTATCACTTTGTTCCCATTGTAACTTATAGTTCCAATCCATATCAATAGCAAGTGAATTGACAAGTAAGAAGTCAAGATTATTAACATCTGTATCTTTTAAAACATTGTTTAATAAATTTAGAGTCTTTTTACTAATCCAATTATTAACATTAGTAGCCGTTGTAAAATTATCATAAATAACTTCTGCTCCATACTTAGTAGATAAATTATTTGTATAATCAGAAACTATTGTATCCTTCATATCACTTTTTATAAACATAGCATTAGCAAGTGATAAATGTTCACTATTGGTATATTTCTTAGATTTATAATCTCCAATTAAAGCATTAATTTGAGCCTTACTATCTCCCTTAGTTCCTTCTTGTAACATTGCAAGTGCATACTTTATAGATAAAGGACTATAAATCGCATTCTTTTTAGCATTCTCAAGTTGTAAAAAATATAAATCAAAGTCAGATAAATCATTACCTTCCATTCTATAAGCAGACTTATACTCTTTCTTTTCATTAGATACTTGCTCTTTTTTATTATCTTTTCCATTAAAGAAATAAAAATAACTAAATGCTCCTCCAATAATAAAAATTAAAATAATAACTATAATAATTATTTTTTTCTTATTATTTTTCTTTTGCTTTTTAGAAACTTCATCATCAAGTTCTTTAGCTTTATCAACTACTTTTTTCTCTTCTTCATCTAAACCATTCTCATCTTTTACATATACATCTTGTGTTTCTGATGCAACATCTTCTTTTTCATTATTTGTTGCAACTTCTTCTTTTTCCATTAATATCTCCTTCCTAGGCACACTCACCTTACCATAATAATAAACCTTTAAAATAAATAAAACAAGAAAAAAAGAACTAAATTATCAATTAGTTCTTTCAAAACCTGAATAGTAGTAGAATCCATCATCTGCTAAATTAAACTTAAATGTATATTGCATAAGTTTATCTTTATTTTCTTCTATATAAGAATTATAATGTCTAACTGTTGTATATTCACCATCATTTTCAGTAAGTTCTTCATTACCATTTGGATCTTTATAAAGTTTATCCATATAATTAAATACATAAGCAGCTGTAATTAATAATTCACTAGAGTTTTTCTTAACACTAATTATCTTACTATTAGAACCAAATGAAGTTGTTGAACCACATCCTGTTTGTTCACTAATAAATGCCTTACTAAGATTATCAAATACCATATCATTACATCCATCGCTTAATTTTTCTGGTCTTTTATAAGTATCTTTTCCAAATACATTTTCATAAGCGTTTTTTACATTCACCTCAGAAACATACGCAGTTGGAAGATAAGTAATATCTTTAACATAAGTATTAAATGCAACTTGAAATTTATAATCTTCACTCATATCAGAAACATCTACTTTTTTAGAATCAAATAAATAAGAATCAATATTTCCACTATAGACACTATTATATAAATTAATAATTCTTGGACTGTCAACATCTACATCAACATACTTATCTTCGTGTCTAGTAGTTGTAATTTTCTTCTTGTTATTATCAACTACTGGAGTTGTATCCTTTGGTGGAAATATAATTTTATAATCATATAATAAAAATAAAACTAATCCAACTATTATTAGTAATAAAATAATAATTGTAATAATAAACAATTTTTTATTAGATGACTTAGCAACTTCAATCTCACTATCTTTTACTCTTTTTTTTATTTCCTTACTCACACCTTTTCACCTCTATTATAATATTAACAAAAAAAATAAAAATTGTAATTAAAAAACAAAAAAAAGACAGCACCAAGCTGTCCAAATTTACTTATCTCTTAAAACTGCATTGTGTTTTTCAACAACCTTAGAAATAATATTATTAAATACTTCCATTACCTCTTCTTCAGTAAGTGTTCTCTCAAGATTTAAGAAGTTAAGTGTAAAGGCAATTGACTTTTTATCAGCATCTACATTTTCACCAGTATAAACATCAAATACACTAACACTATCAAGCATTCTACTGCCAGCTTTTTTAATAGTATCCATTACTTCTCCTGCAGTTACATCTTTTGAAACAATGAATGCCATATCTTTTGAAATACCAGGATATTTAGGAGCTTCCTTGTATTTGATTGGCTTAACATTACTCATTAAAGCATTAAGTGACATTTCAAATACATAAACCTCATCTTTTAAAATACTTGGATGAACTCTACCAATAACACCAATTACTTTTCTATCAAGTAAAATATTAGCACTAATTCCAGGATGTAAATCAGAACAATCTGATACTTCAAAACTATATCTGTTTTTAAATCCCATATAATCTAAAACATTCTCAACAATTCCCTTTACAATATAGAAATCATACTTAACAGGTTTAGTCCAACCATTATTTAAATAGTCACCAAAACATAGTCCACAAATTAAACTAGTCTCATTATATTCACTATCATATGTTTTCGCAATTTCATATAAACTAATATCCTTAACTTTACGCTTTTTATTATATTGATAAACATTTAAAAGTGAAGGAATTAATGTAGTCCTTACAACACTCTTATCCATACTCATAGGATTTGGAAGAATTGCATTAGAAACACTACGATATTTAAACAACTTAGCCATATCAGGAGAAACTAAAGTATAAGTCTTAGTCTCATTAAGTCCAAGTGCTCTAAGTCTTTTAGAAACTAATTTTCTATATTTAACGTCTCCTACATATTCACCACGTCTTACAGGAACAGTTGGAACAGTTGATACTAAATTTTGATAACCATAAAGTCTAACTATTTCTTCGGCAATATCATTTACATTAGGATCAATATCAAGTCTTCTACTTGGAATAGTAACAATAAACTTATCTCCATTTAATTCATAATCAAAGCCTAAACGACCAAGTTCAACCTTCATATCCTCTACACTAATATCCATACCAAGAAGTTTATTAACATCATCAGGAACAAACTCTACAACATTTGGAGTCTTATCAATAACATCATATCTAACACAACCAGAAAGAATTGTAGCGCCTGCATACTTCTCAAGTAAATGACATGCACGTTTTAAAGCCATCTCTGTATACTCATAACTTAAACCTTTTCCATATCTAATAGACGCTTCACTTCTAAGATCTAAATTAGCAGCAGTATAGCGAATAGATACTGAATCGAAAATAGCAGCCTCTATTAAAATATCAGTTGTATCATCTTCAACTTCAGTATTTTCGCCACCCATAACCCCAGCAATACAAACAGGCTTTTCTCCATCTGTAATAACTATATCATTATGAGAAAGAATTCGCTTATTTCCATCTAGTGTAACTACTTCTTCATTATCTTTCGCATCTCTTACTAAAATATGATTACCTAAACTATTCTTATCAAAGAAATGAAGAGGTTGACCAAATTCAAGCATAACATAATTAGAAATATCTACTACATTGTTAATTGATCTCATACCAGCTGCAACAAGTCTTTTCTTAATAAATTCTGGACTCTCACCAATCTTAACATTCTTTACCATTTTTGCCAAATAGAAAGGACATTTATCTGTTTCTACATCTAAACTAAAATGATTTTCTACACTATCCTTATCTTCCTTAAAAGAAAGTTCAGGAAGTTTTACAGGTCTATTTAAAATAGCCCCAATTTCATAAGCAAATCCAATATGGTAGTAGCAATCATTATTTCTGTGTTTATGAATATCAAGTTCATATAAAGTATCATCAAGTCCTAAAACCTTAATAGGATCATCTCCAACTTTTACACTACTATCAAGTTCTTCAATTCCACTAGCATATGCTTCATCTGTCTTCTCTTCAAGTCCTAACTCATATAAAGCACAAAGCATACCATTAGACTCTACTCCACGAATCTTACTCTTCTTTATTACAAAATCTCCAGGAAGTACTGCTCCAGGAAGAGCAACTACAACTTTTAATCCTTTACGAACATTAGGTGCTCCACAAACAATTTGTAATACATCATTTTCTGAAACAGCAACCTGACATACATGTAAATGATCACTATCGGGATGATTAACACAATCAATTACTTCTCCAATAACAAGATTATCAATATGATTAGTAATAACTTTCTCAACATTAATACCAGATTGTGTAATTTTAACAGCTAATTCTTCTAAATCTTGATCACTAATATCAATATAATCTTTTACCCATTCTAAACTAATCATCTTATTCACTCTCCTTTCTATCAAATACTCTACTTTCTCTTAAATCTGTATTATAGAAAACTCTACAATCATTTATATTATATTTAAGCATAGCAAGTCTCTCAGCTCCAAAACCAAACGCAAATCCACTCCATACTTTAGGATCATATCCACTCATTCTAAGAACATTAGGATGAACAACACCAGCTCCACAAACAGTAATCCAACCATTATTTTTACAAATATTACATCCATGTCCCTTACAATTGAAACAGCTAATATCAACCTCTACTGAAGGTTCAGTAAATTGATAATAACTAGGATGGAAACGAGTCTCAACATCATTACCAAATAACTTCTTACAAATAATATCTAAAGTACCTTTTAAATCACTTAAACTAATATTTTTATCTACAAGTAATCCCTCTATTTGCATAAATTGATGTGAATGAGTCGCATCATCATCATCTCTTCTATAAGTCTTCCCTGGACAAATCATTCTAATAGGAACTTCACCATTACCCTTTAACATTGTTCTAACTTGAACAGGAGAAGTTTGACTACGAAGAAGAATCTCCTCTCCTTTTAAATAGAATGTATCTTGAGCATCTCTTGCAGGATGTCCCTTAGGAATATTTAACATCTCAAAGTTATATTTATCTTCTTCAATTTCAGGTCCATCTACAACATCATATCCCATAGACATAAATACTTCCTCAACATCTTCAATAAGTTTTTCAAGAATATTAGGAGCACCAGTTGCAATATTATAACTAGGTAAACTAATGTCAATTGCCTCACTCTTTAATTTTTCATTCAAAATAGCTGTCTCAAACTCATTCTTTTTTTCTTCATAAAACTCAGTAAAACTACTTCTAACTTCATTTACCCTTTGTCCAAACTCTTTCTTCTCCTCATTTGGAACATTTTTAATCTCTTGATTAAGTTCAGTAATTAAACCCTTTTTACCAAGATATTTTACCTTTAAATCATTTAAACTATTTAAGTCAGTTACACTCTTCATATCATTTAAAAGTAAATCTTTAACTTCTTCAATTCTCATTTAAAACATCTCCTTTAACTCATTCATTCTTTTTATCTTACACTTTTCTGAAATCTTATCGTTAGGATCATATAATATTGCTCTCATACCTATATTCTTAGGTCCTAAAAAATCCTTATGATAATTATCTCCAATCATTACACATTCACTAACATCATCACAAACATTCAAATAACTATTAGGATTAGGCTTTAAGAATTCATCTCCACCATATACCACAACAAAATAATCATATAATCCCATTTTTTTTTAATCTATTAACCTGGGTAGATTTAAACCAATTAGATAAAACAATTAATTCATAATCTTTACTTTTTAAATATTCAAGTACATCTACTATATCAGGAACTAACCCATCTTTAAAAGTTGAACCAATAAGTAACCATTCTCTTATTAATTTTTCAGTAATATTTACTCCACTTCCTATAGTTAAAAATTCACTCAAACATTTAATATCATATCTTGAAAACAAATCTTCATATTTTAAAAGTAAATCATATTTTACAGGAACAAATTTATCTGCATCATTTTTTCCAAGTCTTTCCCTA
>UQQI01000054.1 GCA_900543055.1 uncultured Mollicutes bacterium
GCTTTATACATGTATACACCTCCAACATCTTGACTTACTATAATATAGTACAAACGTATGTTTGTCAATATAAAAAAATTTAATTTAAATATTTAAAAAAATTTTAAATACAATTAAAAAATATTTTTCAACTTTAATCTTTTTGCCATGGATTCGTTTATATCGATTCCTTTTATATAAAAACTAAACGCACTTTCCTTATATATATAAAAAAAAGAAAATTGTTTTACTAATTTTCTTTCATATTTTATTTTGTTAACTCAGCTAATTTTTGTTTTTCTTCCTCTAACTTTTGTCTATCCATTTCTACTATATTTGTTGGTGCCTTATTAACATAATTTTCATTTGATAATAATTTTTCACGTCTTGCGATAGATGACTTTAATTGTTCTATTTGGGCTTCTTTTTGAGCAATATCTGCTTCTGTTTCAATCTTTTCAAAGAATATTTGAGCCTTTATTCTATTAGAAAACACTTTGTAAGCTTTAATTCCTAATGGTTCATTTACTAAATTATCCTGAAGTTTTAACATTTTAACAATAAGTTCATTATCATCTTCTGTATCAAACATTACTTTCATGTCTTTTGTTATATTATTTTCTGCTTTAACATTTCTGAATGTTTTTATAAATTCTATTTGATCATCTACTATTTCTTCTTCTTTCTCAAATACAAATTTCTTTGAGTATTTTGGATAACTTGAAATCATTATTGATTCTTGTTCTTTTACTGGTAACATTTGATATATTTCTTCTGTTACGTATGGCATGAATGGATGAAGTAATTTTAATATTCCAGTTAACACTGTACATAATACTGATTGTGTAGTTTCATCTTCGCTAGTGTACTTTGCCATTTCAATATAGTAGTCACAGAAATAATTCCATGTAAAATCATAGATTGCTGCTCCGGCATTATTAAATTGAAATTTATCCATGAACTTCTTTACTTCATGAATAGTTTTTTCATATTTTGTTAGAATCCATTTATCTTCTGGTTTTAAATTATCTAATTTTATTTCTTTTAGGTTTTCAATATTCATTAATGTGAAACGTGATGCATTCCATAATTTATTTATGAAGTTCCATGTTGCTTTGATTTTGTCTTCATCAAATTTCATGTCTGTTCCTGCTGCTACGTCTGTTGATAAATAATATCTTAATGAGTCTGCACCATATTTTTCAATCATATCAAATGGATCAATTCCATTTCCTAAACTCTTTGAAAATTTTCTTCCTTGTTTGTCTCTGATAAGTCCATGAATTAAACAATGTTCAAATGGCCTTTTTCCTAGTAATTCTTCTCCTTGGAATGTCATTCTATTAACCCAGAATGGAATGATATCATATCCTGTTACTAAAACATTGTTTGGATAATATCTTTCTACCATTTCATTTTTTTCTGGCCAACCTAGTGTTGCGAATGGCCATAATGCACTTGAGAACCATGTATCTAGAACATCTTCATCTTGTTTCCATCCTTCTCCTTCTGGTGCATCCATTCCAACGTATACTTCTTCACCTTTATACCATGCTGGAATTCTATGTCCCCACCATAATTGTCTTGAAATACACCAGTCATATGTTATTTCCATCCAATGATTCATCGTCTTTTCATAACGAGTTGGTACAAAATGAACTTTTGTATCTTTATCTTTTTGATTTTCTAGAACTTTATCAGCTAGTGGTCTCATTTTTACAAACCATTGCTTCTTTATCATTGGTTCTACCATTACTCCTGTTCTTTCACTATGTCCTACTTCATGAACGATTGGTTCTACTTCTAATAGTAATCCTGCTTCTTTCAAATCTTTTAATAATTCTTCACGACATTCTTCTCTTGTCATTCCTCGATATTTTTCTGGACAATTTTCATTCATTGTCGCATCATCATTCATTATTTGAATTCTTTCTAGATTATGTCTATTTCCTACTTCAAAGTCGTTAGGGTCATGTGCTGGAGTAATTTTAACTGCACCTGTTCCTTTTGTCATATCAGCATGCTCATCAGTAATTACAGGTATTTTTTTATTTACAATTGGAAGTATAACATTCTTTCCAACAAAATCTTTATATCTTTCATCTTCTTCATTTACGGCTACTGCTGTGTCTCCAAATAATGTTTCTGGTCGTGTTGTTGCGACATCTATAAACTTATCACTATCTTCTAGTTTATATTTTAAGTGATAGAAGGCACTTTTTTCTTCTTTATAAATAACCTCTTCATTTGATAATGCTGTTTGTGCTGCTGGGTCCCAATTAATTATTTTTTCTCCGCGATAGATTAGTCCTTTATTATAGTAATCTACGAATACTTTTTTAACTGCTGTTTGTAATCCTTCATCAAGTGTAAATCTTTCTTTAGAATAGTCTAGAGAAATACCTAATTTTGCCCATTGTGCTCTAATGATTTCAGAATGTTCTTTTGTCCATTTCCAACATTCATCTAAGAATTTTTCTCTTCCTACTTTATGTTTTTCTTCTCCTCTATCTTTTAGTCTTTTAACTACTTTTGCCTCTGTTGCTATTGCAGCATGGTCCATTCCAGGTAGCCATAATGTATCGTATCCTTCCATTCTCTTATATCTAATAATTATGTCTTGAATAGTAACGTCCCAGGCATGTCCTAAATGTAGAACTCCTGTTACATTTGGAGGAGGAAGAACTATGCAAAATGGTTTCTTACTTGTATCCCCTGATTTAAAATAGCCTTTTTCTTTCCAATTTTCATATTTATTTTCTTCTACTTCGTCATGATTATATTTTTTTTCCAACATGGTTTTCTACCTCTTTTCTATATAAAATATTTTTTCTTCTTATTTCTTTATTTATTTCTGATAATCCATAAATTTGTTCTGATTTTTCTTTATCACTATTTATAGAAAATGCTCCAATTAAATCATTATGTAAAAGTTCGAATTTATTATATTCAAACCATTCTATTTGTCTATTTGTTACAACTTTTGGTATATAAAATATTGCTGTTTTTTGATCTTCAATTGTTTTTAATATTAAGTGACCATCTCTTGCTAATTGTTCTGGTGCATACTGATAATCATCACTTGTAAAATTATATCCTAATTTAAACTTATTTGAAAAATCAATAAATGCCTCTAAATGGTTTTTTTTTATCTCCTTTGTATATTCATCTAATAATATTTGATTTTCATCTGGTACTATTGTAACTTTTCCTCTTTCTATCATATTATCCCCTCTTTCAATATTTTTAATATATCAAGCCAATTGTAGACTCGTACTGCTCCAATAGTTTCTAACTCTTCATCTGTTATATTTTTATTATGCCATGCATCAAATAATATTTTTTTATTAAGATGTGTTAAATTATTTAATCTGTCATCTATACCAATATCTGCTTCTATAATATTTTTATTTGTTGTGAAGATATATTTTTCTGGTTTAATAAATGGTAATTTTTCTTTTAAATAATTATATTTATTAGCTAGATTATTACCACTAGCATCAATCATACCATCTTTCCATAAGTAAGATGTCACTATATAAATATCATATATTTCATTTAATTCTTTTAATGCTTCATAACAATTATCTTTTAGTTCTGCATTCTCATATAAATTTTTTTCATTTAAGAATTTCCAAAACTGCTCTTTGTTTCTAGTTACTAAGTTTTGCAGGTAAAAATCTGTTTGTTCGTCAAGTTTATAATTTGCATTTTTAAATTCATTTATATATTCTAATATAAGTGGGTCTGTTATACAATTATCCATATCTATTAATAATCTTTTCACGATACATCTCCTTTCAAAAAATAAAAACTATTCATCCAAAGGACGAATAGTTCGTGGTACCACCTTAATTTCTACACAAGTAGCTTAATATTTTTAACGGAATTAACCGGAATTATTTACTTAGTTTCAATAACTATGCTCCTCTGCTACCTTCAATATTTTACTTTGTCCATTTACACCTACCATGAACTCTCTATAAAAGTAATAATATTTACTCCTCAGAATCACTGCATCTGCGATTTATTATATATTAATTTTCTTGATTTATCAATAGTTTTTGCCTTTTTATATTTTCTAAATACTTTTGTTCTTCTAAATTTAAGTAACCTTTAAATATTATTTTTTTTATTTCTGAATGATTAAATACACATATTGTGTCTGATCTTATTGTTCCTTCTGGATACATACAACCACAATAATCAAATATATGGTCTGGATATTCTGGTGTACTTACTAGGTATCCTGTAATCATTAATTTTTTTGAACCATTATTTAAAAGAACTATACTTCCTAATGGTAATAAATCTTTATTCATTATTCATCATCATCCTTATAAAAAAAGTCATCTGTTTCGTCATAAAATTTATCAAGATTATCTTTGTCTCTTGAAGATGCTCGATATCTTTGATTATCTGCATAATCTATATTTAAATCTTGTAACGTTGTTCTTGTCTCACTTGCAAATGAGGCGTTTTCTAAAGAATTATCTCTATATTCTCCTTCTAATTCAATATCACCATCATCACTATATACTCTATTCGGTTTTCTTTTTTTATTTTTAGTTTTTTTGTCATCTATTATAACTGCTCCTATTGCTCCTGCAATTCCTGATGCAGCTATTCCAAGACCAATTGGTACAGTGTTGTATGGAGTATTTGATTCTAAATTTTGTGTCTGTTCTGTTCCATTATATGGTATCATCGTAATATTTGAATTTGACTGTTCAGAGTAAACCGATGATATTCCTGAATCTCCAACAGAAGATGCCATATTTTTTCTTAAATTAATATTATATTTGTTTTCAATAACACTAAGTCTATTTGATACTGAATTAAATTCAGAACTTGTCCCATTATGCTCTTTTAAGAAATTTAGTTCTTCTTTTAAATTTGCAAGAGTATCAGCATCATTTTTGTCCATATTATATTTATTCATATATCTTGTTGATAAATCACTTATATTAGATTGTCTTTCAGCAATGCTACTTGATGCTAGTCCAGTTACTTTAGAACCAGTTTGCTCTTGTCTCCAAATAGACATATCTTTTTCTACCAATTGTTCTTTTTCTACTTGACTAATATTGCTATTTTCGTATTTATTAAATAAATCTTGTTGCCACTCTTCTTCTGATTTGTAATTTGCTGGATAATCACTTAGATTAGTTTTTACCATAAAGTTCTTTATTGAGTCATCTATGTTATTGTTAAATTCTAAAATATTATTAGATATTTTTAGATTAATATTTGTATTTAACAAATGATTTATATTTTGACTAGCTGAGGTATCTTTATAAAGATTAGTTAAATCTTTGATATCTGTATCTTTTATCTCTTCAATATTTGAAAATTTTTCTAATGTTAAATTAAGTGAATCTTTTAAATTAGTTATTTCTTTTTTTGTGGTTTCTAAAGTTTTATAGATTGAGTCTATGGAATCTTTGTAATTTATAATACAATTTCCATGTTCAAAGTTAGTATCATTTATTGTTTTTTCAATATCTTCAATGTATTGAGTTAAATCAGTATTGTTTATGCAACTTTCTATAGATGACAACGTTTCTAATGAATTAGATATTCTTTCTAAATCGATACATCCTGTATATCCTTTTGACATATTATTCTCCTAAATAGCCTTCACTATTTCTTTTCTTTCTTCAAGTCTTCTAATAATTCTATTTGTCTGTTCTTTTGATATTTGTTTTTCTTCTTCTATTTTTTTGTCTAATGCATTTACTAACTGATCTTTTTCTATTTTCTTTTGTTCTTCCGTTGCATTTTCTATTTGTAATTTTAAGTTTTCTATAATACTTTTTATTTCGTCAATATTATTTAAAATATTTAGAGCCATTTCATTTGCTGGGGAGTGACCTAATATGTTTATTGATGATTTATCAAGGCCTCCATTAATTACTTCATATTTTAAATTTTCATATATTACTGGATTCATATAAGAGTTGAATTCATTATATGAGTCTGTAACACTATCTATAACTTTTTCTGGATTAATTATATCAGTAACATCAGTTTTCCATGTAATCCAATCTACTTTAGACATTTTTACACCACCTCTTTATTATTCTATAATTATTATAGGTTATTGAGTTGTTTTAGTCAATTGTTCAAAAAAAGAAAGCCTATGCTTGGCTTTCTTGTGCTTTTTTACGTTCTAGTTCTTTTAAACCTTCTTTTACCTTTTCAGATAATTCCTTTTGCATTTCTGTTTCATAACCCTTGAAACAAACTCTTTGAATTTGGTCATGATTAAATGCAATTACTTGTTTACTATTAATTTCTCCTTCTGGATATAAACAAGCTCCATAGTCATACATTTGATTAGCACCTTCTATTTTTCCACTCTTATTATAGATGTCACCATTTGGAATAATACAGTAACTTGTAATCATTACTTCTTTAGTACCTTCTTTTAATAATACAACTGTTCCGATTGGTAAAAATTTTTCTTCTATTTCCATTATAATCCTCCCTTATCTATTGTAAATCAGCTAGTTCATCACTTGATCTTGCATCATATTTTTCTGAACTATCTGCTGTTTGATAACTATAATCATCATCTGCGTCTAAATAATTTTCATTATCTGATGAATCATCATATTGAATATCAACTGAATCGTCTCCTGACCATTCATCTGTTTCGAATTCATCTTCATCTTCACCATTATCATTATTTTTCTTTCTGTCCATATATGCTTTTGCTCCGATTCCAGCAGCAGCTGCTGCTGATAGTCCTGCTGCAATTGGAATAACTGCACTCGCTCCTCCGCTTGTTGATGATGTAATTACAGGCGATGGTGTTGATGGTATCTTTGTATATTTACTTCCTTTTATAACATCTTCTATTGATGTAGTTCCATCTGATAATGTGTCTTTTATATCATCTAAACCTGAAGTTGTTTCCGTTGTGACATCTGTTGGTAATGTTGGGTTATTTTCTGTATATCCACCAGTTCCAGAATATCCGCCACCTGTATGATAAGTTCCTCCTGTTGTTGTAGTTGTTGTCCCAGGATTGATACTTGTTGGTGTTAATGTTGTTGGTGCTGAGGTTGGTTGTACACTGGTTGGTGGAGTTGTTATTTCTGTTGTTGGTGCAGCAGTTGTTGGAGGTGTTGTCATTGCTGTTGTTGGTGCTGCAGTTGTTGGCGGTGTTGTCATTGCCGTTGTTGGTGCAGCAGTTGTTGGAGGTGTAGTTGCTACTGTTGCTGGTGCTGTTGTTGATACAGAACTATCTCTATATTGTGCAACACCAGAGGCTCCAGATGAGTCTCCTCCGCCTCCAGGACTTCCTCCATTTCCTGATTGAGGAGAATATGGTTGATTTCCTGTTGATGTTTGTTGAGTAGCAGAATTATCATTAGAATTGTCATTATCTTCTGATGACTTACTTCCATCATCTGTACTCTTAAATTGATTATTTGCTTTTTCATTATTCACAGCATTATATATAGCAGCACCACCTACGACTACGGCTGCGGCTCCTGTAATTTTAGGATGTTTCTTAACTGCAGCTGTTGCTTTATTTAATATTCCTTTAGTACTCTTTGATGCATCTGTTGTTACATCAGATAATACTTTCTTAGCAGCCTCAAGTTCGTCTGTAGGTGTTGATATTCCATTTCTTCTTTGATAATCAAAGAATTCTTTATCTGGAGTATCTGCTAAAGCTGAATTTTTTGAAGTTGGAGCTCCATTATCTGATGCTTTCTTAAATAGGTTTTCAGAATTTTTAGCATTTTCTGCAGCTTTTTGTTCTGCGGCTTTTGCTCCACCATTTTGATATGCATCAAATACGTCATCAGGTGTTTCTGCAAATGCCGAATCACTTGCACCTTTTGGGGCTCCATTATCTGATGCTTTAGTTCCAAAATTTTCTGCATTCTTTGCGTTTTCTGCCGCCTTTTGTTCAGCAGCTTTTGAGCCTTTACTTCTATACTCTACCCATTCATCAGTTGGTGTATTTGCAAATGCTGAATCACTTGCATTTTTTGGTGCTCTATTATCTGATGCTTTTCTAAATTGTTGACTAGCCTTATCTTGATATGCTTTTAAATCTGTATCAGTTATATTAGAGAAGGCCGAATCACTTGCACTCTTTGGTGCTCCATTTTCAGACGCTTTATTAAGTACATTATCAATGTCATCAATATTCTTGTTCATCTGGCTAATTGTTTCATCGTATCCTTTTAGACTTTCAGGTTTTACATTGTATTTATTATGCAATTCTGCCTTTTCTTTCGCCGCAGCATTTCTACTTTCAACATAAGTCTTTCTTTGAGAAAGTAATTCTTCCTGTTGTTTTTTAATATCTGCTTCAGTTCTTCTAAATTGTTCTGTTGATTTTTTAGACATGCTTTGTTCTGTAGCTCCTGATGTTGAACTTTTTGTTCCAGTTTCTGGTGTTTTTGGTGTTGCTTTAGTTGCACTTGCCTCTGCTGTTTCTGATGTTGCTTTCTTTGTGCTTGTTTCTACAGTTTCTGATGTTGCTTTCTTAGCACTTGCTGCCTTTAATGCATCCGCATCACTCTTAATTCCGTTCAAATTTTTTGTTGCTTCTTGTTTTTGTAAACTTGCTGTATTTCTTGCCTTTTTGGCAGCGTTTTGCTCAGATACAGTAGTTGCATTTTTTAATCTTTCATCAGCAGCTTTGAATGCATCATCAGCCTTAGTAACTTGGCTTTGTGCTTTTTCAACTTGCTTGTTAGCTAATGAAATAATTTTTTCTTCATTACCTGATTTTAAAGTCTTTTCAATTAATTCTTGATTTGCTGTGGCATATTTTTTTTCTGCTTTTTGTACTGATCTACTTGCCATTTTATTTGCAAATGATCCTTCTGTTGTATTCATTAACTTAGTTTCTTTTGCAGCTAATTTTTCTTCTGCCTTTAACGCTTTTGTTTCTGCTTTTTGAAGTGAACGTTCTGTTAATTTTTTACCTACAGTAGTTTGTGATATTTTTTCTGTTACAGTACTAACTTTATTTGTTGCTGCTTTAACAACTTTTGTATTTGAAATTTTTTCAGTTACTTTCTTGATACCTGGTGATGCTACTTTAAATACAACATTGGCAGCAACAGCTGTAGCAGCTTCTTTTGCCGCCGATTTCAAACCATCCTGTGCTGCAGCTTGATTCAATGTTTTTCCAGAGCGTAAACCTTTTTGAGTTCCTTGTCCAAAACCTGAAGCAGCACCTATTGCGGCATCTACTACCATAGAACCACCTGGTAAAGCTATATACGTTGCTACAGTTCCTGCAAATTTTCCGAATTTTGCTGCCCCACTATTTTCATTATAACCTTTTCCACCACTAATTGTATTACCAACTGCTTTTCCTACTTCATATGACCAGTCTTTAGCAACAAATTCTGAAATTTTACTCTTAGCTCCATCAAAACCTAATGCTCCAGCTCCTAATCCAATTAGTGTTGCTCCAGCATCTACAAAACCTTCGAATACTCCACTAACACCTTGAGCGACTCCTCCGAAAAGGTTTCCAAAAAAGCTTCCTTTATCATCGTTTGTGGCTCTATCATAATCTTCAAGTTGTGATTTTTGAGCAATTAGAGAGGCATGAATTTGCTCTATAGAACTTGTATCAAAATTATCACATACTGATGTTGGTATACTATCAACCAATGTTCCTACCCCAACTTGACTATTTATGTTTGAAATTGCACTTTTTAGTTCTGACTTAATATTTGTAATTTCTGATATTAGACTTTGTGCTGAACCTATCACACTTTCTAACTTCTCAGTATCCCCTGTTACAATATCTGCCATTGTATTACTCCCTTCTATATTTCTTGAACTTGTGTTACACCAGAATATCCTGCTGCACTCGAGTGAGCTTCTGTATTATATTTTACTTGTAATTCATCGTGTTTCTTTTGGGCAGCACTTGCTAATTCTTCAAATGAATCTATTATTTTACTAGCATTATTAATACTTTCTTTCAAGTCTTCAACGCTATCAAATCCAGTTACGCCTTCCATTTGTACAGCTGCACTATAATCACTTTCTAGTTTACTTATATTATTGATTAATGATGCTGTTGAACTTTCTATTATTGATTTTGCTGATTCAATAGCACTTTTTATTGCACTAGGGTCGATTTGAGAATTCGCATTTTTCGCTGAAACTCCACAAAGCGTTTCACCTTTTTCATTATACCCTTTATATGTATGTGGATATGTATCATTTATTGACATAGTTTTACACTCCTTTTTATACTTATGCAATGTATTCTTTTATTATTGTTCTTGATCATATGATAATGCTTTTTCAACAGC
>UQQI01000055.1 GCA_900543055.1 uncultured Mollicutes bacterium
TATTAATAATAAATTTCAATTTTCTATTATAAAAATAGATAAAGCTGAAGAAGATATAAGTCTTTACTTAGACAAAAAGAAAGAATTACTTGATAGATGTCGACCTACAATAAAAAAGGAACTAAAATTAGAGAGTTTTTTAGATGAATTAGATGAATCTTTTGATGATGTTAATAATTTTTCTCAACATGATACTCTAAAGAAATGTTATAATGAATTATTTAAAACTTTAGATGAAAATGAGAAGTTGTTTAAAAGTGAATCTTTAGTTTCTATTTTAGAAGATTTAAATGATAATGAAGAGGATATTGTTGGAGCAATTAAGTTCTATAATGATACTGTTGTTGAATTTAATCAATTAATTATGTCTTTTCCATCTAATATAATTGCTTTTTTTAGAAGATTTAAAAAGAAAGAATTTTATAATAATGAAAAAAGGGAAATATATGAAATATTAAATGAATATAAATAGAAAGAGGTAAATTATGAATTTTATTGATAGTATTAAATTACGTGCTAAAAAGGATAAAAAGAGAATTGTTCTACCAGAATCAATGGATAAAAGAACTATGGAAGCTGCTGATAAGGCTTTAAAAGAAGATATTGCTGATATTATAATTATTGGTACTCCTGAAGAAATTAATGAGAATTCAAAAGGTTTTGATATTAGTAAGGCTACAATTATTGATCCTAATACTGCTGATATTACTGAAGAGTTAATTAATGGACTTGTTGAAATAAGAAAGAATAAAGGTCTTACTTATGATGATGCTAAAAAATTATTATTAACTGATTATATGTATTATGCATGTATGCTAGTAAAGACCGGTCGTGCAGATGGTGTTGTGTCTGGTGCTTGTCATTCAACTGCTAATACATTAAGACCTTCATTACAAATTATTAAAACTAAACCTGGAGTTATGCTTGTTTCTGCATTTTTCTTAATGGTTGTTCCTAATTGTGAATATGGTAGTAATGGTACATTTGTTTTTGCAGATTCTGGTCTTGAGCAAAATCCAACTCCAGAAAGACTTGCTGCAATCGCTGCTAGTAGTGCTGAAAGTTTTAAATTATTAGTAGAAAAAGAACCACTTGTTGCTATGCTTTCTCATTCAACAAAAGGAAGTGCAAAGCATGCGGATGTTGATAAAGTTGTTGAAGCTTGCAAAATAGCTAAAGAAAATTACCCAGATTATAAAATTGATGGCGAGTTACAATTAGATGCGGCTATTGTACCTAGTGTTGCGGCTTCTAAAGCACCAAATAGTGAAGTTGCTGGACATGCTAATGTTTTAGTATTCCCAGACTTAGATGCCGGTAATATTGGTTATAAATTAGTTCAAAGACTTGCTAAGGCTGAAGCTTATGGACCTATTACTCAAGGAATCGCTTCTCCAATTAATGACCTAAGTAGAGGTTGCTCTGCTGATGATATAGTTGGTGTAATTGCTATCACTGCAGTGCAAGCACAAAATAATTAATAAAAAAGTAGAGAATGTTTCATTGTGAAATATTTATAATTCACATCTATTTTATTTCTCTACTTTTTTTGTGTCTAAATTTTAGATTGATGCATTATATATTTTTGTAATCGCATTATCTAATTCTCTATCAAATTCTTCTTTTGTTTGGTTAACGTTTAAATTTTCAAGTAGTGCTCTTGAAAAACTTGCTATCATTTTATTATTTTTTGATAGTAATTCACATGCTTTATCAATATCATATCCACCTGATAATGCAACTACTCTTATAACTGCTTCATAATTATATAAATCTTCATAAAGGTTTGCTTTAGTTGGAATTGTAAATTTAAACATAATCTTGTCTTCTAATTTCCAATTGTTTAATTTTTCTTTTATTTTCTCATGCAATATTTCTTCACATTTTTCTTTATCTTTGGAATTAATATCTACTTCTGGTTCAATTATTGGAACTAATCCTTTATTACAAATTACTTTAGCAAATTCAAATTGTTGATTAACAATATCCTCAATTCCTTTTTCATTTGCTTCATAAATAACACTTCTCATTTTTGTACCAAATACGTGTTTTTCATTAGCTTCATCTAATTGATTTTCTAAATCTGGAATTGTTTTCATTAATTTAACGCCATTTTCTTCTTCTTCAAGACCTTTATCAACTTTTAAAAAGGAAACTATATTTTTCTTATTCCATAAATAATCTGCACTATATTCTCCTTCTATTTTTCCCATCATAGTTTTATAGAAAAGAATTGTTCCTAAAATATGATTATCATTAAAGACATCTGAAGTTATTACTCTTGTTCTCATTTGATGAATTAAATCAAACATTTCTTCCTCTGTTTGGTACTCATCTTTTTTTATACCATATTTTTCTAATGTTTTCGCAGAACTTCCTCCTGATTGGTCAAGTGCTGCTATAAAACCTGTTCTTGTTTTTACTACTTCTAATTTTTTATTATCCATATATATTCCTCCATTCTTAATATATCATTTTTCATTTATTTTATTAAAGTGTAAAGAGACATTTTTATGTAAATAATGTAAAATAAAAAAGATAAGTATGCTACTTACCTATTCTATTGTCCAATCAATCTCTTTTAATCCGTTACTTTTTAAGAAGGAATTTGTTCTTGAGAATGGCTTACTTCCAAAGAAACCATTTCTTGCTGAAAATGGTGATGGATGTGCTGACTCTATTATTAAGTGTTTTGGATTCGTTATTAATTCTTTCTTACTTCTAGCATATGCTCCCCATAAAATAAATACTAGAGGTTCTTCTTTTTCATTTAATATCTTTATTACATCATCTGTAAATATTTCCCAACCTCTTCCTTTATGTGATGTTGGTTTATGTTCTTCTACAGTTAATACAGCATTTAGCAATAATACCCCTTGCTTTGCCCATGGTTTTAGTGAATTAGATTTTGGAAAATGTATTCCCAAGTCACTTTCTAGTTCTTTAAAAATGTTTTGTAGAGAAGGTGGTTTTAATACTTCATTACTAACTGAGAATGATAACCCTTCTGCTTGATTTGGACCATGATATGGGTCTTGTCCTAGAATAACAACCTTTACATTATCAAAGTCTGTATACCTAAAAGCGTTAAATACTTCATTTTTCTTTGGATAGATTGTTTTTTTCTCATATTCATCTTTTACAAAATTCATTAGTTCAGTAAAATATTCCTTTTTGTATTCTTCACTTAATTTATTATCCCAACTATTTCCTATCATTTTGAACCTCCTACTTATGATAACTTTCATTATTATTAATTTTGTATGCTCTATAAATTTGTTCTAGTAATAAAACTCTAAATAATTGATGTGGAAATGTCATTTTTGAAAAAGATAAATGTAATCTTGACATATTTTTTATGTCATCAGATAAACCATAACTTCCACCAATTATAAAATCTACATTACTGTTTTCTATTAATATGTTATCTATTTTATTAGCAAATTCAACAGAAGTCATTTGTTTTCCTTCTATTTCTAAAGTAACAATATAATCTCTATCATTAATATGTTTTTTTATTTTTTCTGCTTCTAATTTAATTGCTTTTACTTCTTCAACTAAACCTTCATCTTTTACTTCTATTACTTCTATATTTGTATATTTACTTAATCTTTTTTTATATTCTTTTATAGCGTCTTGTAAATACTTTTCTTTTATTTGCCCTACTGTTATTATTTTTATCATACTTATACCTCTATTAATGGTCCTTCTTCATTTTGTCTTGCTATATAGATATTTATATTTTTATCTAGTTCTACATTATCTATTGCTTCTAGTATTTTTTCTTCTGTATTATTCGTTTCACTTCTATGTGCTAAAATAATATTTTTAGTATTTTTACCTACAATTTTTTTTAGATATTTAGCCGTTGTAATGTTTGATAAATGTCCTTTATCACTTATTACTCGTTCTTTTAAGAATCTTGGATATGGTCCATCCATCAACATTACTTCATCATGATTGCTTTCTATTATGTAGCAATCTTTTCCTACTATATTATTTAATATTTTTCTGTTTATATAACCTGTATCTGTTATATATACTAGACTTTTATCATTATTTCTAATAATAAATCCTACTGAACATGGAGCATCATGTGATGTATGTAGTAAATTTATTTTAACATCATTTATATAAAATTCATCATCTATTATTATACATCTTGGATATGGGACATATTCTTTTATACTATCATACATTTTTTCTGGTATATATACAGGGATATTTGTCTTTTTTATTAAGGAGGATAATCCTTTAGTATGGTCTTTATGACAATGTGTTATTAAAATACCTTTAAAATTATCAAAAGAAAGGGAATTTTCTTCAAGACTATTTTTTAAAGTCAAGTAGGAAATTCCCATATCTATAATTAAATTTGTATCATTACATAACACAATTGTACAATTTCCTTTAGAACCACTTGCTATTGTTTGTACTTTCATCTAATAAAAATTCATAGCGTTTTGCGCTCTTCCTCCACGATAAGGATAACCATACCACATACCAAAATGTAAGTGAACTCCTGTTGCGAATCCTGTTTGTCCCATAGCTCCAATTACTTGTCCTTTTTCTACATATGTTCCAACTCCTACATATCTTGCAGATAAATGTGCATACATAGTGAAATATCCATTATGATGATCTATTGTTATATATTGACCATTATCATACTTATAAGATGATTGAACAACTGTTCCTGATTGAGCGGCAAAAATATTTGAACCATATCCACATCCAGCGATATCTGTACCATCGTGTAATGTTCCCCAACGCCATCCAAATGGACTTGATACTGAAGAACATGTTGCTGGCCATCCCCATTGTCCTTTTGTAGGTACAACCGAACCATAGCCTCCTCCATAATATGAATTCTTTTTACCGCCTTTTACAATTATTTCATTTACAGCTTCTTTAATTACTTCTGTACTCACTCCTACGGTACTTGTAGTTTCACCATTTATTTTTTGAACTTTTTTAGTAACTTTATTTTCTCCTGCTACTCCTTTTTGAATTACCTCTTCATATCCAACATTTTTATCATTATCATATCGTGTTTCTGTTGTATAGTTTTGAGTTTCAATTTCTACAACATGGTCTCTTTCTTCAACACTTATTTGTGGCTTTAAGATACCAATTGTAACATTTTGACCAGGAGATAATAAACTATTTTCATCTTTTAAGTTTGGATTAGCAATTAAAAATTCTTGTGTAGAAACCTTATTATTAAATGCTACATCTGGAATTGTATCTCCTGCTTGAACTGTATATATTCCTTGTTCTTCTTCTGTTCCAAATAGTAAGTATTTACTTAATTCTTCTTCTGTTTGATAAATTTTCTTATCTACTGGAATATTACCTTTTTTAATAGTTATTTTATTTTGAATTGATATATCTTCAATTATTTTTCCTGTATCTTCTATTTCTTTTTGTGAATTATTAGCATATGCATTATAATCTTCTTCAGAAATAAAAGACTTTACTGTATTTTGAATTGAATTTGTAAATACTTTTTTATCTATAACATATAATGATTGGGTTTTTCCTTTAATAGTTTTTCCTGTTTCACTATTTTTTGTATCTAACCCCTTTATTTTTATAATATAACCTTTAATTGTAAATGGAGAAATATCTTTTATCTCTTCATATATTTTATTTATTGATTTAACATTATTTGAATATGTTATTTCTTTTTCTATGTCTAAATCTTCTGGTACATATACTTTGTCTACATTATATTTCTTTTTTATTTCATTTTGTTCTTTATTAATATACTTTTCTAATTCTTTTTTTGATTTAATAAGACCAAGAGACTCTCCTTTTAAGTATACTCTGTATAAAGTTCTTGGTGACGAGAGAATTCTTGAAAAACCTGTTGTTAAGAAAATAGATAGTACTAGAATAAAGACTGTGATTCTTCTTAGTTTTTTATTCACTAGCTTGTCCCTCCATACCTCTTTCTTTTCTTAGATTCAAGAAGGTTGATGTATTCTTCTTAAATAAAAGTTCTATTGTTGCAGTTGGTCCATTACGATGTTTTCCTATTATTAATTCACTAATACTATTATTATCTTCTGTCCTTGCTTCTTTATTATAATAATCATCTCTATAAAGAAAGGCTACTATGTCGGCATCTTGTTCTATTGAACCAGACTCACGTAAATCGCTCATTAATGGTCGTTTGTCTTCTCTTGCTTCTACTCCACGAGATAACTGTGATAGAGCAATTACTGGTACACCTAATTCCATAGCTAGTGTTTTTAGACTTCTTGATATATCTGAAACTTCTTGTTGTCTGTTTGTACCATAATTTTTACCTCCAGAAATCAACTGTAAGTAGTCTATTACTACTAAAGCCAAACCTTTTTCACTGCTTGCTAATCTTCTACATTTTGCTCTTATTTCACCTATTGTTATACCTGGTGTATCATCAATAACTAAATTAGTATTTGATAGTTGTGATGAGGCTTCATTTATTCTTTTCCAATCTGGATTCATTAAATTACCTGTTCTTAACTTAAAACCTTCAATTTGACCTAGACTCGACAAAATACGCATTGCTAATTGCTCAGCACTCATTTCTAAGTTAAATAAAGCAACTGATTTTTCTTGAGTCATTGCAGCATGTGTTGCTAGATTAAGAGCAAAGGCTGTTTTTCCCATTGCCGGTCTTGCTGCAATAATAATAAATTCATTGGGATGTAGTCCTGTTGTCAATTTATCAAAATCATACCATCCAGTAGCAAGTCCTGTGATTTCACCTTTATTTTCAGATAATCTTTCTAAATCAGATTGCGTTTTTATTAAAACGTCTCTAATTGACCTAAACTCACTTGATTTTCTATTCTTCACAATATTAAGAATCTTTTTCTCTGAATTATCTAATATTTCATTTACAGATTCATCTGGACTATACCCTTCAGAAGCTATTTCTTCTGCAGTTATAATTAAATTTCTCAATATCGCTGCTTCTTCTACTGACTTTATATAATAGTCAATATTGCTTGCTGTTGGTACATAATTAAGCACTTCTGTTAGATATTCAACTCCACCTACTTCAGTAAGCTCGTTTTTTCTTTTTAAGTAGCTAGTTACTGTAGTAATGTCAATTGGAGTATTTTCTTCCATTAATGCAGTCATGGTACTAAATATTTTACTATTTCTTTCATTATAGAATGAATCTTCTGTTAAGTTTTCGTTTGCTTTTTGTAATGCATATTTTGATAAAAAGCAAGATCCTAGAACTGATTCCTCAGCCTCTAAGTTGTTTGGTAATGCACGTATTGGCATAATAAATCACCTCTACTTAATAACATGAACTTTTATTTGAGCAGTTATTTCTGGATATAAGTTTATATTTACGTTATGAAATCCTAATGATGAAATATTGTTAGTTAATTCAATAGAACTTTTTTCTATTTTATAACCTTGTTTTGCTAGTTCATCTTTTATTTGTTTAATACTTATACTTCCAAAAACTCTATCTCCTTCTCCTGTTTTTACTTTAAATTCTAAAGTTACTTTTGAAAGTTTTTCTTTTAAAAGTTGTGCTTCTTCTTTATTTGCAGCATCTTCTTTAGCTTTTTTTGTTTGTTCTTGATTTAGTTTAAGTAAATTTTCTTTTGTCTTCTTTACTGCATAACCGTTTTTAATTAAAAAATTTTCTGCATAACCATCTTTTACATTTTTTACTTGCCCTTTTTTTCCTTGATTCTTTAAATCTTTTATGAAAATTACTTCCATTTTATTCACCTTCCTTTAAAAGTTTTTTTAATTCTTGTTCTACTTTTGAAATTGTTGTTTTTTCAATTACAGCTGCTCCAGCGTTAGCATCTCCTCCGCCACCAAACTTCTTTAATATTTTTCCAATATCGTAGTTTCCTAAACTTCTTGCACTCAAACCAACTGTATCTTTGTTTAGTTTTCCAATTACAAATGATGCTTCAATGTTATTAAAGAATAATAATGTATCTGCAACTTTTGCTAAATCTTCTCTTCTATATATTGTATTGGCACTTGCTTTTGTAAAAGCTATTTTTTCATCTATTGTTTCAATATCAGCCATCAATTTTTGACGTTCTGTATATTCATCAACATCTTGTTTTAATAAATATTGTACTTTCTTAGCGCTTGCTCCTAGTGATGCTAAATAATATGACGAATAATATGTTTCTGCACTTGTATTTAAAGTGTAATTATTAGTATCTAATACGATTCCTGATAAAAGTATTGTTGCATAATATGAATCTAGTTCAACATCATAATATTCAATTAAACTTGTGATCATTTCACATGTACTTGATACTTTTGTATCATCTATTATTTCAGCATCCTTTATTGTTGTCTTTCCTAAATCATGATGATCTACTACGATTTTTTTACTTATTTTATTTAATGCTTCTTTACTTTGAACTAATTCAGTTTTATTAGTATCTAAAATTATTAAAAGATTTTTAGAACTTCTCGGATATAAATTTTCTTCTATTTGGCTACTTTTAATTCTATTCATTACTCCATCTAATTCTCTTAATACTTTTTCTACTCCCGCTTCATGTTCTTTGTCATCTATTATTATGAAACAATTCTTTTTCTTTTTTTTAAGAATCATATACATTCCAATCTGACTTCCTAGAGCATCTAAATCTAAGTTTTTATGTGCCATTAAAAATATATTTTTTGCATTTCTAATTGCACTATTTAGTTTTCTTCTTTCTTTAATAATTCCCATAGTACCTCCTATAAAGTCTTACTATCATTATATAATAAATCATTATGTTTGTCTAATACTACGGCCTCTATAAACAATAAAAAAATGTAGTTTCCTACATTTATTTTATCTTGAATAAGGCATTAATGCTATTGCACGTGCTCTTTTAATTTGTTTTGAAATAAATCTTTGATGTTCAGCACAGTTTCCTGTAACACGTCTTGGTAAAATTTTACCTTTTTCATTTGTATATCTTCTTAATGTTTCTGTGTCTTTCCAATCAACATTTTTTCCAGTACACATTGCACATACTTTTTTCTTTCTACGATTGAATTCTGCCATGCTAATCCTCCTTTTTTATATTAGAAAGGTAATTCATCATCACTAATTTCAATATTTGCACCAAAATCAGCAAATGGATTACTATCTACGTCTGTACCTTTTGGGCTTGCATTATCTGCAAAATCATAAGGTGTTGGTCCTGCGTTTGTTGCTGCAGAACTTGTATTATTCATATTATTAGAATTATTTGAGGAATTTCTTGATCCTAAAAATTCAACGTTATCAGCAATTACTTCAGTAATATATCTTCTTTGACCGTTTTGGTCATCATATGTTCTAGTTTGAAGTCTACCATCTATTGCTACTTGACTACCTTGTGTAAGATAATTTTTTACATTTTCAGCTTGTTTTCTCCAAACAACGATATTAATAAAATCTGCTTCTCTTTCTCCTTGTTGGTTTGAATAATTTCTATTTACAGCTAGTGAAAAAGATGCAACTGGAGTATTATTACCTGTATATCTTAATTCAGGATCTCTTGTTAATCTTCCTATTAAAACAACTTTGTTCATAAATTACCTCTTTTTCTTACTTATCTTCTACTCTAACAACGATATGACGAAGTAGACTTTCATTAATTCTAGCAACACGATTAAATTCTTGTTCACTCTTACTATCAGCTTCTACTACGAATAAGAAATAGTATCCAGTGTTGAACTTATTAATTTCATAAGCTAACTCTCTTTGACCCATTGCTTTTTCTTCCATAACTTTTGCTCCTGCATCAGTTAATACTTTTTTCATGTTTTCAGCAGTCTTTTTGATTTCTGCTTCTTCCATGTCTGGTCTTACGATAAACATAATTTCATATTTGTTCATTATTTGCACCTCCTTTTGGACTTTTGGCTGTTAAAACAGCAAGGAGTATTTTTAAATACTCGAACGTATTATAACAAAAGTCTAATTTTTTGTCTAGTTATTTATAAAAGAATGTTAATCCTTTTTTAAAATGTCACCATATCATTAATAGAAATGTCACCATTAAT
>UQQI01000056.1 GCA_900543055.1 uncultured Mollicutes bacterium
CTACATAAATAATCATCGCTTATTTGTGTCTACACACACTATTTGACAATTATCCTTTTTTTATAATTTTATTTGAAATATACATAATCTGATTCATATGTAGAATCTTGATTTGCAAGTGACTCAACATATTCGTTTACTAAATCTGCATTTGAAGGTGTTGCTTCCTCTGCTGGTACTTCATATTCATAAACCCCATCGTTTGAAACATCTCCACCATCTGTACTAGTAGATGGAATACTCTCCTCAGGTGTTGAAGATGAAGTGTTATCAGATGAAGAAGAACTACTATCTGATGATGTGTTGCTACTATCTTGTTGTGCATCGAACTTAGCTCCAGTTTCATTAGGGTCAGGTAGGTCTTGACCTGTTTGATCATCACTTGGACTAGTTGTAATATTTTCTACTGAATCGTCTAAGTTTCCATTACTATCTGAATATTCATCATCAAAATCTACAGTTCCATGGAAATCATTCTCATTTACCTGTTGATCATTTGATGTATTTTGATCACTATTATTTGAATTAATTGTGTCATTTGCTTTATCAATATCATCTTGTAATTGTTGATCATCTTTTTTTACTTCTTCTTCAATTTTATCAGCATTTTGGTCTTCTTCTTCTTGCATTTCTTGCCTATTTTCTTCTGCATTTTCTTCTGCATCAGACTTTGCTTGTTCATTTTCAATATCTATTTCTGAATTAATTTCATTTTCTAATCTTTCTCTTTCATCGGCAGGTACTTCGTCGGCACTTACACTTTCTGTTGATTCATCTTCACTATAAGTAGTTGTTGAATCTGAATAAGATGAAACTGTTTGATAAGAGTCTGTTGAGTAAGAAGTTTCTTCTAAATATTCAAGACTTCCGTCTTCTTTGAAATGCCAGTTAACTGCATCTTGGAATGCTTGTAACTTAGTTAAGTCTCTGTGTTCATCATCAATAACAGCAATTCCTTTTTCTGTTAACATTTTTTCAACTGCATTTTTATATTGTTCATATAATGGATTTGCATTATCCTCAGTTCCACTTAAAGCTATTGTTTCGATTCTTTCAAATGTTTTTTCTGCATAATTACAAAGACCTATATCATTTAAGAAATCTATTGATGTATCATCAAGAGTTAAGTCTTGGTCTAGGTTTTGCCACATCATTTCACCTGCTGCAATCATTGGAGCAACAGATAATTTATATGATGTAATTGATGAATAACTATCAAAATGTGAAATTCCCTCTGTTCTTACATCTTCTGTTATAGGAAAATCTTTCTTAACTGCATCATAGAAAATTTTAATTTTATTTAACTTATCTTGTTTTTCTGTTGCATTCTTTGCTTCTAAAAACATTGTATGATATCTATTGTAGAATTCTTTTCCTTCATCTGTAGTTATTAGGTTTGACATATCTACTTTACTTTCGTTTGTTTCAATTACATATGCCCCCATTAATTGTAATGATGCTGATTTATACGCTCTTGTTAAATCTGTAGATCTTATATCTGCTCCATTAAAGTATGCTTGTAAGTCTTTCTTTGAATAATCATTATACGCTTGTTGTAGTGCTACCATTTCATCATAAGTTAATGCAGTTTTGATATCTTTTCCACTTTCAACATGGGAACTTGCAAAGTCGCCATTATATGCAGTCACAACGCTTCCTAATTTTTTCATTGCATTTTTTTGTGGCTTGCTATCAGTTACTTGAAGTAATTGATCATAAGAGTAGTTATCATAGTAACTATTGTCTCCTTGTACTAATACTCCAAAATCATCACTCTTACTTTCATCATCATTTGTTGATTCTGTTGCTATATTACTATTTAACATCTGACCATCTTTAGTGTTATGAGCTGCGCAAGAGAATATTCCTGCTGCAGTTGCTAGAGCAATAACTCCTATAGTAATTCTTTTTACAATTTTGTTCTTTTTAAATTTATCAATTAATTTTTTAAAAAATCCTTTTTCTTCTTCGTCATCTCCAATGTTTTCTCCAAGTTCGTCTTCTAAATCATCGTTTGATGCTGGAGTAGCATTGTCGTTATCATTTTCTTCATTGTTATCATTTTCTTCATCAATGTCATCAATGTCATCAATATCATCAATGTCATCAATATCATCACTATTATCTTCTGCATCTGCATCATTATTATCTTCATGTGATGCATCGTCATTTGTATCTGTTGACACTGGTTGTTCTTGGTCTGTCTCATTTTGACTTCTAGGTGTTATCGGAGGAATATTTCTTGTTTCTATGTTGTCCCTATTATTTTCTACTTCCTCATCACTTATAAAGTCATCTGGTAATTCATCATCTGATGGTGTTTGAACATTATCATTTTCATCAGTATGTGGCATTTCAGTTTCGCCATATTCATATTCATCTGTATCATAGTTATCAGGTGTTACAATTGGTATTTCTTGCTCTGGTCGATTTGGTACAATGATTGGATCATTGCTATCATTCATATTTTCTTCTTGATTTTCAACAACTGGTGTTTGTTTTCTTTTTTGATATACAGCAGGTGCTTGATTATTTTCTAAAGAATCTTCAGCATTTTTAACGAAAAATTCACTAAATCTTCTCTCAAATTCTTTTCCACTCATAACATGAACTATATCCTTGTTAATCATTTCTTTAAATGCATCTTTTGATGTAATATTTTTTTCTGCAACTATTTCTTCACAAGCATCTATACCTTCTTCATAGGATACTTGTGCTACTGTTCCATCATCATAAAATATGCAAGCTTGTTTTTGTTTTCCTTCTTCATTAAAATATTTATAAAATACTATATTAACTATTTTTTTCATTTTAAAATCCCCCTATTTTAATTTTTTTCTTCCAGTATATGTCCAACCTGCATTTAATAGTGTTTTATCATCGTATGAACTCCACTTAGTTTGTGTTGAAGAACTATTTGTTAATTTTCTTGTTTTTGTACTCTTGTAACATACTGTTCCATATAATTTTTCTGTTCTTGTTGCTTTTTCTGTTACTGTTACTGTTCCATATATTGGTATCGTCTTGTAACTATAACCTCCACAACTTGCTTCATAACTTGTTGATGTTGAAGATGATGTTGAACTTGATGAAGATGATGAAGTAGTTCCTGGTGTTGTTGAACTTGATACACTTGATAAGCCACCAGTATATGTATATTTATCATAATAATAGTTAGGTAATGTTGTACATGTTTCTGCACAGTAACTGTAATCTGCACCAACAAATTTATAACTTGTTCCAGCACTATCTCTTGGTGGATTACTATAACTTCCACGTCCTACGTATTTCCAACTTCCTACTGTGTGAGCCGTAGTATTAGTAATTGTATTTACTGTTGTGTACGTTGTTGTAGTTGTTGTCGCATATAAAGTATGATTTACTCTTACGTAGTTAAAGTTGTTACATGACTTTTCAGTATAAGAACCTGTTTGTCTTACTTCTTTCCTTTGTTTTGCATATGTTTTTTGATATGTTCCAATTTGTTCTTTTCTCTTGTACATTTGTAGTTTATACAAACAATTCTCGCTACTATCACTACAATTTACTTCTTGAGTAGAACAACTTGTTTTTGACCAACTTGACCAACTTGTCCATGCTGAGAACTTAGCAGATGTTGTCTTTTTATACTCATAGATATACTTAGGTTGATATGATGGTGTTGGAGAAGGAGTCTCATCGTTATCACATTCTTTTCCTGTACATGGTTTATCACTTGGTTTTGGAGTGCTGCAATTGTCTCCTTTGCAATTATCATCTGATGGTTTATTGCAGTTATCACCTTTACAATCATTGTCTGATGGTTTATTACAGTTATCACCTTTGCAATTATCATCTGATGGTTTATTACAATTATCTCCTTTACAACTTGTATCACTTGATGGCTTACTACTAGCTGGTGGGTAGTATACTCCATCCTTAATACTTCCTTTTATTGGTACTGTTGGATTTACTTTTCCACCTTTTATTGGTACTGATGAAGATGTATTCGTTGTTTTTTTCTCACATATATATGAATCACAATATGTGTAGCATCCTAAGTGTACTAATATATAATCTTCTTTTTCACTATCTTTTAGATTAACTTTTAATAGATATTCATCATCTAACTTAGTTATTTTTACATAACTACCTTCTACATCACAGGCTTTATTATTTTTATCTATTAATGCAACTATAATTTTTTTACCAATCATATCACTTAAAGTCATTGTTTCGGATTGTCCAACCTCTTTTGGCAATCTTTCATCTGTGTAATATGAAATAGCCGCAGCTTTCATTTTTTCTAGATTATCAGAAAAGATTTGAGATGTAAGTGCCTCAATTCCTGATGTATCACATGTTCCTGTTGTTGAACATTCTCTCGTTTCAATTGTTGGTGATGTAAACTTTGGTAATAGCCATATTAATAAGAAAACAAATATAACTACTAAAATAAGTTTTATTGCAAAACTTCTAATTGGAAAGCCTTTGCTTTCATATTCTTCCGTATACATTATAGATTCCCCCCTGTCACGTTATTGCATATAATAACACAAAATCCCTTATTTGTCAACGGATTTTTTTAGTCTGACAACTGTTGCACCAGCGTTAAAATTGTCTATTTTAAATTCTTCAACAAGCTTATTCTTTCTTAATGTATCTTGAGTTGTTTTCCTTATTATTCCAGTACCATTTCCATGAACTATTACAACCACCTCATCTCTCATCTTATAGTGATCTGCTATAAAATCATTTATAAGAATTCTTGCATAATCCCTATCAATTCCGTGTAAGTCAAGTTCTGGTCTATTACTATATAAGTTCATCATAGTTTAACACTTCTTCCAAATCTGGTATTGAATATCTAGAACCTATTCTAGTTACTGATATTGCACTTGTTATTGATGAATATCTTATTGATGTTTCAAGATCATACCCTATTCCTAAGAAATAAGTGATTGCTCCATGAAAAATATCTCCTGCTCCAGTTGAATCTTTAGCAACAACTTTAATACTTGGAATAATTTTATATTTACCATTTATTTCAGTAAAACTTCCAGCTGCTTCTAATGTAATTATTACTGTATTTTTAAAATAAGACTTTAATTTTTCATATATTTCAATTAATAAATCTTTGTTATTTATATCAATTGTTTTACCACTAAATTTTTCTGCGAATTCTTTTGAACATACTAAATATTTTACTTTTTTTCCTAGCCTTTTGGTATCTTCATTTAGTCTTCCTGCATCTATTATACTTATAGCATCTTTATTATTATCTAATACTTCGTCTGCTGTCTCTGGATGTTCTCCATCTACTAGTATTAAGTCAGCTTTTTCTGGTACTCTTTGATTTAATTTTCTTATTGGATCTTTTTTAGATGTAATTATAGTACGTGAACCATTACTCATATTTGCAATTATAAAACTACTAGATGTTTGATGATTTTCTTTTACTTCTAAATATTTTGTATTAGCCCCTATTTTTTCAAAGTCCTCAATAATCTTAGTTCCATAATAATCATCTCCTATTACAGAACAAATTGTTGTATCAATTCCCCACTTTGCTAATAAATATGCTCCGTTTGATGCTGGACCTCCGCCGCACTCTATATGATTTTCAATTCTATACTTTATATTTTCTGTTGGGTACTCATTCATTGGTAGTGTTGTATCATATGTTGAATGCCCTACACATATTGCTTTCATTAACTCACATCCTCTTTCTATATATAATTATAGCAGATTAATAAAAAAAAAGATATTTAAACAAATACCTTTTAAAATATCCAACTAGAAAATAATCTCAAATTATTTATATAATCAATTGATACTTCAGTTCCAGATACTACTGGATAATATATAATGAAAAATAATATTACAAAAATCATATATGTTGGAATCAAATAATTAGTTTTATATTTTTCTTCTATATCACTAAATAGTTTTACTATACTTAGCATCATAAATGGTAAAACTGGGAAGAAATGATATAGAAACATTACCCTTCCAATAAACGCATATGGTAACCATAAAGACATTATTGTTATTAATAAAAATATAGATGCTTTATTTCTTTTTATAAATGCACTAACTAATACATATAACATTCCAATTATTCCTATCCACCATATAACAATATTACCAATACCTGTTATCGTTTCTTTAGTTGCATTGTCATACTTTTCTTGATGATACCAAACTGGTTTATAAGATATTGGCCAAGAATACCATTTTGATGAAAATGGATGAGTTGCCTCTAATTTTGAATGATAATTGTACATGTCTTGTTGTTGTTTTACAATGTTTTCTAAGTTATTTGTGTAATTTAGTTTGTTATTTGGAAATAGTAAATATAGACTACAATATATTATTAACGGAATTATTACAAAAAATGAAGTTCCTTGAATTATTGTTTTGAAATTTATTTTTTTCTTTTTAAACAAATTAATAAAGAAAATTATTGCTAGTGCAAGACCTCCATAAAATCCTGTCCATTTTACACAAATTGATAGTCCAAAAAATATTCCTGATAATAGTAAATCTTTTGATTTATCATTTTTTACATATTTAATCATAAAAAATGATGCTAATAAGATAAATAGTACTAAATGACTGTCTACTGTTCCCATTCTTGTTTGAGCAAAATGAAATGTATCAAACATCATAAGAAGTGCTGAAAAGATAGCATATTTTCTTTTTTTAAATAGTTCTTTTCCATAGAGATACATAACAATAATTAGTAATATTCCTGAAATATTTCCCATTAATCGATAGTTAAATGGAGACATATTTTTTGTTATATATATAGGTATAGCCTGGATTAGTTTTCCAAGAGGTGGATGTGTCCACTCATACGTGTCTATTCCATTTACGTATTCATAAGCTGTTCTTGCAAAATATATTTCATCAAAGTACGATGAGTTCATATGACTTATTTTTTGAGGAATAGTTTTTTGTTCATCCGTTAATGAAGTTACTTTTTTATTTTTATATAAAACTTCATCTATTTTTATTTTTTCTTTTTTATTGTTATAAAAAGCAACTTCTCCAATTGATGAATCATCTAAAAATAACAATTTTATATATTTACCTTTGGATAATATTTTTTCACTTTGCCATGAAAAAGCACCTTTTCCTTCATAATCATTAATATATTTGTAATTTTTTCCATCTAAAGAAGTATATATTTGATACTTTGCATTTTCATTTCCATTAAATATTTTCATTCTTATAATGTCATCTGCTTGTTTTAATTTTATTACTACTTGATTTGTAGATTCTGTCTTAAAAAAAGTGTTTGGACTTATTGTATTTCCTAGATTTATAAATGAAATTATTGTATAAATTAATACTATAAATATAAGTATTAGATAGTCCTTTATATTTAATTTGTTATTATCTTCATTTAAAATTTCTTTTATTTTTTTCATAGAAACCTCTTTTTTATTTGTTTTTATAAAACTAAAAATACTACTAACAATATTGTTAATAGTATTATAATATTTTTTATTTTATTTGCAATAGATTTATTTTCCACTATATGGCTTTCTATCTCTTTCAAGTTCATCAAATGGTAAATATATTCTATCTTCTTTTTCAAATTCTTTTCTATCAAATAATCTTACTTCTTTTGAATCACCATCGATTAAATAAGTTTCTCCATCTTTATTAACAAGTAGGCATCTAATGTATCTTGTATCTGTTTCGTTTCCTGGGATTTTCTTCCAAATTTTTTCTCGTGATTTTCCACCTAAGGAACAACCTATTAATTCTTTCATATATTCAAATACACCTTGTGAGTCTAATTTCAAATCTTCTGTCATAAATTCCATTGCTTTTCTCAAAAATCCAATTTGTTCTGATTCGTCAATATTCTCAGAAATAAATCTTTCTTTTTTTATCAAGTTGTATCCTGATTTTTCTCTTCTTTCATTATATTTTTGTAGTTCTGATCTAAAAACAGCATTTTTATCTGTTCCAGGCATTATTTTTATTCCTTCAAGTGTTAGACCTGCTTTCAACCTTGTTAAATCTTTAATCCCAGAAAAATCATCCATATCAAGAGTTAGACTATACTCACTACAAGTTAATCCTACGTAATAGTGAGTTTGCTCTACATCCCATAATATACATATGTTGTAATCATCATTGTCTTTAAAAATTTCATTTAGTCCTGCAGCAAATTCTCTTGCTAACTCAAAACATACTCGTCTATTATGATTTTTTCTGTTATTCTCCCAGACTTCATCAATTTGTCGCCCATACCAATCGGGTACAGTATAAAGGCCATCTCTTACCTTTTGAATATATGAAATCAAATTATCATCATAAACATATTTTTTACTTAATTCTTCATAAAGACTTATTATTCTTGTTTCATCTGACATATGGAAATTTGAGAGTATTTTTTTTACATATTCTTCTGTTTCTGGAGTCATTTTCCATTCTACTAAATCTTTTGTTATGAACTCATCGCTTTCATTCTCTGTCCACTTAGGATTATATACTACAATGTCTCTTTCTCCTTTGTTTATTGTTACTAATTCATTAAATTCTTCTAATTTTTTTATATCTTGTTTCATAACTATCCTCCATAATATTCATAAAATTGCTCTTCTGGGTTGATTATATATGAAGTTTCATCATAATCTGGATCATTTTCACAAAACATTTTTTGTAATACACTATCAACAATATATTTTTTACTTTCATATTCAAAGCCAATACATCTTACATACCTTTTTTCTGGTGATTCTGCTTCTAATTTCCATAATCTATCAGTATCTATTTTTTCATCTTCGATGATTTTTTTCATAGTTTCATTAAATCCTTGAGAGTCCAAGTTATACTCTTTTATAGTGTTTATTGCTTTATTAAAATATTCAATTTTTTCTTTAATATTACCTTTTTCTATTAATGTTTGTTTTCTTGATTCGTTGAATTTGTCAATAGTGTTTCTTAATATGTTTTTATCATCTCTTAATATTCTTATACCATCTAATGTTAATCCTGTTTTTAATCTTGTTAAATCTTTAATTTTATTAAAATCATCTAAATCAAGGATAGCACTATAATCTTCTCCGCTTATTACTGTAACGTAGTGTGTATTATCTTTCAGACCAATAATAAATGATTCAATATCATCTCTATTACCTATTAAAATATTTATTGCTTTAGCAAAAAATCTTGAAAATTCATAGCATATTCTTCTGTTATGAGTTTTTCTTTTTTCAATCCAATTTTTATCAATAATTCTTCCATACCAATCTACTGCTATATAATATGTATTTCCTTCAGCATCTTTTCTTTTTTTAAAGAAGAATAAAACATTATCATCATAAATGTAATTCAAACAAATAAATTTATATACTTCTAATACTTTTTCTTCTAAAGTCAATTTGTTATTATTTTTTAGACTATCAACTAATTCAACCATTGTATCTTCTAATTCCCAATTAATACAATCTAATTCTACATAATCTTCCTTTATATTAGTAGATGGTTCTAAAACAACTTTATATTCTTCATCTAATTGTTCTTCTACTTCTTTATATAATCTTTCAATATATTTTTTATTCATACTTTGCCTCCTAAAATTTTATAATTATATCATTGTCATTTGGATTTATTTTTCCTGTTATTACTAAATAATCGTATTTTTCTCTATTAACTAATTTTATATATGTTTCTATAAGCATATCTTCTGCTACACCAACATTTAGTAATATTTGATAGGCTTTTTCTTTATCTATCTTATAGAAAATTGCTCTATCCTTTAATTTTTTTCTTATTTGTAAGTTTATATCATATGGCCTGTTTTTTTCTTTAGCAAGTTTTATTTTTGCTTCATTCATTATAATTAATACATTGAATATATCTACCACGCTTATAACTTCTTATCAATCATTATAATTGACTTTCCCCTTTCCTTTAGTCTTGCAACATTAGATGACTAAATTTATTATTTTTATTATATATTATACATAGGTTTTATGT
>UQQI01000057.1 GCA_900543055.1 uncultured Mollicutes bacterium
AAAAGAATATTTTAAAAATAATATATTATTTCTAACATTTGTCATTGCTGGAGTATTAAGTTCAACAATACTTAGATTCTTCTGTATGCATACTGTAGAAAATTATCTGTCATGGAAAGCAGTACTTGCAGATACTATAGTTGTAACTGCAATAGGAGCCTTTGGATACTTATTTAAACCTAAGAATAGATTTGCTTATTATATGTCATTTAATGTATTTTTAACAGCAATATGTATGATAAATTCGGTATATTATACATTCTATACATCATTTGCATCAGTTTCAATGTTATCACTTACGCAATATATTGGTGATGTTGGAGATGCTGTAGTAGAAAATGTATTGCAACTAAAAGATTTGGTTTACTTATTATCACCTTTAGCATTAATTTTAGTTCATTTAAAATTAAAAAAGAAAAATTATTATAAGAAATTTGAACTAAAATCAGATAGAAAGAAAAAAACAATAAAAACGTTAAGTTTTACTGGAGTATTACTAGTATTATTCTTAGTAACATTATCTTCTCTTGACGTATCGAGATTTGTAAAACAATGGAATAAAGAATATATAGTTATGCGATTTGGTATTTATATATATCAAGCAAATGATTTAGTTGTATCTCTTCAACCAAAAATAAACTCAATGTTTGGTTATGAAAAGGCAAAAAAAGCATTTGATGAATATTTTGATGGAAAAGATGAAGTTCAAACAAATGAATATACAAATGTATTTGAAGGTAAAAATGTTATTGTTATTCATGCTGAGAGTATGATGAGAAATGCTATGAATTTAAGTTTTAATGATATAGAAGTAACACCAACATTAAACAAATTATCAAAAGAGGGCATGTACTTCTCAAACTTCTATTCACAAGTAAGTGTAGGTACAAGTAGTGATTCAGAACTAACATACAATACATCACTAATGCCAACAAAGAGTGGAACAGCATTTGTATCATATTCAGATAGAGACTATATTTCAACACCAGAATTATTAAAAGAAAAAGGTTATTATACATTTAGTATGCATGCTAATAATGCAGATTTTTGGAATAGAAGAGCAATGCATAAAAGTTTAGGATATGACAGATTCTTTAGTAAAAAAGATTATAAAGTAACAAAAGAAAATACAATAGGACTTGGATTATCAGATAAAGAATTCTTTAAACAATCAATTTCTAAAATAAAGAAAATTGCAGAAAAGAATGATAAATGGTATGGATTATCTATTATGTTGTCTAATCATACACCATTTTCTGATGTTGAAAAGTATGGAGAATATTTGGTAGATATAAAAGGTACAGAAACAAAAGAAGATGGAACAACAGAAGAAGTAACATATCCATATATGGAAGGTACTAAACTTGGAAATTATTTTAAATCAATTCATTATGCCGATAGTGCCTTAGGTGAATTTATAAATGAATTAGATGAAGCAGGCTTACTTGAAAATACGATAATAGTATTATATGGAGACCATGATGCTAGACTTCCAAGAGCAGATTATAATAAATTATATAACTATAATATGGAAACACATGAATTCTTAACAGAAGAAGATCCGAATTATAAAGAATATGATTCATTCCAATATGAAGTAGGAAGAAGAGTACCATTCATAATTTGGTCAAAAGACATGGCTGGAACAGATTTAAATAAAGAAATAACAAATGTAATGGGAATGTATGATGTAATGCCAACACTGGGTAATATGTTAGGATTTCATAATAAGTATGCTCTAGGACATGATATATTTAACATAAATGAAAATAATATAGTAGTATTCCCTAATGGGAACTGGGTAACAAATAAGATGTATTATAATAGTCAAAAAGCAGCTTATTTACCATTATCAGATGACCCAATATCAGAAGAAGAAATTTCAAATAATTCAGAATACGCTAATAAATTATTAGATGTCTCAAATGATATAATTGTATTCGATTTGTTAAATGAAGATAAAAATAAAGATTCAAGTACAAAGAAATAGAAGGGAGTATTTATGAAATTAAAAAAAGGCGTTAAAAGATTCTTAATTGCAGTAGTAATAATATTAGTAGCAGTGTTAGCATTCTTCTTATTCAAAAATTTAGATTCAAACCAAGAGACAAAAGAAGTAAAAGTTGTAAGTAAAATAAGTGAGTATGGTTATACGTTAAAAGATTCTAAAACAAAAGCTTATAAAGATATGTTTAAAGATTTAAAAGAAATATTACAAAAAGATAAAGTAGATGAAGAAGCATATGTTAAACAAATATCTAAGATGTTTATTTATGACTTTTACTCACTAAATGATAAAGCGTCTAAAACAGATATTGGAGGAACAGATTTTGTATATACTGAAATACTTGATAATTTCTTATTAAATGCACAAGATACATACTATAAATATGTTGAAAATAACATTTATAATGATAGAAAACAGTCACTTCCAATAGTTGATGAGACTTCAATAAAAATAGATGATATAAATAGTGCTGCATATGCATATGGAACTAAAACAGATGAGAAAGCCTATGCAGTAAAAGCAACTTGGAATTATACAGACGATGAATATTCTGATTATCAGAAAGAAGCAACATTAGTTTTCATACATGATGGAAAAAAATTATCATTAGTAGAACTACAATAAGTAGTTCTTTTTTTTAGTTTAAATACACAATAAAAGAAGTGTATCAAACACTTCTTATTCAGCTTTTTCCTCGCCTGTAGAGGGTTTTTCATTGCCATTATTATTATCGCCATCAGCACCAGTATTGTCTTTATTATTATCATCTTTATCATCTTTAGTTGAACTATTATTATTATCAGAAATATTGTTATTATTGTTATTATTCTTATTATTATCTGTCTTTTTGTCATCAGTCTTAGTTGTTGTATCTTTCTTAGTATCACTACTAGTAGATTTACTACCAGATAAAGTAAGAACTATATTTCCTTTAACTAAATCAGTACGCTTATTAGCTGGAAAATTTTGTGAAATTACATGACCTCCACTACCTTTAAATGTAACTGATAATCCAAGCTTAGCAGCAGCAGCTCTTGCTTGAGCCTCAGTATCACCAGTAAAATCAGGTACTAAATTATATGAACCATTACTTGTATTATAAGGACCTTCACCAATTACCTTTACTTCATAAGGATTATTAATAGAAAAACTAAATTTCTTAATAACTTTATGATCAGCAAGTTCAAGATTTTCTTTCATAGCTTGAATTATATCTTTACGACTACTCTTATTAGGAACATAATCCCAAAGTACCATTCTAGCACGTTCATCATAAATCATTTGACCAGTTCCTTGTAAATATAATCTTTGAACATTGATTAAATTAGAAGTATCTGTACTAACACTTTTCTTTAATATATCTTTACCAACATTATAGAAAGATAAAATCTGTTTAGTAGTTAAATTAGTATCCATACTATTAGATACGGTATTTAATATATCTATAAATGTTGAAACATCATTAATAGTTTTAATCTTATTAATTAAAGCCATTATTATTTCTTGCTGATGTTCAGCTCTACCAAAATCACCATTAGCAAGTTGCTTTCTATTTCTTGCGTAAACTAATGCCTGTTCACCATTTAATGTTTGATGACCAGGTTGAATACATATTTCATCTCCTCGAGAAGAGTCATCAGTACAAAGAACCTTAGGAACATCAACTTCAACACCACCAACAGCGTCAACTAATTTTACAAGACCTTTGAAATTAATCTTAGCATAATAATCAATATTAACATCAAAATAATCTTGAATAGTACTAATCATACAATCATTACCATAAGCGGCAGCATGAGTAATTTTATTTTCAGGTTTACCACTCCAGCAAGCAATAGGAACATAACTATCTCTTGGAATAGAAAACATAGTTGCATTTAATGTTTTAGGATTAAATGTAAGTAATATTAATGTATCACCATTTGCAATAGCGTTTTGTTCAAGAACTTCATCAGTAGAATCAATTCCCATAAGTAACATTGTAAATGGTTCAGTTATACTTTTACCAGAAGATGCTGTTTCAACAGCAGAACTGCCAGCTTTTCTCATCTTCTTACTTTTCTTAGCAATAACTTTAGTTTCACTTTCAATATTTTCATAACCAGTTATTCCAGAAAACATTGAAACATAATGATTAGAAATAAACATTGCATCCAAATCACCACTATATAAGTCAACTAGCATACTAGTATAATTATCATAATCAGTAACTTCATTTTCATCATTCAAATTATTTTCTTTAATAATTTCCTTAGGAATAATTGCTCCTTCAGGATTAGTATCATCTTTTAAAATACCAATTTTCATATCTTTAACATCACTAATATCATTAGCTTGATTAGTACTCATAACAAGTAAATCAGAGGTGTATGTAACAAAAGTCTTATTTAAACCATTAATCTTACCATATACATAAAAAATTGTTCCACCAATAAGTAAACAAATTATTGTATAAAGAATTATTAAGAACATAAATAATTTCTTCTTAGGTTTTTTCTTTTTTTTAGTCTCATCAAATTTTCTGATTCTATGACACTTAAATATAATAATTAAATCAAGTAAAACTAAGACTCCAATAACAATATAACGAATTAAAGTTTCAATAGAACTAAGTAGTAATATCTCATATATTGAAAATATACTACTTGCTACTGCAATAATAACAAAGAAAATCATGAATTTATTAAATAAACTAGACTTTCCTTTCTTCCTTTTCTTAGACATAAACTCCTCCATATAAATAAAACTCTTATTATAAAATTATAACCAATAAATGATTATTTTACAAGTGGAGTAAAAATACTTATATAATAAGGAAAAAACAAATGTAAACAACATGTAAATAATGAACAAAAAAGAAATATGTCTATCTTTAAAAATTAAGACCTGCTATAATATACTTATAAAAGTAGGATAGGAGGTATATGTTATGAAAAAAAACAAATGGTTTTTTATAACCAGTATTTTTGTCTTATTTTTCATAAGTAAAAGTGTTTATGCCTTCGATGTAAATAACTATAAAGATAAATCTTTATGTGGAAATTTTGAAGTAGCGGGTTTTCATTCGGACGGTGTAATTGATCCTGTAGCATGTAAATCATCATATAACGAAGCAAAAAGTTGGATGAGAAGTAATGGTGCAAAAGACTTAGCAATCATGACAAAAGTAAACGGAAAAACTAAAATAATTGATGCTAATGTTGCACTATTAGATTTAAGTGTTAATCCAGATACTTTGACTTATTTTTTCTCAAATAGTGAGTTAACAGGTAGTGCTTATACGTATATGGATACAGGTTCACTATATGGAGGAGTAGATGGAGCACATATAGAATCTGGATACTCTAATGCAAAAGGAGTATGGACTGCTAAGGTAAGAATTGGTAATTATACAGGTTGGATTACTCAAAATGCTTATGAAATAGTACCAATAACATGGATTAATTCATCTAGTTCATATGATGTGACAGAAGAATATATAAGACATAATTATGTTGCAAAAATACAAAACTATTATAGTGGAAGTAGTGGAAGAGTAATTGGACCAAAACCAACAATGTTAAGTGTTGGTAAGTATTATTCATTTGATGGTCATTATTTTTATAATAACTTAGAGACTTTAATTAAAGATTATAAAAATGGTAATTATAATAATTCAGTAAATAAAAACGACGTGTATTATAACTATTATATGTATCTTTCAAATCATACAAAAACAAGTTATTCAAGTATTAATATAGATGAATATATAAGAAATAATTTAGGAATAAAATTAGATGCTTATGGAAAATATCAAAGGGGGCAAGAAGGTTCAAGATTATATGGTTCAGGAACATTTTTCTATTATGCTCAACAAAAATATGGAGTAAATGCAATTCTTGCACTTAGTTTAAGTAGAAACGAAACAGGAAATGGAAAGAGTAAATTAGCAATTGAAAAGAATAATGGATTTGGACTTAATGCTGTAGACTCTAATCCAATACATGCTGCTAACTGGTATCCAACTTTTTCAAGTAGTATTTTAGGATATGCTTCTAAATGGATAACAGATGGTTATGCTTATCCAAATGATTGGAGATATTTTGGTCCTCAATTTGGAGATAAGTTTATAGGAATGAATGTTAAGTATGCATCAGATACGTATTGGTCAGAAAAAATGGCTGCTAATTATTATGCTTTAGATAAGGCCTTAGGTTTACAAGACTATAATTATTATCAATTAGGAGTAGTAACAGGACCAACAAATGCATATAAGGATGCTAGTACTTCATCAAAGTTTGTATATAAATATCCAGAGGCAGAAGACGCAGTAGTAATAACTGGAGAAGTAATAGTTAACGGAGAAAAATGGTATAAATTAGTTAGTGATTTAAACGTAAATAATAATTATGATTATGTTAAATCATCAGATTATGATTGGAATAAAGAAGTATATGTAAAAGCAAGTCAAGTTAAAAAGATAAATAAAGGAAAAAATGGCTATACATCGCCTAATTCAGTAACTGACTATCAAGATAGTAAGTACACATATAACTTATTAATAGAGAATCATGAAAAATCTCCTAAAGTGGGAAAATCTAATAAAAATACTAATTATTATTATGATTCAACTCTAACTAGAAGTAATGGACAAACTCTATTAAACGATAGATACGTAATAGTTCATACAATTGCTTATAGTGGAAATACACCAGTTGCTTATTTAGTATCAAGTGATTACTTTAAAGACCAAAAGCACTGGGTTGCTGCAAATGATATAACACTAACAACAAATTCAATTGGAAAAGTATCAGTAACTACATCATCTAATGAATATACATGGGTAAACTATAATACTGAAGATGCATCATATTCTAAAATAAGTGGATTATATACAGAGACATATGTACCAGTTTTAGGACAAGAAAAAGTAGGCGATAATACATGGTATAAAGTACCAGTATCATTAACATCAAATAATAATGTATATGGTTATACACTAGCAAGTGCACCTAACGTGTCAGTAACATTGTCAAAACCAGTAGTTGAAAATAATAAACCTGAAATTATTGCAGCAGATAAAACAATTATCGAAGGTGATAAATTTAATAATCTAGATGGAGTAAAAGCAACTGACTTTGAAGATGGAGATATTACAAAGAATATTAAAGCTAGTGGTAATGTAGATACAACAAAACCAGGAAAATATAAATTAACTTATGAAATAACTGATAAAGATGGTGCAACAACAACAAAAGAAATAACAATCACAGTAAAAGAAAATCAAGTTCCTGTAATAGATGCAACAGATAAAACTATTAAGGTTGGAGATAACTTTAAAGAATTAGATGGAGTAAAAGCAACAGATGAGGAAGACGGAGATATCACAAAAGATATAAAAATAAAAGAAACAACAGTCGATATAAAAACACCAGGAATTTATAAAGTGATTTATGAAGTAAAAGATTCTAAAGGAAAAACAACAATTAAAGAAATTAAAGTAACAGTAGAGAAAAAAGAAGATGATAAAAAAGACGATAATATAAATCCAGGAGATTCAGATTTAGACTTAGATGATTTAGATGAAGCAGATGGAATGTTCTACTTAGACTACATGAAAGTTGTAAATAATAAATTACAAATAAAAGGATATAATACAATAAATGGAATAGACAATGATTTAGATACAGATATTAAGTATTTTATAATGTATTATAATATTGATACAGAAGAATATAGTATTGATGAGATGAATAGAATAGAGAATAAAAAAGAAATAACAAGACCAGTATTTGGACCAGATGATAAAGAATACACTTACTCATGGTTTAAATATGACTTTGACTTAAAAGATTTAGATAATGGAAATTACATATTATCAGTAATTTCTATGACTGATAATGAGTATTCTGCAAATATCATCTCAAACTCATTAAATAAAGAACAAGTAACATCATTCAGTGGAGAAAAAAAAGTAGTAATAAGAAACAATTATAACTATAAAGAATCCCCAGTAGAATTAATAGTAAGAGATAATGAGTTAGCTAAAAAGACTGCATCATCTTACTATAATCAATACGATACTGTAAGGACATTAGAATTTACTGATAATAAATTACATATAAAAGGACTATCTTATTCATATGGAATAAATTTAGGAAAAGATAAAGATATTACAAGAAAGATAATATTTGAAAATAAAAAAACATATAAAACATATAGTTATGATTTAGGCTATACATTAGATGGTTTATATGAAGCAATATTACCTGATGATGATAACTTATCAAAAGATAAAGCTTGGTATGACAAAACAATAGATTTAAAAGAATTACCAAAAGGTACTTATACAATCTATATCACAACAAGTGCCAATATTACAGATATTTCAGAATTACCTAATAGTTTAAATAAAGACTTATCAAAAATAAAAACGACTATTGATAATAAGAAATATTCATTTGATACTAACTTTGATAGAGATAGTAGGATAGAGTTAATTGTAGAATAACAGGAAATTCCTGTTATTTTTCTATTAATTAGTATTTATAACAAACCTGCATAATTATTTATAAGTTTTACTAGAAAATAAAAAATATATTAAGAAAAAAAATGTAGATATATATACTTGAAAATAGTAAAAGTACAATTTGTTTTAATTAATAAAGTTTGTTATATTGCCTACTGGAAATGAAGTGATTTTATAGTAGATCTTATTGATTATAAATTTAAGTGTCTATATGATTTAAAAGTAGACAAAAAATATGCAGTTAAATTTGAAAAGTTAGAGAAGGGTAAGAAGATTTCTCTTTTATCAGATACTATGTTAAAAGCAATGTTTCAAAATGAAAATA
>UQQI01000058.1 GCA_900543055.1 uncultured Mollicutes bacterium
TTTGACTTTTTTATTAATAATTTTTTATTATATTTATTTTCATTAAGCAATAAAATCTTTTCATACATATCTTTATAATCTTCAGAATTAACTAGCCATTTTTTTTCAAGTAACTCAACCGCAGCTCCACTTCCAAAAGTAGAAATAATAGGACATCCAAAAGAAGCAGCTTCATTAATAACTAACCCCCAGCACTCTTTTCTAGAAGGCAATAACAAACATTTACAATTTCTATATTCGTTATATAATTCTTGCTTTTGTAAAAAAGGAATAATTTCTACATTATCTAAGTTCATTTCTTTAACTTTTTCTTCCAGTAAATTGCTTCTACTTCCCGATCCTATAAACTTGTATTTTATACTTTGATCTAATTTAGCACATTTTAATGCTACATCTAAACCTTTATATTCAAAGAATTGTCCAACTACTAATATCATATTATTTTTATTTTCATTAGTGTTTTTATTATTGATTTTTATCTCATCATTCGTAAGTGAACTAAAGTGATACGAGTATATTTTCTCTTTTTCAACGTATTTTGCTAAGTTGATTTTAGTATTGTCTCCAGCAATAAAGTACTTTTTTGCTCCCTTAATTAAGAATCTCTTTATTCTATCTTTTATTCCATTTCCATTGAAAAAATATTCACCATCTAAATTTAAAATATATTTTTTTCTAAATAGTCTCATCAACAAAATCGCTAAAATTTGGGAAGGACTATTATAGCAGCCGAAAATAATATCATCATATTCTTTAGAGAATGCATACTTTATTATTCTAAAGTCAAATGTATATTCTTTATTTACTTTAATACCTTTTAAGTATTTTATCGAATACTTTGACTTTATGCTTTCCGTCCAATTTGCATTTCTATTAGAAGATTTTTTTCTTTCGTATAATACGGTTAAGTTCAATTTTTTCGATAACTGATTAAAATATTCAGTACGGTATGGAACTTCAATATTTGATACATATAAAAGTTTTTTCATATCATCAATCCTTTTAAATATTTTTCATTTGTCTTTCAATATCAGCATCAACTATTTCTTCACCCGTTTTTCCTTTTAAAGCCTCTTTAGATGCATCTGATAAACCATTGTTAATAACACAATTCATATCACATGTAGAACATTTATCTAATTCTTCTTTTGTTACTTTACCATCTCTTAAGTCTCTAACAATTTTATTTTCATACATAGAGTATTTTTTCTTTTTGAAAAATCTTAAGAATTTATGTCTAAATACCCACCAAGCAGGTACCCAGATATATTTATGCATTGCAGGTGATACTGATCCGATCATCCAGCAATCTCTATCACAATGTCTTACTTTATTTCTTACTTCTTCAGCTTGTTCTGAATTCCATAATTCATCCCATGATTGTTCATTTAAGTTACCCATTACTTCTTTATCTTTTGTTCCATTACATGGCATTACATCACCATATGGATCTATAAAGAATGTATCAAATGACATATCACATGGTAATAATCTTTTTTGTCCATAGATATAATTAATTAATCCATGATTGAAGTATGCTCTAAACCATTTTTTTGGAGAATTAGAATTTAATAATTCATTAACTAAATCTTCAAAATGTTGTGCAACCATTGGTCTATCATGAATAATATTTTTTGCTTCTACAAAGTAAAAACTATTATGTAATGAAGCAGTTGCAAATTCCATATCCATTTCATTTGAAATGTTATATAAAGGAACTAAATCTGGTGCATTCTTATCTTGAACTGTCATACCAAATCCAACATCTTTCATTCCCATTTCTTTTAATTTCTTTAATGTAGTATAACCTCTGTTATATCCATCTTTTAATCCTCTAATTTCATTATTAGTTTCTTCTAATCCTTCAATAGAGATTCTAATACCTATATTTGGGAATCTTTTTGCTAATTTTAATATTCTATCTGTAAAGAATCCATTTGTAGAGATAACTATTCTATCACTCTTTTTATATAATTCTTCTACTACTTCTTCTAAATCTTCTCTTATAAATGGTTCTCCACCAGTTATATTAGTAAAATACATTTTAGGTAATTTTTTTATTGTTTCAATAGATATTTCTTCATCTGGTTTAGATGGACATTTATATCTATTACACATTGTACATCTAGCGTTACATCTATAAGTAACTATTACTGTACCATTTAATTTTTTTTCTTTTGTCATTATTCTTGTACTTCCTTTTCTTTTTTAATACTATTTATTCCCATTATTAAGGCTAATGGGATTGCCATTGGATTAACAAAAGCAGATTCAGATGTACTTGATATAATCAAATATGCTAAACATATTATTTTAGCAAGATATATACTTTTATCATCACTATTATATTCAGATTGTATTTTTTTAAAAATAAAATATATAATTCCTAAATAACAAACTAACCCAATTAATCCAAACTGGCCAATTATCATCGGCCAAAAAACATCTGAAGCTGCAATTCTCCCTGGTTGTAATTCGTAATATCTACTAATCCCGTATACTCTATATACTGGCGAATAGTATAATGCCGAAAAATATGATGCAAATGATGCAAAACCAGTACCAAATGGAAAATAATCTTTAGCTATTTCAATCGATGTTTTATTTAATACATTTCTAACTGAATAGTCTAAATCAATATAATAAAAACTTATTTGATCCCACGCTAAGATTGCTGCAATAATTCCAATTATACCTATTTTAGATATTGATAATTTTTTATTGCTATTACTAATGTATAAAGCAAGAATTATTATAACCAAAGCTGCACCTATTGCTTTAAATCTCAACGTAGACATAAGTATTAAAACCAACATTACCATATATTTTTTTTCGTTTTTTATATTAGTTGTAATTAATAATACTGTTGCAAGGAAAATACACGATGCTGCCAATAATGTTGGATGTGCATAAAAAAGTTGATTACTCATAATACCAAATCTAAAGTCTTTTTGTGGCCAGATTACAAAAATATAGTTTAAAATTGTTAATCCTAAAAAAATTATTATAATACACTTCGTTATTCTTGATATTCTTAGTTTATGCTTCTTAAAGAAGTCTGCATTAAATAATATTTCACTTAAAGAATATGCAAGAAAAAACTTAGATACAAGCAGTAAATCAGAAAAAATAATTCTATATGGTTGATATTTATTCACTATAGATGAATATAATCCTGAAAATATCAAAATTAAAAATAGTAATACTATATAGGCATTATATTTTCTAACATTAAAATTGTTTTTTATATTAATAACAAATACGGGTATTGCAAGTAAAGATAGTATTTCATCAAAATATTGCATAAACGGAATAAATGTTTGTATTGGATTTTGAAATAAGAGTAAAATCATACAAACAATAAAAAATAAATATTTACTACTAATTTTATTCATCACTTTTCAACTCCTTTTCAACATTATAAGCATTTACTTGTTAATTAAACTATTGTAAATTTCCATAATATTCTCATAATAATTATCTATAGTATATAGTTTTGACATTTCTTTAGAATTAAGAGAGTATTTTTCTATTATGTGTTGTTCTTTAAATAATAAATCTAACTTGTTTGACAATTCCTTTATGTCATTATAATCATAAATAATTCCATTTTCATCGTTAACAACTAACTCAGGAACTCCACCTACATTTGATGCAAGCACTGGTTTTCCAAATGTAATAGCTTCCAAAATTGAGTATGGACAGTTTTCGTTGCAAATTGATGGTAATACAACAAACCTACATTTCTTAACATACTCAATTACATCATTTTTATTTAAAAATCCTAAAAGCTTAACTTTACTTTCCATTTTATTATTTTTTATAAATTCTTTTATATTTTCCATTTCGGGGCCATCGCCTGCAACATATAATTTTCCTTTAACGTTTTGAAATGCCTTTAACAAGTTTAATATTCCTTTTTCTTTCGATAGTCTTCCCACATATAAAGCATAATCTCCGATTTTTATATTATCATCTTTATTATCGACAGATACAAAATTATGTAGTGTTTTAATTTTATTTGAAGGAATTCCATCTGAAATTAGTATCTTTCTTAAAAAATCACTAGGCGTAATTATACAATCAATTTTATCTACATATACCTTATTCCATCTGTAGTAATAGCCTTCTATTGCTCCTAATAAACTCTTTAATCTAGAATTCTTAATACATTTATTTTTAATACAATTTGTGTATTTACCTTTAAGACAATTATCACAAACATTCCCATTTTTATCCATCATGGTTATTGCAGGACATACGGCTTGGGTATCATGTGCAGTAAAAACAACTGGTATATTTCTTTTTACACATGGAAAAATAATTGAAGCAGATAATTGTCTTTGAAAATTATTTATATGAACTATATCTGGTTTAAATTCATCTAGTGCTTTTTCCATTTTAATTTTATTCTTACAATTATATATTACATCAAATGCCTTTGTAACATTATTGCTGTTCATATCACTTGCTTCTACAAAATATTCAATATCTCCACTATCGATATTTTTTTCATCTTCCATAGAGAAATAAGCTATTTCATGACCATGATTTTTTAACATATTACCTAAACCAAAATAATATGTCTCACTTCCTCCTTTTATCCAATGAAATTTATTTACTAATAATATTTTCATTTAATCACCTTCCTACTAAACAACGAGTATATGGTTTTAAATATAATAGACAAAATAACACTACCACAAAATACTAGAGAAAAAACTATAACATATGACAGAAAATTATTGTTTACAACATGTGTTAGTTTTAATTTTTCTATTATTCTAAACACTACCATATGACATAAATATATTTCAAAACTAATATTTCCAATAAATTTGGTTATTCTATTACCCAGTAAAATTGATTTATAAGATATTGCGTACAACAATATAGAGAATGCTACTACACCAGTCTTAAGTAAAATCAAATATTCATTATCCATTGGAATTATGCAATAGAAACAAATTGATAATATGACACTTATTAAACCGATTATTTTATAATTTTTACAAAACTTTATAATACTATCACGATAAAGATATATTAATCCACCAATACAAAAATATATAAAACTATAAAACATATTAGATCGTTCAATATTAAAATAATATATGCTAGTTATATTCATTAATGCTGCAAAAAATGTTACTATCCATGCCCTCTTTTTATTCGAAAACAAATATACAAAGTATGGAAACATTATATAAAAAATGAATATCAATCCCAAGAACCAAGCAACACCTATAACTGAAATTTCTTTTTGTATAAAACCAAACAGTAAAGTTGAATCAGCAAATCCTTCTATAACTGATGAGAGATTGTGCTCAGTAATCACATCTACAACTACTAAAAACAAAAAAAATGGAAGAATTTTTTTTACTCTTTTTGAATAATACATTTCAGTATCAATAGTATTATTTTTAAATTTATCATAGTAACCGCAACACATTGCAAAAGAAGATATAATCATGAATAGAAAAACAAAATTTCCAAACTGATCAATAACTTTTGGTATTACTACTAATTGTAGAGAATAATTAATATTTGTCATAATATGCATTAGTACAATTCCAATACAAGCTATTGTCCTTAAACCATCAATATTTACAAACCTATTCTTAGATTCCAAAGTATTCATATTTCACCTACTTTTCATACAATCCTAATGTTTTTTCAACAACATCATCCCAATTATATTTCTCTAAAATATAAAATTGAGATTCTTTTTTATATTTTTTTACTTCCTTATCATTATCAACTAAATGCTGTAATTTCTTTTTTAAATCATTTACATTAGATTTTGTAAAAGTAACACCTTTATCTAGTAATACTTCTGCGCATTCATCTATATCAGAAGTTAAACAACAATTCCCATAACTCATAGCTTCTAGTAGTGATAAAGGCATTCCTTCTAAATCACTAGGTAAACAATATATATATGCATTACTATATAATTCTTCTAATTCTTTACCTTGTACAAATCCTGTAAATATAATATTTTTATTATATTTAGCTTTTTCTATTAATTCAGAATAATAAGTATCAGTATCACTAGCTCCTCCAGCAATAACTAATTTTTTATCTGTTTTTATTTTATTGTAAGCATCTATTAAATAGTGAATACCTTTCTCGGGAACCATTCTTCCTAAGAATAAAATATATTCATCTTTCTTTAATCTATATTTTTCTTTTATAATATCTGCTTTAATAATTTCTGGCTTATTAACACCATTTGGTATAAATACAGTTTCTCTTTTATAATTATCTTTAAAGTATTTCTTTACATTCTTAGATAATACAATTATTTCATCAGCATATTTAACTGCCATCTTTTCTCCAAATTTAATATATTTAGTAGCAAATCCACCCCATTTAGCTCTTTGCCAATCTAAACCATGTATTGTGACAATAATTCTTTTACGACTAAAAAATTTTATAATAGGAATCATTGCACACGGTCCTTCAGCGTGATAATGTACTACTTCTGCTTTAGAGAATAATATTTTCCAAGAAGCGAAGAAAGAAGAAGTCATTGCCGCTAAACCTTTTTTATCTATCGTTAAAACTTTTTTTATTTTAACACCTTTATATTCTTTTATCTCTTGATGTTTTTGTTCTTTATCCATCACATGTTTACTACTTCTATCAAACACAGTAACATCATGCCCTAATGCAGCCATTCTAGTTGTTAATTCATAGACAACTATCTCCACACCGCCCTCTCTTGATAAAGCGTGCTTATGTCCCAAGAATGCTAGTTTCATTCCAATTTCACTCCTTAAAAAAGATACGTTTGCACAACGTATCACATTAATAGTATTATAATTTAATTGTACAACCCATTTTATTCTTATAAATTTTCAATCCAATTATTTATAATCTTTAAAATCTATCTTTAATACTTGCGGCGTTGTAATACTTATTTGAACCCAGTAATCAATAAGTTATAAATACAACAGCTATTATACACCCTTTTCGACAAAAGTCAATATTTTCCAACAATTGTTGACGATTTATTAGAAAGTAATTATACATAGAATTTTATTCTTATTAATTATAATATATTTGAAATCAAATTGTCATATAAACATACTACTTTTTTGCTTTAAAATATCTTATTTGAGATGTGTTTACTGAATTATACGTTAACCATATATTAGTATTATTACTTCCTGGATCAACCATATAAATTGTACTTCCTTTTATATCGTTTAATGCAACCCAATGCTGTCCGGTATTTCCCTTTACTTCAATAGTAATATAATATCCTTTAGAGTAATATTCATTTATTATTCTAAATTTTTCTTGTTCTGATTTCCCAAGTAATTCAGCACTTCCTACATATTCAAAATTTGGTACTACTTTATTTATTGGACCATAATATAGATTTCCGTCTTTATCAAATCCTCCATTTTTATTCATTGCTTCTACAAATGTTCCAGGATTAAACGGTTGAAATGGTATTTGTACTCCGGATTTTTTTATTAATATTGCTATAGATGTTGCTAGACATCCAATATCTCCTATTGATTTACTGGTATTTCCAATTTTAATATTAGACCATGGTGCTCCTTTTTGTCTCCAATTTACCTATTCTCCATAATTATTTCCGTATATTAAATTGTTCCACAAATCATCATATTTGGAATCAAGCAATTCATTTACTTGTAGTTTTTAATTATCATTTAACTGATAATAATTCATTAAATCTTATTTACTTTTAGAATTTATATCTATGTGTAATACATTTTTACATTTTAAATCTTCATCACATTCTCTATTAATTTTATAATCAATCGTATTAGTATTCCAAAATACATTTTTAAGTCTTGAAATATTATCTTCATTTTCCCATAATTTGGGCAACACGTACTGGTTCATCATCATTTTATTTTGCAGAATCTTTACTAAATAATGTACTTAAAGTTTTAAAAAATATTGAAATATCAAATTTTAAACTATAATTATTTGAATAATATTTTTCCATTTTTAATCTATCTAAAAATGTTCCTCTACTTCTTAATGACGCTTGCCAAAAACCTGTTAAACCTGGTTTTGTTTTAACTATCTCATCATAATATTCTCCCATATCTTTTTTTTCTCTTGGTAAATATGGTCTATTTCCAATAAAAGACATATCCCCCATAAAAATATTAATTAATTGAGGTAATTCATCAATACTAGTTCTTCTAATAAATCTTCCAACTTTAGTTATTCTTGGATCATCATGAAACTTTTTCATTTTTCTATACTCTTTAGCAAGTTCTTTATCAGTTCTAAGTATTTCTTTTAATACTTCATCAGCATTAGGAACCATACTCCTAAATTTATAAAATTTAAAATATTTTCCATTCTTACCAATTCTATCTTGAGAATAAAATATGCTTTTAAAGTCTCCTGTTAGCATAAAAGCAATCTTTAATATAATTGCGATTGGTATTAAGAATAAACATCCTATAAAAGAACAAATTATATCAAACAATCTCTTAGTTATATGATACATTATTCTTTTATCATTTACTCCAGTACTTACTGCACTATCACTAAGTACAGCACTAGCTGTACTATCTAACATCTTAATCACTACTACTCACTCCAAATACTATTTTTTTAATTCTAACAAATAAACGTCTACTACTAATTGTAAGAAGAAAGCACACATTCTCACATAATCGCTTTCAATTTTATAACATTTATAATTATTTGGCAATAAATTTCCTAACATTTTTTCATTTTTTGCTATAAAATTTATTTATATATATAATTCAAATATAAAAGAACAAAAGACAAATTAAAATTTGTCGCTTTGGTCGTCACCAACCAAAATTC
>UQQI01000059.1 GCA_900543055.1 uncultured Mollicutes bacterium
TCATATTAATTTATAAATAAAAAAAGATTATACTAATTTTTAGCACAATCTAATAGTGTTAAATTATTGCCTATTTGTTTTAATTAATTCTTTTAAAATATCATTTGAATATGTTTTATTATTACTTTCAACAATCTTTCTTACTTTACTTTGCCAATCACCACTATGTACAATTCTATCTACTCTTTCATCGTTCATTAATACTTTTTTAGTAAAATGGCTTAATCTATAAAAGTCACCTATATCTAATACATATATTGCATCTCCTGTTGATACTTGACTGTTGCTGGCATTCTTATAAAATTTTTCTAATATTACTTTTCCATTTGGATAAATATAACCTACATAACCATCAAATGTTTCTTTTCCTTTTACTCTAAACAATGGATTAGTGGTTGCGAAAAATTCTTTCTTTTCTATATATAAGTCAAGCATTCTTTCACGTTTTATTTGTTTTTCTTCTTCAGTTAGATGCTTTGTATTTTCTCTTATTCCTTTTGTTATACTACTTTCAATTTCTTCTTCGGGAATAATTTCCCAATTAACAGTTAATTCATTTAAATACTTTAGAACTAAACTTTCGACTTCATCTAAATTCATTCCAGAAAAATCAAATTTAGAAAAATCTATCATTTTAAGTTTTGGATTTTCTACCATCATTTTTCTAAATCTTTGATAGATACTATTAGGTGTTACAACGATTCCATCTGTTCTTTTATGTTTTGGTACATTTTCATTATCTACGCTACCTACTTTTATTCTTGGGTGTGTTGCAGTTTTTCTTTCTTTATTTTCTCTAAAGTAGTTGCTTATGTAATAAATATATCTTTGTTTATCTTCTATGTCTTTAGATAATTCAGCATTAATTATAAATTGATTTACTATATATAATTCTAATTTATCTTTTTCAATTACTAAATCATCTACATTTATACTATGAGTAAATAAGTAGTTTAAAATTTCTGGTGAATGACTAATTAATTTTCTAAAACTTTCTGCTAAGTTTTTGCAATATTCTGAAACATTAAAACTTTTAGCATTTTTAAAAAGTTCATCTACATCTATATCTAATCCATTTTTCTTATAAGAGGCTTGTAGTTGTGCCTTCATAAATATTCTTTCTTTTTCTGACATACTTTTATCATTGATTCGTTTTTCAATTTCTAAAATATTGTTGTAATAATCTTTTTCAACTTCATAATTTTTATATAAAAATGGAAAATTTTTCTTAAATTTAGAGTCATTTGTAATTAATGATAATTTTTTTATTCTTTTTTCAAATTCTGGTTCTAATAATTCTATTGCATTTGTTAATTTAAGTGCTACATCATCCAAAGATACTGATGGGTCATTTAATACATTAAAAGTATTTAGATTATATATTAGTGAACTATAAAATCCAGATGGAGAAAAAAATATTTTCTTTTCAAGTGTTTTTTCATCTGAAAACACTCCCATTGTTTTAAAGAATTCTATTCTTCCAATATCTGCTATTGAATTTAAGTACTCTAAATACTCATCAAACGATTTTTCTATGTTTTTTGTTAATTTATTTTCATTTCCTGTTAAACCTAATAAATCATTGTATAAAATATTTATTGGAGTAGAAATTGGTATTCCTTTATTTACTATTTCACTTATTTCTGACATGTTTTATCCCCCTCTTGTAATTAAATATGTTACAGAAATATAGAAAAAAAAGCAAGAAATAATGTTATTTTTTCCTGCTCTTTAATAAAACTTTATTCTTTAATGTTTCTATATGATCACCAAAATAGTAGATTAACGAGTCATTATTTTCATAACAAATATAATCTTTATTTTCATTCAGTTTTTCTTCTAATGCCTCATCTGACTTTGTTATTTCATCTACAAGTGTTCTTAAGTACTCATCATCACATTCTTCTACAAATTTTGGTTTTTTTAATGTATTATTAAACCTTCTACTTCTATGTATTTTTGTATTACCTATATAATAAGTATTTCTCCAAGTATACCTAAAAGCATTTTTTTCACTCTTTACTTTATGTACTACCGTTGTTCTTTTTGGTATGTCATAAATTCTTAAATTAACTACTTTACGCAGCCCTATCATATAATATATTTCATCTCCTATAGGAGTTATTATATTATATTTTGTAATATTTTCAAGTAATACTTTTACATTTTATCATTCGTCATATTTTATTACTTTTAATAATTTCCATTTACTTGTCCATTTAGTTACTTTCTTTTCATAATCTTCTTTAGTAAAGTCTATTTTTACTGGACGAAGTATTAAATTAAATAAATCATTTAAACCATATGGTGCACATACAATTAGTTTATTATTTTCCATCCTTACTCCAAGACAAGTAATTGTTGTTCCCCACTTACTAATTGCATCTTCTACTGATTCATATTCTTTTCTATTAGTCTTATATTTTTCATTATACCAAATATGTACTCTCTTTTCATTTTTTATATCAAATTTTAAATCTAAATACTTTAATCTTTCTTTTAAATCTTTGATAATTATATCTTCTTTTTCATAACTTGTATCTTCATCATAATAAACAATATCATAATCTCCTATTCCATATTCCAAATCATAATTATGATAATAATTAAATATTGTTTGATTAACACATCCTGCTGCTAGATAGTAATTTTTAAAGTCTTGATTTTCTTTTGAATATTGTTCTAATACTGTTAATATTTCTTTAATTTTTTTACTTTTATTTAATATACTTTCTAATACTAATAATTGTTCATTTAATGATTTATTTTTTCCTTCTAACATAATTACTCCCTAGTATATTCAATATATAATTCCTTTAAGTGTTTTCTTTTCAAGACCTTATTTATTCCATCAACACTTATTTCTGTATAAACTCTTTCTAATAACTTTTTCATACGCTCATCCATCCTAGCCCTATCTTTTGTTCTATTCCAGTATGATAATTGATATTCTTTAGTCCAATTTTTTCCTTCATATGTTATACCAGCAGAGAGAGAATCGCATACCATTTCAAGGAAATATTTAAATGGAATTAATGGGGTTGGATTTGGTGCTTCATAGTCATACCAATACTCATAATGATGCTTATTACAATTTATATGATGAATCCAGGCATGACTATAACCAACTTTTCTTTTACAATTCATTATTGGACTATATGTACCTTGATAATATTTTACACCTTCTAAAAATTCTACTGGCATATATTTTGATAAGTCATGCAAAAGTCCTTGTACTGGTATTCCTACTCTACAACAAAGACAAAATACTTTAAATCTATGTTTATTTACTGTATTTAAATGTCCAAAGAAATTTCTTATAGACATTTTATATTCATTTTTATTATCCATACTATCACCATTATTATTATACAAAAAAATGAAGTCTTTTTCTAGGACTTCAATACTAATAAGAAATATTAAATTCAATTAAAGTATCTTTTTTTATATAGCCAAGATTTTCATATAAATATTTTGCATTATAATTATTACTTTCAGTATATAGAATACAAGTATTTTTATTTTTTAGTAGGTTACTTGTTAAATAGGAAACTAAGTAACTAGCATATCCTTGATTTCTTTTATCTTTTTTTGTATATACATGAGTAATTTTTGCAATTGAGTTATTTATTGTAAACCCAGCAATTGATACAACATTTCCTATTTCATCTTTATTTATATAAAAATCATTATTCATAAAATATTCAATATCTAGAATTGCTTCATTAATACTTATTTTATTGCCTCGATCAATTTCACTTTCTTGCCATAGCTTAGCAACTTCTAATTTATCTTTATAAGTTATTTTAGATATAGTTCCTACTCTTTTTTTGTTATTTATATTAGTGCATTCATAAAAATTTATTTTATTGATATTTTTTATTTCTAATAATTTACTTATAGTGATATATAGTTCATTTTTACATGTTATTTCTTTTATATTTTTGTTTTTTAGTATTTTTACTATTTCTTTAATATTTTCTAAACTAATATTTTCTTTCGTCCATATCCAAGATAAATTTTTGTGTATTCCTACTATATAACTTATATCATCTGTATAAAATAAACTATTATCTTCAGGCATTCTATATAGTAAATGAAATAGTTTTTTATCACTTTCTTTTTTTATTACTTTATCTATATTCATATATCCTCCAATATTAATATAACATTTATCCACAGAAAAAGTGTAGAAATTCTACACTTACTATTAAAAGAAACTATTATTATCTGTATGTAATTTATATAATAAATAGTCATTGTTATAATTATAATTCATATTTGTCTTTTGCGGTTCGTTAATGTAATTATTTCCATTTTTAATTTTTTTATCATAGTACTCAAATAATTCTTTAAATCTTGCGTAGTGAACTATTTCTCTTTGTCTTAACCATAATAATGGTCCTATTACATTAGGGTCATCTGTTAAATCTATCAGGTTTTCATAAACTGCTCTTGCTTTTTGTTCAGCAGCCATATCTTCTGCTATATCAGCTAATGGATCACCTGTTGTTGCAAAATAAGTTGTTGTAAAAGGCACTCCATTGGAATCTGTTGGAAATAGTGCTTTTGCGTGTTCTGCATAATGAGAATCAAGTCCTGCTTCTTTTAATTCTTCTAATGTAGCATCTTTCATAAGCTGATATATCATTGTCTCAAGCATTTCAACGTGACCTAGTTCTTCTGTTCCAATATCAGTAAGTAAGGCTTTTCCCCTATCATCTGGCATAGTAAATCTTTGATTTAAATATCTAAGTGCTGCTCCTAGCTCGCCGTTTGCACCACCATACTGTGTTACTAAATATTTTGCCATTTTCAAATCTTTTTTATCAATATTTATTGGATATTGAAGTTTCTTATTATACTTAAACATTCTTTACCTCCCATGGCCAATTATTAACCCAAGTAAACTCTTTTGTACTATTTACTTCTGAAACAGATAATGGTCCATATTTATTTTCATATTCTGATGTAAGCTTTTTACATTTTTCTTCATAATCTTTAAAAAGCATTAGCATACTAGTATCATTTGGATGTAAATCTAGATATAAATTAAGTTCATGAGCAGCAAATGAAATAGATTCTAATTCATAAAGTAATTTTTCTTGTTCATTTCTAGCCATTAGTTTTTGAGGCCTATAATTTTTATATTCACTATATAAGTTTGAAAATAAATTTCCTTTCAAATACCCTTCTGTTGGACTATATAAATTAGTATTATAGTCTTTGTTACCTATTTGTGGGTACTCACGATAAAAATCATTAAAATAATTATAGTTATTCATAATATCTCCCTTCTTTTTAATTTATGACAAATTCATTAGTCTGCTACTATTTTAGTTGTAAAACTTATTATTTGATAATTGTATTTACTTCTTCAAATAACACATAGATAACAATACATTTACTAAACACTTGATAATGTTAAAAGAAGATTATTATGGAAAATATAAAGAATATAAATTATATTGAAATTTAAGCTAAAAAAATAAAATGAAGTAGATTTTATCTATTTCATTTTATGACAGTTTAAACTACTTATTTTGAAAAATTAATTTTCTAATAAAACTAAAGTGTGTTTAAATTATCTAAAAAAGAACGAATATTAAGAGTTTAATTCCTAAGAGGCACCTTTTTAGACTTTGGTTAGATAAATATAAAAGGCTGTGATAAAGCCAATTTGAAAATCTAATTTGTCAACAGCCTGAAGATTTTTTATTTCTAAACATTTTAAATTGTCCAATCAATTTTATAATCAGGTAATAATTTTGTTTTAATTGGGTAAACTCTTGGAATTAATATAATTGCTTCGAAATTATTAAGTAATTTTAATTCTTCTTTTGTTATTAATGGCTCAATTCCTTTTTCTGTCTGAGTTTGTCCACATAACGATGATATTTCCTGTAAAGTATCCATATCATTTGCTAATAAGTAGATAATATTTCCAGATAACATTTTTATTAACTCAGCTTTTTCTTTTCCATAAGCATTTTTTAATTCTAGTAAACTTCTTATGTAAATACTAAAGTTAATATCAAAACCTCTTGAATTAGATAACATTTTTGGAAAGTTCTTAAATGGAACTAGTGTTTCAAAACCATCAATTAATATACTTAGTCTTTTATCAGTTTTTTCATAGTTGTTAGTAGCAGCAAAATATGTTTCTTCTACAATTATTGGAATTAATCTGTTTGATATATCTTTGCTTTTGCTAATTATAAACATAGCTGTTTTTTCTTTTTTTATGTTCTCTATATCAAAGTCTGTTGTTGATAACAATTTTAGTAGTGATTCTCTTGATATTAAAGTTTTTAATTTTTGAATAAATACAGATACTATGCTTCCTCTAGTTTCTTGTGGTGCTAATATTATATTTGAAAGATTGATATAAACTGGTGATAGTTTATCATATTTTTTTATTTTTTCTTTTAAAGAATCTAATTCTGTTACTAAATTTAAAATATTTCCCAGATTTATTTTATCTGCAGGGTTATTATCGAATAGATATAAAGAAAGTCCTACAAATAACGAAGTAGCAGAATTATTCCAGAATGGATCTAGACTTGAGTCAAATCTATCTTCGCAACAGAAGTAATATCCTAGATTTTCTAATAATTCAACTGCTTTGTCTTTTTCGTTATTCATATACAATTTATAAGGATAATTTAACGGGTTAAAACTGTTTCCAGTTTCAGTATTATCTAAGTCAATTACTATTGTTTTATAGTTTTTGCTTTTTAATTTATCAGATAACACTTCATAGATTTCTCCTTTTACATCATGAAATATAAATGATTCTTCTGCTTCTATTACGAGTCTTAGGTGTGGAAGAATGACAGATTGTGTTTTACCACTTCCAGATGTTCCAATTACTAGAGTTTGTTCTCCATCATTTTTTATGTATAGACTCTTTTCGTCATACATCATAGGTATTCCTGATTTTTCTATTTTTAAACCAGAACTTATTGGGCTTAATTTTGATTTTAATTCTTCACTTGTTGCCCATCTTGATTGTGACATTTTCATCACTCCTTTCTCTTTCATTATATCATTTGTTATTTTTGTCATTTAAACAAAAATGGCTTTTTTATGTTTTTTTGCTATAATATGTATCAGTAAGGAGATTTTTATGGTTTCAAACGAGTTAGTATGTAATATAATTGAATACTTAAATGACAATATAAATAAAGAAATAACAATTAATGAATTAAGTTTATTATTTTACTTTGATAAGACTTATATTATGAAAAGATTTAAAAGTGAATTAGGTATTTCAATTCATGAGTACATTAATACAATTAGAATATATAATAGTTTAGCTTATTTTAAAGATGATAATTATATATTAAACATTGCTTTAAATAATGGTTTTAATTCTTTAGAATATTTTTCTGAAACTTTTAAAAAGATTATGGGAGTTTCACCTACTACTTATAAAAATTACTTAGATCATTTAGATATTTCCAACGAGGAATTCGAGAAAATTATAAACAATATATCTAGAATTAGTTCTATAAAATTTAATACTTTAGATTATTTAAGCCATAGAAAAAGAGATGTTAGTGGTTATGTTAAGATACTTAAATTCAAATAATTCAAATTATAACATTACATGAAAAAATATTAATAAGAATTCTATTTTATATTTATATTTTTTTAAATTTATTAATATTATTACCCCTAATAACACTATTTCAACTATTTCACCTGAAGTATCTATAATAATATGAAATTGAATCTGATAAAATAAGAAGAAAATTATATGGTGAAGAACCAGCAAATGATAAAAATACTATATTTAGTAAGTTATTAAGAAAATTAAAGAAGAATTAATATACATATAATTATGCACCTCATTAGAGTTTTTTTCTCGATTAGTTATAGTTAGTTAAATAGTATAATGCAATTTATATAAAATTATTGAATTTACAAGATAA
>UQQI01000060.1 GCA_900543055.1 uncultured Mollicutes bacterium
AAAGAGTTTATTTAGTCAAATAGATGATTATAACGAAAATACTTTCTTTTATGAATTAAATCATTTTCCAATGTATATTTCTAATTCACTTAGACATTATATTTTAAATAAATATGATATTAAAGATGATGTTAGTCTTATTAAGAAGTCACGAAATGTTCAATCTAAAAATAATTTATTTACTCCAGTTATTAAAATGAAAGAGAATTATTTGTTTAATTATATTTTAAATATGACATATAATTCAAAAGATATTATATATGTTACCGGTAAATATAAAGGTTATATTATGATAAATGATAATGGTTATTATATAACTCTTTGTAAAGATAATAAGAATTATTATATTAATTTACATAATAGAGATTATTTTACTCGTGAGAAGTTAGAAAGTATACTAAATAGTATTTCATTGAAATAAGGAGTTTTTATGAGAATAGAAAGTTTTAATTTGAGTAATTATATAATGTTTAAACTTAATAAAATAGATAATGAGTTTAATGAAGAAGAATTAAATAAGATAGATGAAGTAATAATTTCTTCTGAAGATAGTTTAGATGATGCTAGTTTATTTAATAATTTAAGTGATTTAACTATATGTGATAAGTTTATAGAAAATAGTTTTTTTAAAATTTTATTTAATTTAAAGAATTTGAAAAGTATTAATTTTACAAGATGTGAATTTGAAAATGCTGATTTAATATCTTCTTTGAATGTAAGTAATCTTGATTTAGTTAATTGTAATATTAATAATTATAAGTTTATCTATATTATGAGTGATTTAGTTTCTTTAACTGTTGTTAATGGAGAGATTGACTTTGATTTAATAAATAGACTTAAATTACTTAAATATTTAAATGTTAGTTATTCTGATATTAGTAATGATAGAGCGTATTTAAAATTGAACGATTTAGAAAAATTATATATTAATAATACATCTATAAGTAATTTTTCTTATTTAATTAATCTTATTAATTTAAAACTTCTTAGTGTTGATGAGAAACAATATAAGAATAATCTTGATGTAATTAATAAATTGAAAGAAAGAAATGTTGCTATTTTAAGTGAAGGTATTTTATCTTTTGAAGGTGATACTTATGAATAATAGAATAATTTCTTTTGGTGAAAATGATGTTGTTGATGTTGATAAGATTAATTCTTATGTTAGAAGTAATGGTTCTGTTACTCTAAAGTTTCCAAATACTAAGAGTCTTAGTAGCGAGTTATTGAGAAGGTTAGATTATAATATTGATATTATAATTACTGGTCCATATGATGATTATAGGTTTAAAAAGAATGAAGGCAAATACTATAAAAGTGGTGTTAATATAAATCAGGATTTTTTAGAGTCTTCAACTTTTTCTAGGAATGAACTTGTAAAAATAATGGAGAAGATTGAGAGAATTGAATCTTATATTCCATCTAATTGGGATGATTTGACAAAGGTAATTTATATATATGATAAATTAAAAAAAGATATAATGTATGATCCTAAATATGAGAGTAAAACTTCAAAAGATATTAGAAGTCTTAGAGGTCTTGTTTCTTCTAAAACAGTATGTGCTGGTTACGCAGTTATTTTAAAAGAATTTTTAGATAGACAAAATATAAGATGCCATTATATTAGTGGACTTGTTCCTGAAGGAAATAACAACTACGGTGGACATGCCTGGAATGTTGTGGAGATTGATGGCAAATTATATCCATTTGATTTAACTTGGGAAAATACTGAATATAGAAAAGGGAATAATACTTCTTTTGATTATTTTGGACAAAATATTGAAAAGTTTAACCAATGTCATATTCCATACAAGGACGAGAAAATGTATGGGTATCAAAATCATTTATCGACATTTAATATTAATGACATAAAAAGAGCATATTTACGTATTAATTCTGAGAGTGACTATGATCATTTAAATATTCGTGGAACAAAGGATGATGGCAGTAAGATTATTGTTTCACAAATAGGTGATGCTGTTATTAATGGAAAAAAAGTATATAGATATTATTATGGTAAATTAAGTGATGATGGAACTGTTAAGGAACCACTTATATTATATGGCGAAGATAATTTAAATGCTTTAATAAAACTTACTAATTTTCCTCCTGCAAATGATACAGAAACTGCAAGAAAAAATAGATATATTGCGAAGAAAAAAATTATTAATATATTGTTTTCGGATGATAATATAAGAGATTCTCTTTCAAAGGGTACTTATTACGTTGGTGGTGTTAAAAAGAATACTAGCAATAAAATGAATCTTGTTGATAGTTATCAAGAAATAAGTAAACCAAAAGAACTTTGTTCTAGGTTATCGTATCCATCAAAGAGATATGTTAGAAGTAATGGAAGTAATGTTATTGTACAGCAAATGTATGATAAGCCTGTAGAGGTTAATGGTCATAATGTAATGCAATATCATGTATTAGAAACTCTTAATGAATATGGCAAAACTGTAGTTAGAAAAAATACTATATATACAACATCTAATTTATTTAAAATTAATGATGAGTTTGTTATTAATAGATTATTAGATAGAGGTAGACTAAATGAAAAAAGTATGGAAGGTAATCCTTATGTTGGAGCAATTAGTAATAATGGTACCATCCTTGAAAGAGAAGATTTAAATTCTTTCTTTAGAACTGACACTAATAAGAAAATAAATAAAATTCCTACCTTTGATGAGATGAAAAATAATATTACAAAGTATGAATTGTTTACAGATTCAGATAATTTTGCTCCAGAAGACACTTCAAAATATAAAATTAGAGATAAAGAAACAGGTCAAATTATTCATGATGCGAATATTAGAAAGCAAGTAATTTTTTCGTATATTTGGAAAGTATCTGCTGGTGTAAAAGTAGGATTTGATCCAAATGTTTCTATTGATTATGCGTTTAATGAAAATGCAAAAGAATTATATGAAAAAATGTGTAATAGTTTTAGAAAGAATATTTCTGAAAAAGGTATTATTGATACTGTTTCATTATTAAGAGAAGTTTTAGATAATAAAAATTATAAATATGATACTGAAATAATTATAAGATTATTTAGAACTCCATATCAAACACAATTAATAAATGATATGTTTGTAGAGGAATCTTGCAAGAGAGATATTTTAATGCAAGTTCCACAACCACTATATTCAGAAGGGTATGCTGGAAAGCTATTACATGGTAATGATGATACTAAATCAATTGCATAGAAAAAGAGATTATTTTTTAGTAATCTCTTTTATTTTATTGTTTTATTGGTTTTAAAAAGTCTAGTGTTGGAATTAAATTTTCAAAATATTTTAAAATATTATCTTTATTGAAAGATGTTGGGTCTTTCATTTCTTCTAAACAAATGCTTAATAGACCACTTGCATAGAATAAGACAATTCTTTCCGTTGGAATATTAGACTCATTAATATAATTTTCGTTAATATACTTTGTAACTGAATTAAGTATAGTATTAATCATCATATCGTGGGCTATTGAATTACTATTATTTTTTATAACAGATGAATAAATTGAAATGTTTTCTGTAATATGGGTTAATAATAAGTTAATAGTTTCTATGTAATATTCTCTTATAGAATGAATTTCTTTTTCTACTTTTATTTTTTCTTCTAATTCTTCTTTTAAATCTTCCATTAAAGATTGAAGCAATTCATATTTATCATTAAAGTGATCATAAAATGTTGAACGGTTAATCATAGATTTATTACATATATCTGATACTTTTATTTCTTCAAAAGTTTGATCTTTCATTAATTCCATTAGACCTCTATAAAGATTAGCTTTTGTTTTTACTACTCTTAAATCTTCTTTTTTCTTCATTTCCAATCACCTAGGTTAATTATAGACTGAAAAACTACTTTTGTAAAGATATACCTACAAGTGTAGTTAAAATAATATACAATAAATAAACATATGTAGGTTAACATACAAATAATAAAAATAATATCTTAATTTTTTTTATTATTTGAATAAGAATATAAAGCGAGGAGGAAGAATTATGAAAAAATTTGCTGATTGGATTTCAAAGAATAATATTCTAATTTTAATAGTTGGATTATTACTTTTGATACCAGCGATTATTGGGTATGTAAATACAAGAATTAATTATGATATTTTAGTATACTTACCTAAAGAGTATGAGACTATTAAGGGTGAGAATATCTTAACTGATGAATATGGTATTGGCTCTTACGCATTTGTTATTTCTGATATGTCAGATAACTATAAAGTATTACAACTTGAGAAAAAGATAAAAAAGATAGATGGAGTTAATAAAGTATTTAGTATTAGTGATGTAGTTGGAGTTAATATTCCAAAAGAAATGCTTCCTGATGAAGTTACTGATAAACTATATGATAAAGATACTAGTATAATAATGGTTACATTTGATGGTACTACGAGTGAAGATAAAACACTTAATGCAGTTGATGAATTAAGACATGTAGTAGATGCAAATAGTGTTAGTAGTATGTCAGCAATGGTACTTGATACTAAAAATTTATCAGATCAAGAAATATTTGCATACATTGGAATTGCTATTCTTTTATGCATAGTAGTTTTAATGATTGCAACTAACAGTTATATTGTTCCATTTTTCTTACTTGGAAATATTGGAATAGCTATTTTATATAATATGGGTTCTAATATTTTCTTAGGACAAATTAGTTATATTACTCAGGCAATAGCTGCAATACTACAGCTTGGTGTAACAACAGACTTTTCAATTTTCTTATATCACAAGTATGAACTTGCTAAAAAGAGTGAAAAAGATAAAAAACGTGCAATGAGTAGTGCAATACAAGAAACATTTAAGAGTGTCATTGGTTCATCTCTTACAACATTTGCAGGGTTCTTAGCACTATGTACAATGGATTTAACACTTGGAACTGATATTGGCATTGTAATGGCAAAAGGAGTCTTATTTGGACTTGTTTGTGTACTTACAATATTCCCAGCACTATTACTTACATTTGATAAGTTAATAGAACATACTAGTCACAAACCTGTAACACCACAATTTAAAGCATTACAAAAATTTTCTGTAAAACATTATATTGTTGTCTTTATATTATTTTTAATACTAATGATACCAGCAATTATTGGTAATAGTAATTATCAAGTTTATTATAAATTAGATGATTCACTTCCAAAGAATTTACCTTTTGCTGTTGCAAATAGTGATCTTGCTAAGAAGTTTGGAATTACTTCTCCTGAGATTGCAATTATTAGTAAAGATTTTAAAAACAGTGAAGTAGAAGACATGGTAGATGAACTTAAAAACATTGATGGTATTGATATGGTACTTGCACCTAGTACTTTACTTGAGCCTGGTATGGAAGATTTATTACCGGATGAGGCTAAAGAAATTTTAGATAATGACAAATATCAACTTGTCATAATGAACTCTAAATACGAAATTGCAAGTGATGAGTTAAATAATCAAATTGATGTAGTTAATAAGACATTACACAAATATGATAAGAAGTCAATTCTTGCAGGAGAAGGACCTTTAATGAAAGATTTAGTTGTTACTGCAGATCATGACTTTAATATGGTAAATTATACATCTATTATTGTTATATTTATAATTATGTTATTTGTACTTCAATCTATTGGATTACCTGTTATTTTAATATTTACAATTGAGTTTGCAATATTCCTTAATATGGCAGTTGCTTACTATATGGGGGTTAAACTTCCATTCATTGCAAGTATTGTAGTTGGCACTATTCAGTTAGGAGCAACAATAGATTATGCAATTTTAATGAGTACAACTTATTTAAATGAAAGAAAACTAAGTGATAAGCATAAAGCAATGACTAATACACTAAAAGTTACTGTTCCATCAATTATTACATCTGCATTATGTTTCTTTGCCGCAACTATAGGTGTTAGTTTATATACAAAGATTGATATGATTGGTTCTATTTGTACATTACTTGCTAGAGGATCAATTATTAGTATGTTAGTTGTAGTTATAATATTACCTGCATTATTAATGATATTTGACAAGGTAATACTTGCTACTACTAGAATTAAGAAAGAGGGTAAATAATATGAAAAAATTTAATCAAGTTATGACATTATCGGTTGCAACTATGTTACTTTTAAATCCAGCAAGTGTTTTCGCAATGACAAAGAATGAAACAATTTATTCAACACTTAATTATAATGGTGTTATAGAAAAGACTACTATTAATACAAGACTTTCTGATTTAGAAAAAGGTAGTGTAGTTGATTATACTAAGTTAGATGATATTAAAAATATTAATGGACGTGAAAAGTTTAGTATAGATAGTGGGACTCTTACATGGAAATCTACTGGAAAAGATATTTTCTATCAGGGAAAGGTAACAGAAGAATTGCCTATAAAAGTTACTGCTAAATATTATTTAAATGGAGAAGAAGTTAATCCTAAAAAGATTAAAGGAAAAAGTGGAGATGTAAAAATAGTTTATAGTTTTACTAATGAAAGTTATGATAAAAGTAGTGGAATGTATACACCTTTTGTAGTAACGACTACTAGTATTATAAATAGTGATAATAATACTGATATAGATATTTCTAATGGTAAAGTAGTAAATACAGGTACTAAAAATATTGTAACTGGTATTAGTGCTCCTGGTTTATATGATAGTGTAGGACTTAATGAACTAAAAGATATGGATAAAGTTACTATTACTTATAACACTACTAAATTTAGTATGAATGAAGTATATTTTGTAATTACTCCTAAACTATTAAGTGAAGTAGATGTTAATACTCTAAGTAAAGTTGATAGTCTAAATAGCAGTCTAAATACTCTTCAAAATGGAATGAATGAGTTACAAAATGGTTCTTCTACACTTAATGATGGTGCTAAGAAAATTGAAAATGGTACTAAGAGTTTAAATGATGGATTAAAGAGTGCAACTAATGGTATGCAAGAAGTAAATAGTGGAGCAAGTGAATTAAATAGTAAAGTCACTAGTATCAATTCTTTAATCAATGCTTTAGTAGATGTTATGACTAATGGAAATAGTACAGATTCTGAGGTTATAGAAAGAGTTAATTATGAAAAGCAAGTAATTAATAGTTATGATGCAACAATTCTTCCTAAGATTGAACAGTTACAAACACTTTATTTAGGCAATGTACAAGCAATTAATACATTAAAAATTACTAATGAAAGTATTTCACAAGTTTATAATGAGTACTCTTTAGGAAACTTTAAATTAGATAGTACTGATACAAGAACCTTACCAATACTTAGCGAATATTTTACTAACATACTTACAAGTCAAGGAATGAGTAGTGAAGAAATTAAATCTACAATTACTAATCTAACAACAGTTAAGAAAACATATGAAGGAAATTTACAATTAATTACATTATTAGAAGGAAATAATCAAGCACTTTTAACTAGTAAAGATTTAATTGGAACAGTATCTTCTAAGTTATCTGAGTTAAATGATGGTACTAATAAATTAAGTAATGGTACTAAACAAATTAATGATGGTCTTACTAAATTATATAGTGGTTCTAATGAATTATTATCTGGAACCACAAATCTAAGTAATGGTACTAATACTTTAAATGAAGGTATTATAAAGATTAATAATGAAGGAATCTCTAAATTAACAGAATTTGGTAATAAGGCTGTTACTTATAAGAATAAAGTAAAGACTTTAACTAATTTAAGTAAAAACTATAAAGGATTTGCAAGTGATAATTCGGATAGTACATTATTTATTTATAAGATTTCTAAATAGAAAATAATTTATTTTATAGAACAAAAGACAAATTAAAATTTGTCGCTT
>UQQI01000061.1 GCA_900543055.1 uncultured Mollicutes bacterium
TAATAAAGAGCAAATATTGTTTTCATATATTTTTAAAAATAATTATAAATTATATGATTGTGGTAGTAGTTCATTTAAGAGTAATTTATGTATTAATAAAACTGATATTAATAATAGTTTATTACTTGATAAAATGGGTTTAAGTATGTTTGAACTCTCTGATGAAGTCAGAACTTATGTTAATAATTATGGGTATGTTGAGTTTAAAAGTAATAGTAATTTGAATTATTACAAAGTTAGTTTTAATAATAAGTCTTTTGAAAATAATGGATATACTGAGTTTTATAAGTATAAGAGAGATAAAGATTTATATGTATTTTATGTATATCAAGGTTTTTATAAGGCAAATTGTACTTTAGGAGAGAATATTAGTTTATATGATTATATAACTGGAGAGGTCTCTTATAGTGGTAGTTGTAATGGAAATCATAGTTTTAATGGAGTTATTGATAATTATGATAAACTTCAACTTTATAAGTATGAATTGAAAAAGAATAGTAATGGAGATTTTTATCTATATGGATATAATCCTGTTAATGATGTGTCTATTGGCTGATGAGGCCTTTTTTTATTGCTTTTTTAGTACTTTTGTGTTATAATATAGCAAATTTAAGGGGATGGTATTATGTTTAAAGATAAGGAAAAAATAGTTATTGCAGGAAAAAGTTTCGACTATGATGTATTTACTTTTTTATTAAGTAGATTTAAAGAAGCTTTTTCTCATGCTAGTTTAACAATTGAGCAAGCATTTAAAGAGTGCGATGATTTAGAATTTGAAATAAACACGTCTAAAGATAGTAAGGCTTATGAATATTATGAGTGTCTTTCTGATGAAGAAAAAGCATCTATAATGGATACTGTTAGACAAATTATTGTTTTTTATGGTAATAAATATGGTGTATTTAATGAGAAAATGGATGGTACCAAGGAACAAATAGATAGATTATATAATGAATATTTTAGTTATTTTGATGAATATGTTTTATATTTTATTAAGTTTGATAGTAATGGTAATTTCGATAGAGTTGCTACGCTAAGAAATATGAATGATTTATTCTTAAAACTTCCACAAAAAAGAGTTGCTTTTGATACTGCTTATAATATGCAAAAAGATAATTTGGATGCGTTTGATTATGCGATGGGACTTGAAGATATTTCCGCAACTGAAATAGTTAAAATTAATAATATAGTTAATAATAGTAATGTTGATAAAGTAGAAGGATTTAAAAAGACAAATAATGATATTTTTGGAGCATCCTTTACACCTGTTGATAAAAAGATGGTTCCTCGTGAAATACAAAAATTACTTTTTGAATATAAAAATGGATTTGGGGAAGAAATATTAGATCCTAATGAGCCAGGTATTTCTTATGACGAGAAAGTTAATAGAATCTATAAAATTTTTGAGCGAGAAGCAAAGTTTCATATAATATTTGAAAGAATACATCCATTTAATGATGGTAATGGAAGAACTGGTAGAATTTTAATGAACTATAATTTATTAAAGCAAGGTATAGCTCCAGTATTAATTACTAATTTTATGTCTAGAGATTATAAGAAATATATTAATGATTTTAATGTTGAAGAGTTAACTAAAATGCTTCTTTCTAGTTCTTCACAACAAATGACTACATGGGTTTCATTTGCTAAGGGTGGAATTTCTCTTAAAGATGAAATTATTAAGCCAGATAATAGTTTCCTTGCAAAATTAACTTATGAAGATGAAGTTGAGACTGATACAAATAAAGTTATAATTAAGTAGTTAAAGAATGATATTTAAAAATATTATTCTTTTTTTTTGTATTATGATAAAATTATTATGGAGGATAAGTAATGAAGAAAGATTCTACAATGAAAAAAAGTACTTTTTTAAAGGGGACAATAATAACTACTATTGGTATAGTTATTACAAAGATTTTAGGGCTTTTATATGTAATTCCTTTTCATTCTATAATTGGTGATGAAGGTGGAGCATTATATGGATATGCCTATACTATATATTTATTCTTTATGTCTATTTCTACAGCTGGTATTCCACTTGCTATTAGTAAAATAGTATCTGAGTATCAGACTCTTGGTTATATGAAGGCTAAAAAGAGGGTGTTTACTCTTAGTAAAAGAATATCACTTCTTCTTGGATTTGTTAGTTTTTTAATTATAATGCTGTTTTCTCCAGTAATTGCTAAAGGTATTCTTGGCAATGCTACTGGTGGTAATAGTATAGAAGATATTTCTTTTGTTATTAGGGTTATTGGTACAGCTATATTAATTGTTCCAGTACTTAGTATATATAGAGGTTACTTTGAGGGACATAGGTTTATGAGTCCGCCATCAATATCACAAGTAATAGAACAGTTATTTAGAGTATTTATTATTATCTTTGGTAGTTTAAGTGCTATAAAAGTATTTCATTTTAGTGTAAGCAGTGCTGTTGGAATTGCTCTTTTTGGAGCAACGGCAGGTGCTATAATTTCTTATTTATATTTAGTAAATAAACTAAGAAAAAATAAAAATAAATTTAATGATAAATTAATAAAAAAGAATGAGCCAATTGTATCAGATAAAGAAATATTTAGAAAACTTATTATATATGCTGTACCTTTTATTATGATAGATTTATTTAAATCACTTTATAATACAATAGATATGGTTACTGTTGTAAAAGGTCTTGTTAAAGTATCATATAGTACAGTTGATGCTGAAACTATTTATTCTATGTTCTCTACTTGGGGAGCTAAATTTAATATGGTAATTTTAGCAATATCTAGTGGAATAATTGTAAATTTAATACCTAATTTATCATCTAGTATTGTTAAGAAAGATTATAAAGGTTGTAATGACAAAGTAATTCAATCTTTAAATATATTATTATTTTTAGCACTACCAATTACTTTTGGAATTAGTTTTTTAGCAAAACCTATTTGGTATCTTTTCTATGGGAATAGTTTATATGGACCTAATGTTTTGAGTTACTATATTTTTGTTGGACTTTTTATGTCTTTAGCAACAATAGTAGTAACAATACTTCAATGTTATAAAGATTTTAAAGGCATGTTTATTAGTTTATCTATAGGAGTAGTATTAAAGTTAATATTAAATAATAATTTATTATATGCATTTAATAAAATGAGTTTTCCTGCTTACTATGGTGTAATTACTGCTAGTATTATTGGTTATTTTACAACTTTTATTATTGCTTTAATCTTATTAAAGAAAAAATATGGTGTTTCATATGAAAATTTAATTAAAAATCTTGTTGATTATATTTGTGGTACAGTATTAATGATAATGTTACTTTTTGTTATTAAATTTTTTATACCAATATATTCTAGTAATAGAGTTTTAAATATTTTAATAATTGTTTTATATGGATTAGTAGGTTGTTTTATATATTTCTTTTATGCTTATAAAGCTGGGTGTTTTGAAAAGATTTTTGGTAAGAAGTTTATTAATAATATAAAAAGAGTTTTTAATAAGAAATCTAATAGATAGTTTTTTACTATCTTTTTTGTATATAAAAGTAAACTTTTTTATATTTAGAAGAAATAATTTGTTATTGATAAATTTAAGTGATAAAATACTATTATAGAGTAGAGGAGGATATGGTATGGTTAGTAGTGGCTCAGTTAATAATGATTTGAGTTCTGTAAAATCAGTTTTAAGTAGTTATAGTTCTCAAATTAGTGGACTTGATGGTTCTTGGAAAGGAACATCACATGATTCTATTATTTCTAAGGCTGAGGCATTTGTATCAGAGTATACTAGTGCAATTGAAAGTGGAATGACTGCTTTTGCATCTGCTTGTGATAAATATGAAGAATATAAAAGTTATAAGGATGCATTGAAAGCGGCACAATTTAATTTAAGTCAAGCAAATAGTTTAAATGATAGTGCAGCACAAACAACTTATTCTAATCAAGTTAGTGAGTATACAGAAAAAAAGAACAGTTTAAAGTCAGAAATTGAGAGACTATTATCTACAACTTCGTCAAGTAAATTAACAGCAACATCAATATCTGGTGTTGTCAGTGGTGCATCAGGTAGTGCTGGTGTTATGGCAGTAAATGGTGGTGTTCAAGGAGCTGTTGACTGGGCTTTAAATACTGCTGCCGATGATTCTATTGGTTATTCTCAAGAAACACGTTGGGGAAATCCGAATTATGATTGCTCTTCATTTGTTATTTCAGCGTACCAGTCTGCAGGTATTCCAGTTAAAGATAATGGTGCAACATATACTGGTAACATGAGAGAGGCATTTGTAAATAGTGGATTTGAATGGATTCCTGGTAATCCTGTTGTAAATGATTTACAAATAGGAGATGTTTTATTAGATGAGGATAGTCATACAGAAATGTATATTGGTAATGGTCAAAATGTAGGTGCGCATAGTAATAAAGATGGAGCAGATGGAGATTCCTCAGGAAAGGAAGTATCTGTTGGAAATTATTATGATCATCCATGGGATGGTGTTTTAAGATATTCTGGAACTACAACTTTATGAAATTTATTAATAAGGAGGTATAGTATGGTTAGTAGTGGAACAGTCAATGGTGATTTAAGTTCAATTAGTTCTGTTCTTAGCAATTATAGTTCTCAAATTAGTGGACTTGATGGTTCTTGGAAAGGAACATCACATGATTCTATTATTTCTAAGGCTGAGGCATTTGTATCAGAGTATACTAGTGCAATTGAAAGTGGAATGACTGCTTTTGCATCTGCTTGTGATAAATATGAAGAATATAAAAGTTATAAGGATGCATTGAAAGCGGCACAATTTAATTTAAGTCAAGCAAATAGTTTAAATGATAGTGCAGCACAAACAACTTATTCAAATCAAGTAAGTGAATATACAGAAAAAATGAACAGTTTGAAAGGAGAGATTGAAAGTTCTTTAGCAACAGCGTCATCAAGTAAATTAACGGCAACTTCTACAGCTGGCAGTGTAAGTAGTAATGCATCATTTTCTGGCTCAAAGGGAAGAGCTACAGCATCAGCTTATGTAAATTGTGGTACAAGAGAGTTAACAGGTGCAAATTTAGACTTTGTTAATTCTATTAAAGATGGTGCAGTTGAGGCGTATAACAAGTATGGCGTATTGCCATCATTAACAATGGCTCAAGCTATATTAGAAACCGGATGGGGTAAGTCAAAGATTGGTAATAATATTTTCGGAATCAAGGCCGGAAGTAATTGGACTGGAAAAACAATTAATTGTCAAACTGGTGAACAAAATCCTGACGGTTCTAGATATACAATTAATGCTGATTTTAGGGATTATGATTCAATAGACGATTCTATAGTAGACCATGCTAAACTATTAAATTCAGATAGATATAAGAGAGTAATTGAATCAAAAAACTATAAAGATGCTTGCGTTGCAGTTAGAGAGTGTGGTTATGCAACGAGTTTGGATTATTCTAGTAATTTAATTAGTCTTGTTGAGATGTATGGTCTTGATCAATGGGACCCTAAAGATGTTTAAAAAGGAGGAGAATTATGGCAGTTTTTATGTTGGAAACAGAGGCTTTAACTTCGGCATCAAGTGCAATTAGTTCACTTGCATCACAAGTTAATGACGTTAGTAGTTCAATTAATGGTTATGATACAAGTTGTGAAGATGGTTTTGATTTTGCAGGAGCTAAAAGTGTTTTAGCAAGTAATGTAGAGGCTTGTTCGACAAAAATAACAAATACAGCGGTAATACTTGAAAATGTTGTATCAGCTCATACTGAATTACAAAGTAGTATGAAGTTTGACGGAAGTGATAATTATTCATCTAGTAGTACTTCGACGAATGGAAGTTCATCATCTAGTGGTAGTTCATCATCTAGTGGTAGTTCATCATCTAGTGGAAGTTCATCATCTGGAGGAAATTATTCAGGAGGTGGAACATCAGGAGGTGGATACTCTGGCGGAGGATACTCTGGTGGTGGTTCATATTCTGGAGGCAGTTCATCATATGGTGGAGGAGATTATTCAGGAGGTTACTCGGGTGCTACAGTTTCTGGTATAGCTGTATCAGGTTTAGTTACAGAAAAAGTTAAAGATTCTAATAATGATAAGGTTAAAGAAAGAACTGGTGCTGCTTCATCAAAGGATGAAAAAGAGACTGATAAAAATAAAGAAACGAATGATAGTGAGTTAACAGGTATTTTAGAAGAAAAAGTTACTACTGAATTAAAAGATGTAAATTATGCTTATATTAATAGTGATAAAGTAACTGATAAGTCAAAAGAATTATTTAATGATGCTACTTTTAATTATGATTCTAATACAGGGTATGCTTTGGTTGATGGAAAGTATGTAATTGCTTGTGATAGTACTGTTGGCGAGGTTGGAGATATAATTAAGTTTACTCAAAAAGATGGTACTATTGTTGAATGTGTAGTAGGTACTAATACAGTTACAGATGCATCTAAAAATGTAATTAATTTTATAGTTGATAAAGAAAATTGGGCTAATAAAACACCTATGTCTATTTCTGAGAATTTGATAAATAATACAACAACTATTACAAATGCTGGACAATATAATGTAAAGCCATCTGGTACAATAACTACGTTAATAAACGAAAATGCTAATACATCAAAAGATATATCTAGTTCGTCTACAACTGATGTTAAGGAGGTATAAAAATGGCAAAATTTGTGTGTGATTTTAGTCAAGTAACGTCTATAGGAGAAAAGTTATGTACTGCTGCAACAGATATTGAAACATCAATTAGTGGTTATGCTAGTCAAATTGAAAGTGATTTATCTTCTTGGTCTGGTAGTGCTAAGAGTTCTTTTCAAACTACATGTAATAGTCAAGTTGAAACTGCTAAAGCAAGTGCAGAATATATTAAAAATTTAGGTGAATTTATTAAGCAAGCTTCTCAAAATATTGAATCGCTTGAAGGAGAACTAGCTGCTTTGGAAATTTAGGTGTCAATTTGGTGTAATAGGTATTGTATATTATTTATACTTTATATATAATTTAATTAAAGATAGGAGGATTAATTTATGTCAGGATTAAGTGTTAATACTGGAGCTATGGATGCTAATGGTAAGCAAACTGTAGCTAACGCAGAAGAATTTGCAAATGAATTATCTAGTTTAAGAAATAATATAGATGGTTTAATGAGTATTTGGAGAGGTCTTTCTGCAAATGAATTTAATAAGTCATATGAGGTTCAAGCACAAAATTTAAATGCTTTCCAACAATTATTAAATGATTTAGGTGAAGCAATTAGTAGAGGTGCTAATATTCTTAATAGAACTGAAGAAGACAATGCTAATGCTGGAGCACATTTATTTTAATAGGAGGTTAGATATTCATGAATGAATTTGAAGAGAAAGATTATGCCGGAGCAAGAAGTTATGCTGATGGCGTTCAAAAAAATGCAGATAATATTATGACAATCTTTGATGAGTTAAATAATGTTATGAATAGTTTATATGGTTCAAACTGGGAAAGTGCTGGTGCTGAAGAAGCAAAAGCAAGATATGATGAAATTCGTCAAAATTATCAAGTATTTTATGATAAAGTAGTAGCAATGAAGACTCATATTTATAATGTAACTGCTGCAAATGAAGAAGCAGATACTACTGCAAGTCAAACAATTGCAAATATTGGATAATTGTCAAATAGTGTGTGTAGACACAAATAAGCGATGATTATTTATGT
>UQQI01000062.1 GCA_900543055.1 uncultured Mollicutes bacterium
CATAAATAATCATCGCTTATTTGTGTCTACACACACTATTTGACAATTATCCCTTTTTTATTTTGCTAATGCATCAATTACATTAAATTCCATATCTAAACTTGAAATTTGATTTCTAATTAAAGGTAATGTTGTCTTATTAAATCTTGAATATGCACTTGTTAGTTCTTTACCATCATAAGCTTCATTATTAAGTCCTTCAACAGCACCAATTAGTGAAGTTGAACCGCCATTTTGTCCATCACCTTTTTTACCAATTTGTTTTCTTAATTGATCCATTAATGCATCAATCTTTTTAAGTCTAGCATTTGCATATTTTTCATTAATTGAAGCATATGCTGCTTTTTTTGTTTTTTGTTTTCCCATAAATAATAGCTCCTTTCAACAATTAAGCATTCTTTTGTGCTGCTTCCCATTTTAATAATAATTCTCTAAAACGTTTCCACTCTTCCTTTTGAGCTTTAGTAACACCGTTAGTTAAAGTTGTTACTTCACTATCAATTTCCTTCTCAATTTTTTGTAAACGTTTTACTGTTTGATTTAAATACATTGTAGCCATTTTTCCTGTTTCAGCATGATTCTTTAATAATTTAATTTCCTTGTTAATTGCATTAATTGTATTTTTTACATTTGTACGTGCTTTTTTTAAATTATTAAGTTCTGAGTCAAAATCATCTCCTAATGTTGGAGTTGTTTTTGAAGCGTCTCCTTTTAAGTTTGCAGATAAAGTACCACTCCATTTACCTGCTACATAACTATTTGCCATATCATATACTCTCCTTTATTATATATTCTAAAAATAATTATAGCATGACATATAAATATGTCAATGAATTATCTAAAACAAATTGTCAACATCACTGTCAGAAATACCATCATCTTCTACAAGTGCATCATCAACTTCAAGTAAAACTTGATCAGCTGTTGAATCATCGTAATATTCAGTATTTTCTAAATCTTTATATGATGATGTATCTTGTGCAAAATCAGAAATAATATTATTTAAACTTTCTGTTTTTTGATTAAATCTAATCAATTGTTGTTTTAATTCTTCAGGCATACTATCATCAATTTTAAAGGTTCCAATAGTCTCTGTATCAAGGGTAGCATCTTCTATATCTTCCAAGTTAACATCTGGTATATTAGTTGTACCATTTACTTTCATTGCATCTTCTATTGATAATTCACTTTCCTCACTATTTAACTGATTTTCGTTGTATACTTCCATAACAACACCTCCATCCTAAATATAATATAACATACTATAAAAAAGAAAAAAAACTATTATATTATTTTTTTCTAAAAAAACGTAAAAAAAATGCAAAGCACAACGATTGCTTTTGCATTCCAAAAATATCAAAAAAATCCACTCTGTCTTTTCAAATACTTTTATTTTAACTATTTCTCTGATAAAGAAATAATCTCAATTGGTTTTCAGGAAGGCCGACATCAGCAAAAAGACATCTTCACGTAATCGTTGTTTGTATAGCCACCTATTATATTTAAAGTTTTCCTTCTTTAAAAAATAAAATAATGTAATTTTCCTAATAGCATGATAAGATTCAAAAACACATAACCATTAATTCACCGAATATAAAAATCACTAATGAAATTAATACTGTTCATTACTCTCTATTAGTATCTTAATTATACTAATTAAAAATATTTTAGTCAAGACTATTTTTAAATTTTTTTAAAATTTGTGACTAATTAGTGACTTTGTCTTATTCTAATTTATGTATTTTGACATAGATTGAAAGTGACAAAATGAGTGAAAAAGAAACAAAAATTAAAAAACAGATAAAATAATAAATGAATTAGAAAATTTGTATTTAAAAGAATATTATGATTACAATTTCACTGCATTTTATGATGAAATAAAGAAAAAATAAAATTATATAAAATAGGATTATTAAAAACGAAAAGACTCATATAATAAGAGCAAGAAATGTATATACATTTGGACAAGAAATTCAAATAGATGCTTGTTTTAAATTATAGTTTGGAAAATAACATTAGCACTTCATTTAGCAGTTGATAAGGGAACTAAAAAGATTTTATTTGATTTGATTGAATATGAAAAAATAACTGATATAAACTCACAAAAAAAAAACATTTCAAACAAATGTTAAAATGTTTTTTATACTAAGATTACTTTAGAACCATTATTAAGCCCCGAAAATTTGGTTTTATTATTTAGATTGATAATTTTTCCATCTTCGTCAAATAACATTACATTATCTTTTTTTTGATAATTTTCATTCGACAATTTTACAATAGAATCTTGAATTAACGAAATAGCATCCTTCATATTCATAGTTATAGGAATAAAGACATCAAACTCTTGTTGAAGTGATAAAACATAAATTGTAACCAATATTTTTTTCATATTTTACTCCTGTTTCTAACATATTTAATATATTTTATTTTATAATCCTCAATAACAACACCAACGTCTCTATTTACTTTAACATCATCATATGAATCTCCAAAACTAATTAGTTCTTGATCATCCTTATCTGTTCCTAATAAAATTCCATATCCAGAGTCAATATAATCTGACCAAGACTTAGTATCAATAGATTGATTTTCTTTATCAACTAAAACTATGAATTTAAAATTAACTGCTCCAATTGCAGAAACTATCAAATCATCAATAGTAACGATTTCCTCATCTTCATTCTCGTTCTTTAATTTCAACAAATGATTATTAATTGCAGTATATCCACTAATTATAAAAACAACTTTTTCACTATTTTCATCGGTACTCTTCTTCTCAATTATATTCTTTTTTAGTCCTACACATAGTTTTTTGAAATTAGATGTAAACACTTTAATTTCATCGATTTCATTATCAACACCATTGCTATCTAATATAATTACTTTAGTATTATCTAGAGTATTAATTACTTCAGATATTCCAGAAACAAATGATGCACATGTTTTTTGCCCATTATAAACAATTAAATTCACAAATCTTGACATATCATATAATGTTGTACAATTACTAACCAAGTCTATTCCAATAGGCAAATTGCTAAGAGAAACAATTTCATTTTTTACAGAATCATACGAAACCACTCTTGGCATCACAGGTAAACTCTTAGACTTTGGCAAAGAACTATTAAGTTGATTTTCAATATATTTAATATTATTATCAAAATTTATATCATCAAAAATTAAACATGTTTGAAATTCATAAACATTATCCAATTCAATCAACCCTCTACCTGGGTTTATTAACGGAATTATGCCGTTTGCCTTAGTAAATAATAAATTATATTCTGAAGTATCTAAATAACGCATTGCTATTTTTTGTGGAAAACTATTTTCTACCATAACACTTAAAGAACTAGTACTACTAATCATAAAATAAATACCAAATCTATTACAATCACGTGCAAGTGGTATAAACACTTCATTAAATAAATCATCATATTGATCAGTAAATACATCCATTCCATTTATTACAACAATAATATTTGGATACTTAGATTCACCTTTTTTAGCGTCATTTAAAAATGTACTTCCCTTGTCAGAAAAATATGCTTTTCTTTTCGAAACTTCTTGATTTAGATAACTAAATAATTTTTTTAATTTTGAAGGCTCACTTGAAGATATGAAATCACCAACTTGTGGAAAATTATTATACATCTTTAAATTTTCTGCTAATAAATCAACTATATAAAAATTAACTTCAAAACTACTATAATTAACACACGTTGAATAAATAAAAGTCGAAAGTAATGTGGTTTTTCCACTACCATATATTCCTGAAATCCAAGTATTTCCAAACTCAGTAACATTTAAATGAACAGGTCCTTGCTTTTGATTCATAGGATCATCATATTCTCCAATTAACGGACTTATAATAAATTTTTTATTTGGTGCTGGATATTTTTTATATAAATCATATAAATAAATATTCTCTGGAACATTATCTAACCATAATTGCTTATTCTCAAAGCCAATAGATTTTGCACACTCGATTAAATATTTCAAAACATTACCAAGTTCATCACCTAAATCTGTATTTGAGTTCAACACTTCGCTATCACTCTTAGAAGATAAAATAATATTTCCTAAATTATCAACAAATTCAATTGAAGAATCATCACTATTGCTATTTGAAACTACTGTATCAGAAGGCTTATATAGTGTACCAGAATATGCAGATTGTCCTTTTACATAAATTTCATCATAACCTACTTGTAAGTAAAAACGACCTGACTCTTTTATATAAGCTGCATCATCTTTCCTAAGCATTTCTTTACTATCATCGGCAGTTTGTACTTTACAACACACTTTAAATTTAGAATTTGACCAAATTTGATCGTCCACTACACCACTTGGTTTCTGCGTTGCTAAAATCAAATGTATTCCAAGAGATCTACCTATACGCGCAGCACTAACTAACTCGTCCATAAAATCAGGTTGTTGAGCTTTTAATTCAGCAAATTCATCACAAATAATAAATAAATGAGACATAGGATTTTTAATTGTTCCCTCTCGATATAACTTTTGATATTTATAAATATCAATAGTTCCTGTATTTAATTGTTCTTTTACTTCATTAAAAACTCTTTGTCTTCTTTGAAGTTCACTCTTTATTGAAACTAAAGTCCTATTCATTGAAGATTTGTCCAAATTTGTAATTGTACCAACTAAATGTGGCAATTTAATTCCAGTTTTTCTATTTTCAAATGCTCCAGCTAATCCTCCACCTTTATAATCAATCAAAACAAATTGTACTTCGTCCGGACTATAGTTAACACATAAAGATAAAATATAAGTAATAATAAACTCAGATTTTCCTGAACCTGTCATACCGGCAACCAAACCATGGGGTCCATGTTTTTTCTCATGTAAATCTAAAGATAAAATATTTCCATTAACATCAATGCCGATAGGTGCAGCAAGAGTATTAACTATTTGAGCATCATTCCAGCGTTTTATTGAATTTAGTTGTTCTACCCTACCAACACCATACATCTCTAAAAATCCTAATTTATCAGGTAAGTTTCCATTAGACTCTGCATTATTCTTAATTGGTGTATTAGAAATACGCGATAAACATTTTTGATATTCTATTTTTGGAGTAATAAACTCTGGCACAAAAGTTACAATATTGTCTTCATCCATTTCTGATTGAAAAAGAGTACTTTTATTTTCTTGATAATCAACAAAGAAAGAACATCCATCAGGCACGTCTGTAATCTTTTCTGCAAAACAAGCAAACCCAAAACCACTTTTTTTATCTTTAGAATGTAATAATTTATTAATAATTGTTAAATTCTTATATTTAACAATATCATCACACAATATTAAATAGAATGGAAGTTTTGCTTCAGTTTTTCCTTCTTCAGACTCAGTTCTTGAATTAAAAATTCTAATTAAATATGATGATAAAGTTTCTGCATCCTGTATATTTGTAGCATAAAATCTCATACTTCTATCGTTATTCCAACAATGATTTAGATTTTTTGCTAAAGATAAAACTGAACCTTTAGAAGTAAATAATACAATTTTTAAATTATAATAATCGTGATACGTAACTAACTGTAATAAAATTGAACACAAATAGTTATCATAATTATTTTTTCCAAAAATAAACGAAATATTATTTGATAAAGAAAAACTATATGGAGCATCATCAATATATTTAAAATTTGCAATAAGTTTATCTATTTCATCTAAAAGTTTGTCTTTTTCTTGTATAAAATCTGGCTTTACATAATCAAATTCACAATCCATTTTTACTTTTCCACTGCCTAAAGTAACATTTAAAAAATTAGGTTGATCATAATTTACAGAAAATAAATATGCTGTCTTTTTAAAAATAACATCTTGACATTCATCAATTGAAAGATTATTAAAATGTAAAACTACTTTTTGATTATTACGTGCTTCTAAAAGTATTTTTTTCTTAGAGCCTAAATATTTATAATACTTAAAATTTCTGCTCATGTTAAATATAAAACATTTTAACGAATCAACAAACTTTTCTACAAAAGGCCAAACAAGCGAAATAAATAACATTACTACACACATTACGACCATAGTAATCATATTTTCTTTATCACCATTTCCGTTTGAATAACTTCTTACAGAAAAATATGCTGAAATTAATGTAGTTATACTCATCAAAGCAGATGGAACAATTGACATTATTATCGAATTATCATCAGATTTCTTTTTCTCTTCTGGACTAGTAATTACTACTTTAATCTTTTTAAACTTTCTTCTAAATACAGGAGACTTATTAAAATAATCATTACTATCATAAAAATCAGCAAAAGATTTAGTGGCTGAATCAATATCTCCAATAGCATATTCCGGATGAATATCTAACAATTTGTCACATTTTATATATACATTATTATTAGGATTATTTATAAAGAGTAAATCATTACACAATAATATTTTAAAACCATTGATAAAAATAAAATCAAAACTATTTAATATCTTATTTGTATATCTTATTCCATTAATATAAACTAATGCATTAGTATCAAGTGAATTAAATACAAAATCATTATCTATTTTCTTTATTTCAAATATTTTTGAAGATAATATATCCGAGCGTAATATAACATCACAAGAATTATCTTTACCAAAAGTTAAAAAAGACTTAGAATCAATTGTATTAATTTTTTTTACACAAAAAGTAGTGTCATTACCTGATGAAACATAAAGAAAAACATTTTGATTATATGCAGTTGATAACATATAAAAATTTTGTTCCTTTAATTCAATAGCATCAATAAAAGTTAAACTATTAACGTTTTCAAATATTTTAGCATTATCATTTGACTTAATTATCCATTTTGAATTTACAGCATCTATATTAACGAGATTTCTTTTAAATCCATTATCATCATAATCACTAAGAACAAAATTTCCTTCAACAACATTAGGCAATCTAAATGTAAAATATTTATTTTCTTGTAAAATATATATAATCATATTTATTACACCACTCTTTATTCTACAATAACTTACTATAACAATTTTAGCATTAAACAGAAAAAAAGAAAAGAAAAAGGTATGTAATAATAAATATTACATACCTCCGAGTTTTTTTACATTAGCTTAAACATTATCAGTGTTTAAAGAAATGCACTTATCACAAGAGTATCTTTCTCTCAAAATTACATATAACCCAACCGTAATAGGTAATTTATTTTAAAAGACTATTCATCTTTCCTGAACGGAATCTGTTAAACTCTTCACTATCAAAATGAAGTACGTTATTCTGCCCGTAAAAATATATCTATCACATGTATATATATATTCAATAAGCATCACAGCTGTCTAGGTTATAATATAATTATATACCATTAAATTTATTTGTCAACTAATTTTTTAAAAGTTGTTAATCCTTTTTTAAAATGTCACCATATCATTAATAGAAATGTCACCATTAAT
>UQQI01000063.1 GCA_900543055.1 uncultured Mollicutes bacterium
AAATAATATATTATTTTTAAAATATTCTTTTATTAAATGTTCTTTTTTTATTTTTTTGGCTAGACTAACTATTTTGTCTTTTGCTTCGTTTACGACTATTTTTATTCTTTTCATATATTACCTCGCTTCACTTTGCTCAATTTATTATAGCACTATTATATATTATTTTCAATTATCTTGACTTACCTACTATACTATATATTTTACCATACTTTTTATAAAGAATAATGTTTTTCTATATATTTTCATAATTGTTTATTAGATATTCACACTATTTCTTTTAATTTGCTGTTTATTGCTTATTTTTTCTAAATTGCTTGTAAAGAAAAAAGAAGAATTTAATCTTCTTTATAACTTGCATTTATTGTCATTCCTAAAACAAATATGTATGAAAGTAAGTATATCCATAATAATAAAACTAAAATATTAGATAAGTTACCATAGAATACATCATATTTTGTGAATTTTTCTATATAGAAAGCAAATATTTCTGATGATAACATCCAACCAAGAGATGTAAATGCTGCTCCTATATTAGTGGAATTTTCTGGTATTTCACTGTCTGGTGCGATAACATATATTAGTTTTATATTCATAAATAATATTATCAGCATAATTGGATATTTTAATATTGATAGAAAATTTTGTAAAAATAATACAAGTTTCGTATTTCCTGTAATTTCTACTATTATTTTAAAAATACTACTTCCAAATACTGGTACTAGTATTAAAAATAGAAATAGTCCTACAAAAATAAACGTCATAATAATTGCTTTTATTCTTCTACTTATCATATTGCTTGGAGCAATCTTATATATTTCATTTGATGTATTTATCATTGAATATGCTCCATTTGATGCTAGTAAGAAAGCTGAGAAGAAGAAAACTATGATATTAAATGAAATCCCTTGACCTTGTATTATACTATTTAACATTTCTGCTATTTCTTTTGGAACTGATGATGATATTGCAACACTAACGACTTCTGTTGAAATGGAAAGTGTCGCAGCTATTGTTGCTATTAATGCTACTAATGGAATTACTGTCATAACAAGAAAAAAAGCAAGTTGTCCTGGCAATATTCTCATTTCTGGTTTCATTAAAAGTTCGAATATTTTCAGTATAAATTTCCTTGCTTTTTCCATGTTATCACCTTTTACTTGTATTCTTCCTTATTAGTAATCATTTCTAGAGTTGCTTCGTTAATAGCATCATCTAATGTCTTAATTTCATCAGTTATCATACTATAACCTATTGCTGCTCCAAATTCATGTGGAAGATTTTTCATCTCTTTTGCTAGTTTTTTAGTATACGTACTAATTTGTCTATCACTATATCCTACAAGATATATTAAGAATTCATTTCCATCTGTTCTTATGATTTCACTATTTTCTAATTGTGTATTTACTAAAATTCCTGCAGCCTTAATGATTAATTGATCTCCTTCTTCATGACCATAATTATCATTAACGTATTTAACATTATTTAAATCAACTATTACTATTGATTGAGGGAATACTTCACAATCTTCCCATTCCTGCATCATAGCATTTAAATAGTTCCTATTTTTTAGTGATGTTAACATATCTGTATATTTTTGTCTATCAATAATCCTTACTCTTTTCTTTGCTTTTTTCTTTTTCAAGAAAGCAAAGGCTAATCCTAAAATAATAAGTGGTGTAAATACTACTATTAAAACTATTGTATATACTTGCTCTAGAGTAGAATCTTGTAATATTGATGCTTTTAAATTTTCTATACCTGAATTTCTATAGTTATAATAAGAATTAGTATTTATTATATAATTTACTAAGTTATAGAATGCTTCATTATCTTTTTTTATCATAAATTTATAATCATTCATCATATTATCTTTATATAATAATTTTAGATTTTTAAATTTATTTGTTTGATAATAATAATATATTTCGTTGTCAATTACTATTATTCTAGATCCTGAATTTTCTACTAAATCATCTAAATTATCATATAATTTAATATTTGCTCTTGAATTATTTTTAAAGTAATTATAAAGTGAGTCATCTTTTAACATTGCTAAGTCTTGACCTTTTAGACTTTCGAATGTGTTGACTATATGATTATCTTTTTGTCTTCCAAGTACCACGTAATCTTCTATAAAAGTTGAAACAGTTGATAAGTAGTTTTTATTTCCATAATTATAGTAATCAAAATAAACATCTACTTCTTTATTATCAATTGCTTCTTTTAAATCTTTTATTGAATCGTATTTTTTGTATTCAAAATTAATATCTGCAAGACGAGATACTCTGTCAATGTATTCTCCAGCAATACCTGCAACTTTTCCATGAACTTTCTTTTCATATGGTAAGTTTTCAACATATCCATAAACATAGTTCTTTGAAATTAGTTTTGCTTTTGTTTTAGCGTCTATACTATTATTTTTTAAATAGTAATCTAAGTATTCATCATTATATTCACTAATATAATTTGTTTGTTTCCATTTATTATAATATTTTGTAACTATTGTATTTAATTCTTTATTATCATCACTTAATGTTAATACAATTTGCTTTTCTAATTCTGTGAAATAATAATTTATAGAATACTTATCATTTTTTATAGTATAGTCTAAATACATTATATTTGGAACTATTATCATATTTACAGTTCCATTGTCTAATGCTTTATATAAGTTAGCAATACTATCATAAGTTTCATATGATAAGTTTGTTCCACTTTTTAAATAATAACTTATTTCATCTTTATCTTCTTTAAAAACTCCAAATTTTAAGTTTTTCATATCTTGAACATGATTTATTCTTTGATATGTTTTTCCTACAGCAACATAATTGTCATCAAATAAGAATAAATCATTTTTTGATAATTTTTCATCATTGTCTAATATTCTTATTCTATAACTATTTGTATTTGGATTGGTTGTTTTTAAATACGATATTTTATTAAATGTAATACCAATTTTATCTTCAAAGTCATTTATAAAATCAAATATTACTCCTTCTCCATTTAAACCATATAATGGATAATCGTTTACTATTTCAAAATCATATTCTAGATCTTTATTATTTTCTACCCATCTTTTTTCTGATACCGTCAATGTGGTTGTTTTATCTTCCTTATTGTAATATCTATATACATAAAAGAAAGTTACTACAGCAATTATAATGGGAATTATTACTAATAACTTTTTTTTCATACTAACTCTCCGCTCTATCTTTTGTCCATGATATATTATCATTACTATGATGTTTATAACCTATGATTGGAAATTGTTCTGTATTTTTATCATTTGTTATAAAGATTTGAATATCATAATACTTCTTTTCATTATCACTAAATACACTAACTGCTTCTTCTCCTAATTTTTTTGCTTTTTCAAGTGTTGTATCGGTTTTTGCTTTTACAATTATATTAATAATTCTACCGGCAACTTTTACATTTGTAGAAGTTGCTTGTGATGATAATTTTTTTTCTACTTTATCAGTAGTTTCATTTGTTATTTCAACATCTTTTATACCATCTAATCTTGAACCATAAATAGCTTTAGCCTCATCTGATGACATTACACTTTTCATAGCAAAAATCCCTGCTAACACAAGGATGAATACTAAAATTCCAACGATTGTACTTTTATTCTTTTTCAATTTTTTCATATTCTCACATCCTAATATATTTTCATTATACACTATGTGATTTCTATTTTCAACTTGGAATTATTGTAGTTCTTCAATCAAAATATCCATAGCCATCTTAGGATTTGCTTTTCCTTTTGTCATTTTCATAACTTGACCCATTAAGAATTTGATTGCTCTATCATGACCATTTTTATAATCAGTAACACTTTCTTCATTTGAAATTATTACTTCTTTTATTATATTTCTTATTTCTGTATCATCTGTTATATTTTCAATGCCTTTTTCTTTAATAATTTCTTTTATTGTCTTATTACTTTCTAAAACATCATCTATTATATCTTTTAAATTTTTACTTGTAATTGTATTATTTGAATAATCATTTACTAGTTCTATAAATCTTTCTTTAGTAAGTGTTGTATTTGTTATTTCCTTCTCATTTTTATTTAAATATGCTGAAATGTCTCCTAAAAGTAAATTAGATGCAATTTTAAAATCAATTTTCTCATCTAATAGAGTATTAAAATAGTCACTTAGTGGTCTATTTTGAATAAGTTTGTTAGCATTTATTTCACTTACTTCTCTTGCTAGATATTTTTCTCTTCTTTCTTCTGGCATCATTGGAGTTTCTTTGTTTGCACTTTCAATCATTTCGTCAGTAATTATTACAAATGGAATGTCTGGTTCTGGGAAATATCGATAATCATTTCCAGTTTCTTTTACACGCATTAAAACTGTGTCTTGTAGTTTATCATCAAAACGTCTTGTTTGTGGTTTGAATGTTTCTCCATTATCATATAATTTACTTTGTCTTTCTATTTCTTTTTCAATACTTAATTTAACATTAGAAATTGAACCTATATTTTTAATTTCTGCTTTTGTTCCAAATGGTTCTTCAATATTTTTCCTTATAGATACATTTGCGTCTGCTCTCATAGATCCTTCTTCCATCTTGCAGTCACTTATGTTTGCATAGAATAATAATTCTTTTAATTTTTCTAGATATAGTTTTGCTTCTTCTCCATTTGACATACATGGTTTTGTAACTATTTCTATAAGTGGCACTCCTGCTCTATTAAAATCTAATAACGTCTTTGTACCTCTATGAGCACTTTTACATGTATCTTCTTCAATGTGCATTTCTTCTATTTCAATTTTTTTCTTTTTACCATCTACTTCTATTTCAACATAGCCATCATATCCAATAGGTGTTCTTGCTTGTGTTATTTGATAATTTTTTGGATTATCTGGATAAAAATAATTTTTTCTATCAAAATGCATTGTTCTTCTTATTTTACAATTAAGAATAGTTGCAGCTCTTATTGCTAGATTAATTACTTCTTCATTTAATGTTGGTAGAGTTCCTGGATAACCTAAATCAATAACATTGGTTAATGAATTAGCCATTTCTCCATACCCATTAGTAGAGTTTGAAAATATTTTTGTTTTAGTTTTCAATTCAACATGTACTTCTACACCTATTGTTGGAATATAATTAGTCATTATTTTCACCTCCATTTGGGTTTAGTTCTAAGTTTAATTTTTTTTCAAGATAGGCTGCTAATTGATAAATCTTTGCTTCTTCAAATGAATCACCAATTATTTGCATTCCAATTGGCATATGGTTCTTATCAAAACCTACTGGAATATTTAATCCTGGTAGCCCTGCCATGTTAACTGGAATTACTAATACGTCGTCCATAAATGATTTAGATGGATCATCCATTGGATCTGTTAGATTATATGCTGTTGTTGTAGTTGTTGGTCCAATAATTAAATCATACTTTTCGAAGCATTTTTTAAACTCTTTTCTAATGTCATCTCTGATTGATAATGCTTTATTATAATATGTTTTTGCATTTTCTCCACTTAACAAATATGAACCTACCATAATTCTTCGTTTTACTTCTTCTCCAAATCCTTCTTGTCTTGTTTGTAAATATAAATCATCTATATTTTCAGGATTTTCTGTTGAATGACCATATCTTATTCCATCAAATCTTGCTAAGTTTGAACTTGCTTCCCCCATCGCAATTATTTGATATAATGTAACAGCATTTTCTATATATTTAATATCTACATATTCAACTTCTGCTCCACTATTTTCCAAAAGTTTTATTGTTGCTTTTACTTTTTCTCTTATTTCTTCTGAAACAATATCACTCATAAAGAAGTTTGGTATTGCTATTTTCATGCCATTTATATCTTTTCCAATTAATCTTGTAAAGTCCTCTTCATCTTTGTTTACAGATGTTAAGTCTTTTTCATCTTTTCCTACTAAGATATTTAAAAGTGCTGCATTTTCATAAACATTTTTTGTCATTGGACCAATTTGGTCTAGACTTGATGCAAAAGCAACTAATCCAAATCTTGAAATTCTACCGTATGTTGGCTTCATTCCAACAATTCCTGTATAACTTGCCGGCTGTCTAATTGAACCTCCAGTATCACTACCAAGGGCAAATAATACATCTCGTGCTGCTATTGTTGTTGCAGAACCTCCTGATGATCCTCCTGATATTTTTTCTTTATTCCATGGGTTTTTTGGAGCACCAAAGTATGATGTTCTAGAACTAGAGCCCATAGCAAATTCATCCATATTTGTTTTACCAATAATAATCATGTTTTTAGCATTTATTTTTTCAATAACAGTTGCGTTATAAATTGGCATAAAATTATCTAACATATGAGATGCACATGTTGTTCTTAATCCTTTTGTTACAATATTATCTTTAATAGCTATTGGTAAGCCGAATAAAAGATTATCTACTTCTTTATTTTCCAACTCCTTAGCCTTAGTGATTGCTTCTTCTTTGTTTAATGTAATATATGCATTTAACTCTTTATTATTTTCAATTCTTTCAAATGACTCTTCAACAAGGTCAATTGGCTTTATCTTTTTATTTTTTAATAATTCATGAATTTCTTGTATTGTTTTATCTAAATATCTCATTATGCTCCTTCGCCTCCACTTATTACTACTGGTACTGCTATATAATTTCCACTATGACGAGGGACATTTTCTAATACTTCTTTTGGATTTAACATTTCTCCTTTTTCGTCTTTTCTTAGTTTAGTATTTTCTTCCCAACAAGAAATTAATATCTCATCGTCATACCCTTTTACTTCATTTATTTTTTCAACGTCATTTAATAGTTTTTTTAATTCAACTTGGTATTTTTCTATTTCTTCTTCACTTAATTTTATACGTGCAAGTTCTGCTACATGTAAAACTTCTTCTCTTGTTAATTTTTCCATATGTGCTCCTCCTTTGCTTACTTATTATATCAAATAATTGTAAATTATTAAACTTCTTTTAATTCGATTCCTATTGGACAATGATCAGAACCAAGAACATCTGTATATATTGTTGATTTCAAAATTCTATCTATAAATTCTTTATTTACTATAAAATAATCTATTCTCCAACCTATATCTTTTAATCTTGCCTGATGCATGTAACTCCACCATGTATATTTTATTGTATCTTTATTAAAATATCTAAATGTATCTATATATCCTGAATTTAACAATTCTGTCATTTTATTTCGTTCTTCATCAGTAAATCCT
>UQQI01000064.1 GCA_900543055.1 uncultured Mollicutes bacterium
ATTTACTCATAATAAAAACCTCGTTTCTTATGTCCAAGAAACGGGGTTCATATCAATTTTACTTGAACTCTATTTTCTTAATTTTTTTCTTAATAATACTAATACTACTATTGCAAGTACTGAAACAATTGATATTATAATGATGTTTTTATTATCACTTTCTTTTACTTCAATAACTTTATCTTCATCACTAATTAAGAATAATGAATTATTATTGTAGTCACAATCATCTTCCTCAGGACAATTTATTTGACCAACTATATAAAGAGTGTTCTTATTAGAGCTAAAGTCATATATATCGTAATAGTTATTATTTATCTTTTTAATTTTATTTTTTTCTACTCCGTCTAGATTAATTTTAACTATTTCTATGCTTTCATCTGTAGCATTTGTATATAATAGTAAGTATTCTTTTAATTTGTTTTCTTCTTTTACCTCGAGTAATTTAATTCTTTTTTTACTATTGATTGGCGTTGTTCCTGTTGTTTCATTTATCTCTTGATCATTTTCATTATAACTATTTATAAAATAACTTGTTGTTTTATCTCCCTGTAGTTTCAAATCACTTGTTAATCCATATATAACAAAACCATTTTCTTTTTCTACTAGAGAGATATTTGTTTGTGTTGTGAAATCTTCTTTTATAGTTTTTGTATTATTTCCATCTACATTATATTTTAATACTTTTGTAATTTTACTATTGTCTTTTTCTATTTCTAATACTGATACGAAACCTGATAGTTCTTTATTATTGTATACTGGTAAAATATCTTGGTATTCTGCTTTAGTTATACCTTCTTCTATATATTCTTTTTTCCATATTTCATTAAATTCTTTATCATATTTTATTATGTATGTTTTTTCATTATTTGTTGCGATTGCGATAAAACTATCAAATTTATTATCACTTGCTCTTATTTCTTTTACTTTTGATATTACATTATTATCAATAGTCAATTCTTTTTCTTCAAGTAATTTTCCTGATAAATTTATTTTTATTAAATATGATTTATTTTCATTATTATCATGTAATATAATTTCATATCCTATTACATTACTTTCTTCATCATATAAATATGTTAAAGCATTAAAATCAACATTTTTATCTTTACCATAAGCATAAGTCCAAAGTACTTTTCCATAACTATCATATTTAACTACTATTGCTTTACTATTTTTATTTTCACTTTCTTCATTATCTTTTTTTTGATACGTTCCAGCGACAATATAACCATCTACTTTTCCTTCACTACTATAACTCTTATTTATTGTTTTATAAATTTCTTCATTATATTTGTTTAATGAATATACTGTATCTTTTGCATATACATTACTGCAAGAGAATATTGTGATTAGTGTTAAAACTAATACTACAAGTCTTTTCATATTACACCTCAATATTATAATCATTATAAAACAAAAAAAGACTAATTTCTAGTCTTCTATTTCATTTTTAATCATTTTAATCTCTTTTTTTACTTGACATTTCTTTAATTTGAAGTTTTTTGGTAAAAGTGAAATCAATATTTCACGTGATTTTAATTCTCTTTCATAATATTCTCTAAATAGTGGGCCTTTCTTTTCTAGAAAGATTGGACCAAAGAAATATTCTTTTTTTGAATATCTTTTTTTTCCTTTTTTAAATATTATAATTTGATAAATGAATTTTTTATCTTTTACAAATTCTTCATTTTGAATATAAAATCCATGTTTGCATAGAAATCTTTTAACATCTTCTTGGTAATTGTTTGGACTTATAATTAGGTTTTCTACTTTATTTAGTTTCTTTATATTATCTTTAAATATTCCTATTATATTTCTTCCACCCATACCTGATATTATAATTGTGTTTATTTCATCAGTATAGGTTTCTAATCCTGAACCTAGACGTGTTTCTATAACATCTTCTAAATGTTCTCTTTCAATGTTCTTTTTTGCTTGTTCTAGTGGACCTTGTGCAATATCACTAGCTATCGTTTTGATATTTGATTTTCTGTGTACTAAGTAAATATCAAGTAATGCATGGTCACATCCAACATCTAAGCAAATTGAATCTTTTTCCACCAAATCCCCTATTGTTTTTAATCTTGAGTTTATTTTCATTAATCAGTTAAGAAGTCCTTTAATTTGCGAGAACGAGATGGATGTCTTAATTTTCTTAATGCTTTTGCTTCAATTTGTCTTATTCTTTCTCTAGTAACTCCAAATATTTGTCCTACCTCTTCAAGAGTTCTACATTGTCCATCATCTAGACCAAAACGTAATCTTAATACTTTTTCTTCTCTTTCAGTTAATGTTGATAATACATTTTTTAACTCTTCTTTTAACATTTCAACTGTTGCATATTCTTCTGGTCCCATTGTTTTTTCATCTCTTATGAAGTCACCTAAATGTGAATCATCTTCTTCACCAATTGGTGTTTCTAATGAAACTGGGTCTTGGCTAATTTTATATACTTCTCTTACTTTATCAATTGAAATTCCTAGTTTTTTTGCGATTTCTTCGTCAGTTGGTTCTCTGTTTAATTCTTGAGTAAGTTGTCTTTGTACTCTTGCTAGTTTATTAATTGTTTCTACCATATGTACTGGTACACGAATTGTTCTTGCTTGGTCTGCTATTGCACGAGTTATTGCTTGTCTAATCCACCATGTTGCATATGTTGAGAATTTGTATCCTTTGGTTGGGTCAAACTTTTCAACGGCCTTCATTAAACCTATGTTTCCTTCTTGGATAAGATCTAAGAATAACATTCCACGTCCTACATATCTTTTAGCAATACTAACTACTAGACGTAAGTTTGATTCAGCAAGAATTTTCTTTGCTTCTTCATCACCTTCAACAGCTCTTTGAGCATATTCAAATTCTTCGTCTGATGTAAGTAAGTTAATACGTCCAATTTCTTTTAAATACATTCTAACAGGATCGTTTATTTTAACATCTTTTGACAATGTTAAATTTTCGATTGACATATCTTGTGTAATTTCTTCAGCAGATACATCATCACTTCCATCTTCTGATACTATTTCAACATTTGCTTCTACTAAGGCGTTATATAATTCATCTAATGAATCACTATCAATTTCTAGTCCTTTTAAGTGTTCTGCAAGTTGTTCATATGTTACATACCCTTGTTTCTTACCTAAAGCAATTAACTTTTCTTTTCTTTCATCAAGTGTTTTTATTTCTTCAACCATACTAACTATCTCCTAACCTTAACTTTCTAATCTTTTCTGATATTTTAGCTTGTTCTAATGGATCTATTTCTTTTTTCATTAAATTTGTGAGTCTCTTTATCTCTTGTAACTCAATGTATTTTCTTGTTACATTAAAATATAGAACTAACTCCTCTTTACTAGTAGTATCCATATACTTTTCTACTAAAATACTATTTAAAAAATTTAGAATGTCTTCTTTATCTTGAATGTAAGTATAAAAATCAGCAACATTTATATTTCCATACTTCTTATAATAATATATAATTTCACTGCAAGTTGCTCGCATTACTTCATTTGGAAAGATTAATCTTTCATGTTCTACTTGTGTTATTACCCAATCATTATTGAGCATAAAATATATTATTTGCTCATAAGCCTTTATATACTTATCTTTTTTTGTTGTTTTGTTTGTTGGTATAAATATTTTTGTTTTTTCTTTTTCTACTACTTTATTTTTTAAAAGGCTATTTATACGCATTTCCAGTGTATTATAACCTATATCGAACTCTTTTGCAAGTCTTTTTAATACAACTTCTCTTCTTATTGCATCATCTAATTTAGATGTTTCTTCTATTACTCTGTTTATGTAGTCTGCTTTTTCTTCATCACTTTTAAAGTTTACATTTTCGCGTAATTTATTCATTTTAAAATCAGAAAAGTTGATTGCAGAGTCTACTAGTCCTTCAAAACGTTCTTTTCCATTTTTTAGTATAAATGAATCTGGGTCTTCTGGGTTTGGAAGTCTAATTACTTTTACTTCTATTCCTTCATCAAATAACATATTACCAATATTTAGTGTTGCATGTTGTCCTGGGTCATCTCCATCAAGACATAGAATTATGTTATTTGACAATCTTTTAATTAGATTTATTTGTTCTTTTGTTAGAGCAGTTCCCATAAGAGCAACTGTATTTTTTATACCTATACTGCTTGCTCTTATTACATCCATAAATCCTTCCATAACAATTACAGATTTTTTTAGACGACATTCTTCTCTTGCTATATGATAGTGATATAACATTTCACCTTTTTTAAAGATGTCTGTTTCTTTTGTATTTAAGTATTTATTTTGACCATTATCTTTATATATTCTTCCACTAAATCCAACACATTTTCCTGATACATCATATAATGGAAACATAATTCTATCATTATAAATATCATGGTCATCACTAGAAAGACCAATTCTATTTAATGTTACTAAGTCATAATTTTTACTTGTAAGCAGTGTTGTTAAATCATTTCTTGATTCTAGTGAAAGTCCTATTTCAAACTCTTTTATTAAAGTCTCGTCTATTTTTCTATTTAATAAGTAATTTTTTGCAATTTTTCCTACAGTACTATTTAAATTATTTTGAAAGTACTTTAAAGACAAATTGTAAGCATCATATAATTTATCATATTTAGTAGTTTTTGCTTTTATATGAATATTTCCGGTGTCAATTCCTACTTTATCTCCTAAATACTTTAAGGCTTCTTTAAAATCAATATGTTCATAGTTCATTAAAAAAGTAAAAACATTACCTGTAGCATGACATGAAAAACATGTATATATTTGTTTTTCTCTTGATACAGACAATGATGGGTTTGAGTCATCATGAAAAGGACAGACTCCAAAAAAGTTTTTTCCTCTAGCGGTTAATGGAATTCTTTCTCCTATGATATCTACAATGTCTACTTTACTACGTATAGTACTAGCTAAATCATTATTCAAGATATCACCCGCCCTCATAAACACGTTAATTATATCACATTTTTTTAGTTTTTACTATATTTTTTTCTTTTCTTATATGTGCTAGTTCTTCTTCCATAAATTCACTATAAGCTTCTTTATTATCTTCTTTTTTTCCATAAAAAGTAATTCTCTGATAATTATATTCAAGAGTATCTCTTAACTGGTCATAATAGTCTAGTATTTCATTAAAATAGTTAAGAGAAAATTCATATAATTTTGCTAGTTCTTGATAATTTGTATCAGATGATATTTCTTCCATGGTTGTTAAAAATATATTTTGTTGACTGCAAAACTCTAAAAAGTTATCTAAAATTTCATTATCTTCATCATATATTTCTATTTGATTTTCTGTTTCTGTAAAAAATGAAAATAAATTTAATATTCTTGACTTTAATTTTTCTATTTTATTTGCTCTTTTTTCTTTAGTAGTTACTCGTACATTTTCAAAAAGATCATTTTTTGCTATTTCTAAAATTGCATCTAGTGATGCTTTATTCTTAATAACTTCTTCTTGTAATTCATATTTATCATATTCTTCTTTAATTTGTTCTTTTGTCTTCATAATCTCGCCTCTTTTAAAAGTTATACTAGGTTAATTTTATATGTTAGTCAAGAAAAAAGAAGTAATATCTACTTCTTAAATTCCAAATTCATTTAATTTATCGATTAATTTAGCATTTTCTTCTTTTAATGAAATAATATATGTAAACAATAAGTTAAAATATTCATCTTCATCACTATATTTATTTAATACCGGTAAGACATCTGCATCTTTATCAAGTTTTTTGTTTTTTAAATATAGTAATTGTAATAATTCTAAAGTGTGTTTTAACACTTCTTCTTTTTTATCTTCTAGGTCCAATTCACTAAAAGAAGATACTAAATCATAATACTTTTTTTCCTTCATTAGAATATTTTCCTTTCTCATTTTTTAGTGTTTTATCAAATGATGACTCTTCTCTAAAATCACTCTCTGATTCCTTATATTTTTCTTGTTCCTTTTTCTTTTTTTCTTGAAATTTGACATATTCATTTATTAGTACTTCACATTGGTCTTTATATTTTATAATAAATGGATTGCCTTCTTCTATTATCATTTTATATATTTTATCTTTATTTTTATTCCAATACTGATTCATTTTTGTTCCATTACTGAACAATAATGAATTTCTTCTAGGCATTATTTTGTTGTCATTTTCTTTCATTACTTGTAAGTACTCTAATAGTTTTTCTTCTTCGGTTATCTTTGTCTCTGACTTTTCTTGAAATTTTATATATTCACTTATTAGTACTTCGTATTGTTCTTTATATTGTACAACAAATGGATTACCTTCTTCCATTATCATCTGGTATATTTTATCTTTATTATTATTCCAATATCCACCCATTTTTGTTCCGTCACTAAACAATGCTGGACTGCTTTTAGGTATTATGTTGTTGTCATTATCTTTCATTGCTTGTAAATATTCTAATAATTTTTCTTCTTCTGTAATCTTTATCTCTTGCTTTTCTTGATAACTATTATATTCTTTAATTAGTACTTCACATTGGTCTTTATATTGTACAACAAATGTATTACCTTCTTCTGTTATCATTTTATATATTTTATCTTTATTATTCCAATACGGATTCATTTTTGTTCCGTCACTAAACAATAATGAACTTCTTTTAGGCATTATTTTGTTGTCATTTTCTTTCATTGCCTTTAAGTACTCTAATAATTTTTCTTCATCTCCCAGACCCTTTTTATTATATTCTTTAATTAGTACTTCGTATTGTTCTTTATATTGTACAACAAATGGATTACTTTCTTCTATTACCATCTGGTATATTTTATCTTTGTTAGCATTCCAATAGCTTCCCATTTTTGTTCCGTCACTAAATAATAATGAACTGCTTTGAGGTATTATTTTGTTGTCATTATCTTTCATTGCTTGTAAGTACTCTAATAATTTTTCTTCTTCACTTAGTTGCTTTTTATCATATTCTTTAATTAGTACTTCACATTGATCTTTATATTTTATAATAAATGGATTACTTTCTTCTATTACCATCTGGTATATTTTATCTTTGTTAGCATTC
>UQQI01000065.1 GCA_900543055.1 uncultured Mollicutes bacterium
GTATCTTTCCAATATCAGTATCTAAAAATAAATCAAAATGTTTTCTTTTAACATGAATATAAAGATTTATTTTGAAAAAAAAGATTACAAAGAATCTATGGAGCAACAGGATTATGCTCTGTATAGTTCTTTGCAATCTCCAAAACATTATTATATTCTTTAGCAAGTTCATCAAAATGTTCATTAACAAAACTTGAATCATTCTCTTTACTTTTAAGTTCATGTTGATATGCAATATCAGCTAAAGTCATAAAACCTAAATACTTACAATCACTCTTTAAAGAATGAACCTCTATTGCATAATCAGGCATATTATTAGTATTCTTATACTCATTAATTCTAGCCCACTTAGACTCGACTTCAGCCATAAAATCATTAATAGTCATATTATACATATCCATATCACCAAGAAGTTCTAATGCATGATTAACATCAACACCATTATCTTCAAGATAACTTCTATCATATTTAACCACATTTTTATCACTTAAATTATCAATAACACTAGAATCAATATCTTGAACCTTGGTAAGTGGCTCAATTATATTAATGTCCCTAACAGGAATTAAATCTGTCTTTATATTTTCCTTAGAATTACTATCTTCTTCTAAAGTTTCTATTTCTTCAATATGGTCAACTTCAACAGGTTTCAATTCTAAAGTATTATCTTCCCCTCTTACAGACAAATCAAGTTTTGAACCTAATTCATTTTCTATATTATTTTCTACTGGAATAATTTTATCTTTTTCTTCTTTAGGAAGTTCTGCAACACTTACAACATTATCTCTAATTGGAATTTTATATTCACTAGTAGAAGTTATTTGTGGTACATCAATTTCTTCTGTAATACTTCTACCTAAGACTTGATTAACTACTTGAACTAATTGATCTTTGTCTATTGGTTTTGCTAAATAGTCATCAAATCCATCTGCTAAATATTTTTCTCTCATACCAGTAATAGCATTAGCAGTAAGTGCAATTGTTGGAGTATTGAACCCAGGTATTTCTTTTAACTTTTTAAGTGTTTCTACACCACTCATTTTAGGCATCATATCATCAAGTAAAATTAAATCATATTGCTCACCACGCTGTATCTTTTCAAGACAAGCAAAACCACTATCACAAGTAATAACATTATCAGCATTAAATCTTTGTAAAAGTTTAGTCGCAACTTTTAAGTTAAGAGAAGTATCATCAACAAGTAAAATTCTAATTCCATGTAAATCTAATGTTGTCTTATATCTTTTAGATTGTTTAACAATACTCTTATCAATCCTTTGATTAACAACAACGGTAAACTTAGAACCTTCTCCATATATAGTATGAACAATTATCTTACCACCCATTAACTCAACTAACTGCTTAGTAATAGCAAGACCAAGACCTGTTCCCTCAATTGTTGTATTTCTATCTTCATCAAGTCTTTGGAACTTAGTAAACATTTTATCAATATTTTCTTTCTTAATTCCACGACCTGAATCTTCAACAGAAATAATTAATTTTGAAACATCACTTGTATTAACACAATTAACTTCATATCTAACAAAACCTTTATCAGTATACTTACTAGCATTACTAAGTAAATTTGTAATTACCTTCTTTAAATTAGCATGATCTCCATATAAATTGTCAGGAATATCAGGAGCTATATAATAAGTAAAGTCTAGACTCTTTTCATTCATCTTAGGAGTAATTAATTTAGCAAGTTCCTCAAATGTTTCACGAGCATTATATGTAGAATTAACTATTTCAATCTTACCAGCCTCAATCTTAGATATATCCAAAATTCCATTTACGATTTCAAGTAAAGTTTGTGAAGCATTTACTATATCCTTAGCATTTTCTTTAGCCTCACCCAAACTTTCAGCATCCATTATACAATCACTAAATCCAACTATAGCATTTAAAGGAGTTCTAATCTCATGAGACATACTTGATAAGAAATCAGTCTTAGCACGATTAGCTTTATCAGCCTGTTCACGAGCAACTTGTAACTCTTGAATCATTTTAACATCTGGGTTTTCTATAGTGAAATACATAGTATAGCATATAAAAACATGCAGTGGAGTCAATAAAAGGATAGAAGGATTATTAAATTGAATAATAATACAACCAACTCCTAATAACATTAAACAATACAAAGGTATATATTTTTTGTTTTTTAAATTTTTATAATCTGTAAATAATAAAAATATCATTAAAATAATACTTACAACTGACATTACATAAGTAAAATTAACACTTATTCCCATAGGAATAGCTAATGAATTAATCATATTTATATTCAAAGGTAAAACTATTATTAAAACAAATAATATCATAGAAAAAACATATAAAATAAAAAGCATTTTTTTCTTAAAATAATCATAATCCATTTTATATTTTCTAGATATTGTAAAAACATAAAAAACAAAGTATAGTTGCCATAACAAATAATAATATAAAATAAGCCTATTAAAAAACAAATATATTTTACTATGAATATCAATACCAAATCTAATAAATAAGTAACATGAAATTGATAACAAAACACCAATAAATGTTGTCAAAATAATTCGTGTAAAAAGTGAATTTTCACAACTTTTTATTTTTTTCTTACATAAATACACTACTAAAAGAAAAAATATATAAATTAAACTACTTACATAAAAAGATACATCGCTCATATTCAAAACCACCTTACTATATAATATAAATATAACAAAAAAATAACTATTATACAAGAATAGTTATTTTAGAATAAATTATTTTTATAAATTTTAAAAAGTTTTTAACTAAAATTTAATTTTCTTTTTCTGTTCAGTAAGAACACTTATATAATCATTACCAATATCCTCAGATTCTAATTCCTTAAAATCAATTTTATTACTTGTTGTAACTGGCATATTATTTCTAAAAACAAATTGCACTGGAACATTAAAATCAGGTAATTTTTCTTTTATTTCATCACAAATAGAAAGAACTAAATCATCATAATTACCATCAAACAATTCACTAACAACGATATGTACAACAGGTACATGTCTCTCACTCTTATCTTCCTTAGCAACAACCGCACATTGTAAAATGTTATCATTATTAAGTATTATATTTTCTACATTTACTGGAAATATCTTATTACCACTTCTAACAATAATTCTTTTCATTCTACCTTTTATTATTATATTACCATCTTCATTCATACTACCAATATCACTAGTCCTAATCCATTCAATGCCATTTTCATCTATGAATTTTATTTTACTTGTCTCATCATTATTATTATAATATCCTAACATGATTGTAGGAGATGAAATCCATATTTCACCATCCTCATTATATCCAAGTTCTTCGTTAGTATCAGGATTAAATACAGCAACAACATTTTTTACAAACGGAATTCCAACACTACCTTCTTTTGTTGCATCAGGTAGAGAAAAAACAGCAGCAGAAGAAACCTCTGTCATACCATAGCCTTGTAAAACATTTGTTGATGCATTCTTTTCTGCAAAAAAAGTATTTATTCTTTTTTCTAACTCAATAGGTAGAACATCCCCACCAGAAACAGGAGTTTTTAGAAAACTTAAATCTTTTATTTTACTGTTTATAACATAATCCCACAGTATTGGACCAGAAAGGACATGGTTTGGTTTATATTTTTCTAATAAATCAGGAAACTCATTTAATTCAAATTTAGGAATTATAGATAATTCTAATCCCAAAGTTAAAGGCATATTCATACCATTGCATAAACAATAAGCAATAAATGGTGGCAGAATATTTAAAAAACGTTCACCCTTAGTATAATTTAAATTACCATTTTTGTGCATTTGAGCCATTGAAACAAAATTCTCATTTGTAAGGATTACACTCTTAGGCTCCCCTGTACTACCACCTGTATGAACTAAAGTAATAGGTGCATTTTCAAAATATTCACTATCAATTTTATTATTATAACTTTTACCATTATTTAGAAAATCATTCCATTTTATAAATTTAGGATTAAATCTAAATTTATAATTACCTTTTGACCTTATATTTTCTACAATTTTTAATGGTAAAAGCATCGATTCAACAGCAGATAAATACACAACACTCTTAACGTCTGTATCTAAAATTGCTCTTTCAATGGTAGGGCAACACAAATCTAATCCAATAATATATTTTGACCCTGTTTTTTTGATTTCCTTAGACATTTCTTCTACTGTACTTCTAGGATCAATAACATTACTTATAGCACCAATTCTATTTAATGCGTAAAATAAATAAATATTTTCTGGAGTATTGGCCATAGGTAATGTTACAATATCGCCACATTTTACACCTATATTTTTTAATGCTTTTGCACATATATCTATTTTTTTTATCAATGATGAATACGTAATCTTTCTACCATAATAATTTATTGCTACTGAATTTAAATTGTCTAAATTATTTAATACTAAATAATCATAAGCCTTCATTTTAGGAACATCAGAAACAATAGCCTCCTCGCTATAATATTTCAACCAAGGCTTATCTTGTGATGGTTTTCCTGTAGGTGGACCTTGAATTTCACCTGTTGCTAATTTTCTTAAATACAAATCATGTTTCTTTTCATCACTTAACATATCATAATTAACTTCTAAATTCTTAATATTACTCATAACAAATCCCCTCAGTCTCTACTATATTATTTCTTCATCTATATTATTTAAATCATCATCTTCTAATTTATTATTTTTTCTATTACCAACTAAATTATCCAATTTCTGTATTAACAAACCATACAATACATAAAAAATTAAAATAACTAGAGTATTTATAAATACTCCAAATACTCCATATTTTTCAGTATTCATATAAAAGTATGGATAACTAGCACCATCTGCAAAAGTACCTCCGAGTAACGAATAAATCATTACAAATACTTGATATCCGAATAATCCTAAGCACCAATATATTACATACTCTTTCTTTAAATTACCTTTTTTACCAAACATTATATAATCAAGTATCACCATTATTGGAACAACTAAATGTACTAAATTACATTCAAGCATATGATTTTTAAATATACCAGAATCACCTGCTAGAATAAAATTATAAACAACCATTGTTAAAGTAATACACATAGTAACCATGCCTTTAACAATATAATGAAGTGTATTTTCTTTATCCTTACCTAAAATCATTTCAATAACCAATACTAAGAAATATAATAAACAAAATAAATTACTTAAATTAGTAAAATAAAGTATTCCTAATCTAAAAGTCATCAATTTAAAATTAACAAATAATGCAATACTAGAAACTATAACAATTATAATTCTATAAAGTAATGCTAATTTTCTTTTATCATACATCTTATCAACTCCTTATAAAGAAAAAATATTTTTGAAACAATGCACGATTAAAATACACTATGCATTAATCAAAAATATTTCCTAGAAAACGATATTATATTCATCCGAATCATCCCTTACAATGTATACTCAACATAAAGTATACAACCAAACCCCTTAAATTGCAATTTTTAAGAAACAAACTATCTTCGTAATAAGTGGCTTAATTATAGCACAAATAAATGTAAAAGTCAACATTAACTACATTCGTGTTGTCTAACCTACTTTTGTAAGTACAAAACTCTATGTTATAATACTATCAAGGAGGAAACAAACATGAAAAATATAATAAAAAAACTTCTAGTATATACAACAACATCTTGTATATTAACCTCTTCTTATAATGTTAAAACATCAAGTGATGACACAATAGAAAAAAAGCAAATTACTACAACACAAGAAGATACAACAAATTATAAAATAGCGGCACATCGTGGTTTTTCATCAAAAGAAATTGAAAATACAAAAAAAGCAATATCTCTTGCTAGTAAAAAAAATTATATTGATTATATAGAAATAGATGTAAGACTAACGAAAGACAATGAAATAATATTATCTCATAATGACACTTTGTATATTACGCCATATAATAAAAAATCAATAAACACATCTACATATGAAGAACTAACAAGTACACAATATATTCATAAAGATAACATATTTAAAGATATTCTTCTAAATGCTGCTTTATATGATTTTGATAAAGTAGAAAGACAAATAAAATTAAATAATAAAACCTACAAAATATGTAATTTAGAAAATGCAATAAAGTCATCGAAAGACAAGAAAATAATATTAGACATCAAGTTTAACAATAATATTAAAATATTCTCAGAAACTCTTTTACAAAAACTTCAAGGATACGAAAAAAATAAGTTTATTATCCAAAGTTCAAATCTTACAGGATTATTATATTTAAAAAATCTTGCCCCAGACTATGAATATCAAGCAATCATTTCTAAAGAATCATCTCTATCATATGGAGAATTATTTGATGATGTTTGCTTAAAGAAAACAATTATTAACTACGACTACGTAAAAGAAAAACTAGACGAAGATAAGAAAGTATCTGTTTGGACATTAAATTCTAAATATGATGTTGATGATGTTACAAATAAATTAAATGATTTATCTGAAGACATAATTTACATAACAGATTATCCTGATATGGTTTACAAAGATTTAAATAATAAAACATATTTAAAAAAGTAAAAGAAGAGCTTCTACTCTTCTTTTAATGCAGTTATCTCTTCTTCAGTTAGATTAGTATATTTCTTTATTAGATTTATATCTACGTTGTCTTTTAACATATTCTTTGCTATTTCTATTTTTTCTTCTCTTTTTCCTTCGTCTTTCAATGCCCATTCCTTATCATAAGCTTCTCCAAATCAATCTTCAAAACTTACTTCTTCTGCTTCTTTTAGATATTCATTCATAACTTTCTCATCACCCAAACATTTTAGTTTATCTAAGTCCATATCTACTAGTGCTAGAATATATTTTTCTCTTTCA
>UQQI01000066.1 GCA_900543055.1 uncultured Mollicutes bacterium
AATAAAAAATATGAAGTAAAAGATGTTTTTTTATATAAAGTAATTAGTATTATTAAAACATTAGAAAATATGGATATAAAAAAAAAGAATATTGATGAAGAAGAATACTTTATAAGGATAATAAATAATGATAAAGAAGAAAAAATACATGGAGTAGGAAATTGTTCATCAAACTATAAACAACTAATAAGACTATTTGAGGAGTTAGTATATGAATGAGATATTAAATAAATTAAATGCGGATAGAATATTACAAGAAAACATAAGTAAATATATAGATGTATTTGTAGATTTCTATGGGGAAGATAAAAGAGATGAAATAGAAAGAAAATTTAATAATGCAACATTTGTTGGATATTTGTCACCTGAGATGCAACAAGTAGAACTTACTAAACTAATTAAAGAAAAATCGAAAGAACTAGAAAGTAAAGTATTAGAGTATAATGAAACATCTCTAGATGGTATAGATTTATTTGATACGTATGACTATAGTTTAAAAATATTTCAACCAATAAATAATTATCAAAATTTTATAGAACTATATAAATTAGGAAAGGAAGGAAGAAAAGAAAAATATATAGAAGATACATATAATGATATCAAAAAATATTTAAATGAATTAACAAAAGAAGAATATTTAAAAATAATTGAGACAAAAGTATTACCAGAAAAATATCAAAATATTCCATATTGGTTAAAAAATAATATTCAGTATACTACGAATTTACAAAATATAGAGGAAAACTATGAAAAGTCTTTTAATAAGGCAAGTAGTTTAATTAGAAAGATTATTCCTAGATGTACACTAGATAATTTTGATATTAATAATAAAGAAATAGAAAAATTAGATAAAGTTATTGAAAAGTATAAAGAAACACTTAAAGAATATGAAAATTTTGAAAAAGAAAATATTGAATATTTTAATGAAATGCAAGTCAATCAAGATTTAGAAATGTCTTTAAGAGAAAAATATTATAAAGAATTTTTGAAAGAAAATATTGATTTAATAAAAGAAGATGATAGGCAAGGTGTAATAGAATATTTAAATGATAGTAAGAAGTCTTATTTAATGAATTATTCAGTAAGAAGTCTTTTAGGTTCATCAATACAAAGTGAATCTATTTTAGAAAGTTTTTGTGAAGAACAAGAAGATATTTTAAATAATGAAGAGACGTCTACTTTTATTAAAAATAATATTATAGAAAATAGAATTAAATATTTTAATGATATAGGTATAAATTTAGGAAATAATTATAATCTTTATTTAGAAAATGAAGATGTAAAAAATAATTGGCCAACGAAAGAAAGATTAGAAAAATTTAGAGCAACAAAAAATAAATTAATTAAAAATTTTATGAAAGAATATTATTTAAACACAGTATCTCATAAAAGACTAAGACAAGTTGTTGATAGTAAAAATCTTTTAAATAAAGATGATGGTTTGGATCAAACAATGTATAATTCTTCTCTTGGTAAAACATGTGTTGCAACAAATTTAAAGGAAATAGATGGAAAGTTAGAAGCAGCACCTCTTGTTATGATTTCGTTTGGTGGATTTGATGGAGCGCTAGATCATGATATTATTCATGAAATAAATCATTTATATGAATTGAGTCTAGAAAGTGTAATTAACAATAAAGTAGTTTATTTATGTGGCTGGGATATATGTGAAGATGATATAGTTGGTGAAGTAAATGACTACATTGATATTACAAAAGAAGAACCTAAAAGAAGTTATGAGTTATTTAATGAAATAATTAATGAAGTAATTGCTCAAGAAATAGAAGAGAAAATGCATGAGAAAGGAATAAATATTTTAGATTCAAGTAGAAACTCTAAAGTAAAAGGAAATACTAGTTATGAAGTATCATTTTTTATTATAAAAGACTTCTATAAAGAATTTAGAGATGAAATAATAAAAAGTAGAAGTAATGGAAATATTAAAGAAATATTAGATGTTGTTGGAGAAAAGAATTTTAACGATTTGAATGATTTATTTGACATATATTTTGAAAATCTAAGTGGATTAAAAAAGATGCAGTTATTTGATGATATAAAAAATAATAGAACAACAAATTTAACAATAAAATATTATGAAATAGTGGATAAGAGTAAAGAAATAATGGAGAGAATGAGAGAAGAAAGTAAAAAGAAAAAAGGAGAAAATATAACCATATGAAAGTATTAACTATAAAGCAACCATTCGCAACTTTAATTATAGAGGGTTATAAAGAATATGAATTTAGGACTTGGAAAACGAAATTTCGTGGAGAATTTCTAATTCATGCTGGAAAAAGTATTGATAAAGAAGCAATGGAAAGATTTAAATATTTAAATTTGGAATATAAAACAGGTATTATTCTTGGAAAATGTACTTTAGAAGATTGTCTTTTAGTAGATGACAAATTAAAAGAAGAATTAACAGAAAAAGATCCAGTAGTATACTATGGAGCAATTCATTCATCAAAAAAATAATATGCATTTAAATTAAAAAATATTGAAAAAATTAATGAAATAAAAGTAAATGGAAAATTATCTTTTTGGGAATATAATTATAATAAAAACAGATAGAGTTTATAGAAAAAATATGATAGACTGATATTATAATAAGGAGTATAGTAGGTATGAAAAAAAAGTGGTTTCTTATTTTAATAATAATTGCTATATTTGGTGTAGGAATCTTTTTTTACAATAAAAAAAATATTTATATTAATATCGTTCTTAGTCAATCGTCATACAATTATCTTCCTAAAGAGGCTAAAAATTATATTAAAGAGGTTTATAATAAGACAGGTAATGTATTAAAAACAGAAAAAAACAAAGAAAAAGATAATATATATTTAAATCCTAAGTATGTTAATTATCTTACAATGTCAAAAGAAAATAACAAAGAAGAAATTCCTGTTCCTGTGGTAGTTGATTATACTAATGATAAAGTAGAAAGTGAACAAAATATTCCAGATTCATATGATTTAAGAAATATAGATGGAAAAAACTATATTACGCCTGTTAGAGATCAAGGTAATTTAGGAATATGTTGGACGTTTGCTACTGCTGGAGCAATGGAGTCAAAGATTTTAAAAGAAAATTATTCAAATAATCAGACTCTTATTTCTGAAAGACAAATAGATTATGCAACTTCAACTAACGGAATAAAAGATTATAGAAGCGAATATATTTCATTTATAAGTAGAGGCCTAGGTGAGGGTGGAAACTTTTATATAGCAACAGTTGCTATGGCAAATGGTATTTCATTATATAATTATAATGCATTTAAAGAATTTAATGACGAAGATTTAGATAATATGGAGTTATCTGATGTTCTTAGTTACAAAAAATCAAGTTATGAAGTAGACTCAACTATTAATATGGAAACATTAAATTTAAGAGAATCTTCAAATCAATTAACAGAATCAGAGAAAATAACAAGAACAAATTATTTAAATGATATAAAAACAAATATTATGAAAAATGGTGCAGCGTATCTTGGAACTTATATGAATAATTCTTGTATATATAAAGATAAAAATATTAATGGATATATTTTGGATGTATATAACTGTAGTAAAACAGGTGGACATGCTATGCAAATAATAGGTTGGGATGACAATAAGGAATATTCTTATTGTGCGGATAATAATAGGCATACTGCAGATATTTCATCTTGTAAAAATAAAGTTATAGGAAAAGGAGTATGGATTTTAAAAAATTCTTGGGGAGATCTTACACCTTATTTATATTTAACTTATGATTCTCTAGATTCAACAATTGGTTTTATAAATGAAATAAAAATAAATAAAGAAAAAACATGGGATAATAACTATGTGCTTGCAAATACAGCAACAGCATATAAAGAAAAATCTTATGTTTTATCAAAATCAAAAATTAAGAATCAAGAGATTTTAAAAAAAGTAAAATTCTTTGCATTAACACCAAATACAGAATATACCATACGTGTTTTTAAAGAAGATTATTCTTTTGAAACATTTAAAGTAAGTAGTGATAAACCGGGCTTAATAACATTAAATTTAAATAAAGATGTTATTGTTAATAAAGATTGTGCAGTAAATATTAGTACGAATGGAAGCTATATAGATAGTGTTAGTGTTTTTACAAAAAATATTGATACATCACCATACATTGATTCATCTTCTCACGAAAACAAAGAGTTAAGTACTGAACCAATGAGATTATATTCAGAAACCAAAAATATTCCATCAGGTGCTATTGTAGATTACAAACTATATAATTCAAAAAATGAAGATGTAACAAGTTACTTAAATATATCAAATAATGTAATCGCAGAAAATAATATAAATACTATAGTTTCATTAAATAAAGAAATAAAAACTGATAAATATAGAATGGATATTATTTATGATTCAAGTGTTATATCAAGTTTTAATCTGACACATCAAGAACAAAATGGTTTAGGTACAAAAAATAATCCATATATAATTACAACACCAACAGAATTATCAAATATAAGAAATAATCCTAGTGCGTATTATGAATTGGGTAATGATATAGACTTATCTGAAGCAACACGAAAGAATGGGGAATTAGAGAATGCAGATTCTGTTTGTAATGAAGCTTTCGGTTGGGAATCAATAAATAATTTTAATGGTTATTTAGATGGAAAAGGACATAGCATAAAGGGGTTATATCAAAATAATAATATTATGTGTAATGATAATCATATATGGAGAGATAATAGTAATGGATTAATAAATTATGCTTATGGAAATGTAACAATAAAAAATATAATTCTAGAAGATTTTGATATTACATGTCAAGGTGCTTATTGTGGAGGTTTAATTTCAAATTATAAGGATAATGAAAATTCTGATGATAGAACAGAGGCTAATCTTATTTTAGAAAATATTGTTTTTAAAAATAATAAAATTACTGGAGTATATAATGATAGTAATATAGATAGCAGTTATCATACTTCTTATGGAGGAGGATTGCTTGGAAATATTGAATCAAAAAATGGAGCAATTAATATAAACAATATTTATTTAGATAATGTTCTAGAAGTATCAAACTTTATAAAAAAATCTTCATTTATTGAAACATTATTTGCTAAAGAAGCAAATATAAGTAATATTCGTTTAGGTGGAACTATAAATGGTAAATATGGTGATGGAAGTGGAGATTCAATATTTAATAATAAAATACTTGCAAATACAAATGTTGATATTAAAAATATATTCTCATCAGTAGATGGTAATAATATATCAGGAAACTTTTTTGGCGACATATATAGTGATAATATAAATGTTTCAAACATTAAAGTATTAAAAATAAATGATAATGGATTATGTCGTAATGATACTAATTGCTTTATAAATGATAAAAATGTAGTTTATGAAAAAAGTGATATAAAAACACTACTAAAAAAAGAGAATTATGCTTATTGGGATAATTTTGATGATAATTGGATAATTAAAACTGTAAATGGTATTCCAAGATTCCCAGTGTTAAAAAATATTCCTTTTGAATATACAAATATAAATAATATTACTTATCAGCAAGAATTAAATAAAAAAGATAATATTTATAATTACATAACCCCAAATTATGATATTGCAAAAAGAATAAGTTATAAATCTAATAATTTAGATATTATAGATTTAGATGAAAGTGGAAATTTTATTCCTAAAAAAACGGGAAATACGACAATTCATGTAGAAAGTTTATATGATGGTTATATTAATGATGTTCCGATATCTGTATCTTATCTACCTCATTATAATATAAAGTTTGATTCTAATGGTGGAACTGGAGTAATGAAAGATATTGAAGTTTCTACAGAAGAAAATTACACATTACCTGATAATGCATTTATAAAAGAAAATTATAAATTTAAATCATGGAATACAAAAAAAGATGGAACAGGAAAGGAATATAGTAATTTAGCTCAAATAGAAAAATTGAATGATAAAGAGACGTTAATATTATATGCACAGTGGATAGGTAATGAAATAACTATAACTTTTGATGCTAATGGAGGAGTAGTAACTCCAACAGAAAAAAAGGTGAGGTATGGTGAAAATTATGGAGAATTACCAATACCTGTAAAAAATAATAATGCATTTTTATATTGGACCGGTGGTAATGTAATAGTAGATGTAAGTAAAAAAATAAGTGCACGAGAATTAAGCGCAAATTGGAAGGAAAATGCTTATACAATAATTTATAATGCTAATGGCGGAAGGATATTAGAAAATAGTAATTCAAATTATAAAATAATGTCTGATAAAAAATATATAAACACAGGTGACTATAATAAAGAAAGTACAATATTAAATAACTATTTTCAAAAGTCTGGTTCTAAATTTAAAGAATGGAACACAATGCCAGATGGAACAGGAACTGCTTATGAAGAAGTAGAAAAAATAAATTTAAGTAATATAGAAAATTCTCAATTAAACTTATATGCAATATGGGAAAATGAAAAAGGAATAATTACATTTAATTCAAATGATAAAAATAATAATACAAAAGAACAAATAGTTACATTAAATGAGAATATAAAATTAGATAGTAATACTTTTAAAAGAGATGGTTACGAATTTGTTGAATGGAATACAGAATCAGATGGAACAGGTGATAAATATTCTGATGGAGAAATAATATCTTTAAGCAAAAATGTTACTTTATATGCTATCTGGAAAGAAAGTTTTATTTACAAAATAAATAATTATGCTGTTGATGAAGTAAATAACTATATAAGTAAAATAATGGTTGATACTACTATAGAAAATTTTAAAAAAAATATAGAATTAAATAAATTATATAATATGGATATTGAATATAAAATAA
>UQQI01000067.1 GCA_900543055.1 uncultured Mollicutes bacterium
TTTTTATATAATAATTATATTATAGAAGATAAAAAAAGTATTAATTATTCTTCTATTAATAATTTTATCAATAAAGTGAATAATATTAAGTCATTGTATTTAAAGAATAGTAATAAAGTATATTATTCTATTATTCCAGAAAAGATGTATTTTGTGTCTAATAAGGAATTGTTTGATACTATTGAAGATACTTTGAAAAGTAGTTTTGGTTTTAAATATATTAAAATTGATGATACTTTGAGTCTTAATAGTTATTATAAAAGTGACCCACATTGGAAACAAGAAGAGTTAGTTAATACTTCTAATAGAATAAATACTTTTATGAATAATAATTCTTTTAATGATTATAATAAGAAGAAAATTAGTAATTTTAAAGGTACTTATTATTATCAATTACCTGTTTTTAATGATAATGATGAGTTATTTATAATGAATAGTAAATATACTAATAATAGCTATTTATATGACTATATTAGTAATAATAAAAGTGATTTATATAGTAGAAGTAATAATTCTATAGATTTATATGATACTTATTTGGGAGGGTCTAAAGCAATAATTAGTGTTATTAATAAAACTAATACATCTAATAAGGAGTTAATTGTATTTAGAGATTCTTTTGCTAGTAGTATTAGTCCTTTACTTTTAGATGGGTATAGTAAAATTACTTTAATTGATACTAGGTATATTTCTCCTAATTTAATTAATAATTATATTGAGTTTGATAATCAAGATATTTTATTTTTATATAGTACTTTAATTATTAATAATAGTTATTCTTTAAAATAATTTAATATGTTAATTAAGTGTAAATAATTTTTATGTTTACACTTTTTATTTTTAAAATTTTACTAAAAATTTACATTTCTTAATTTTTTAATTGTAATTATTTTTCTAATGTGATTAAATATAGATACAGCCGTTTTTTTTAGGATGTTAAAATTACTTTAAATACATATAGAAGATAGTTAACTTGAGGGGGAGAATTATGACTACTACAGGCCGTGATATTAATAGTATTAATTATAGGAGTATTAATTTAGTTTTTGTTGATTCTGATAAGAATATATTGTTTTGTGATACATTAAGTAACAATGATTATGCTATTAGAAATGTTGAAGAACTAGAAGTATATATTAATGATTATTTAGGCGGTAATTTATTTTTAAAAACAATTAATTTAGATGATGCTTATTTGTATAAATTAATTCCTAGATATACAAAGACTTATAATAAGGGAATAATTGATTGGAATTATGATTATAATAATATAGGTTTTAGAAGAATGAATAGACTTATAAAAAATTTACCTATAACTTATATTGTAGAAGTAACTCCAGATGATAATTTATCTAATTCGATAGATTATAATAAGAATTATGGATTCATTGAAACCTTTACTTCTTTATATACTTATATACTTGAAAAGGTTAAAAATATTAATAGTGTTTATTCTTTCTTTTATGATAATTATGCTTTTGATAAGAAGTTTATTAGAAGAGTTATACTTGAAGAAGATACTTGGAGATTTAATTTTATAGATAGAAATGTTTATGAAGAAAAGATTAATTATGAGAGAAAGATTATGAGTGATTGTGGTTTTAAGTTTAATAAGAAGACAAATACTTGGAATAAAGTTAAATAAAAAGAAAAATTATTTTGTATTTTTCTTTTTATTGTGTAATAATATAGGAAATTGGAGGTTTATATGGATTTAAATGAAATTGGTAATACTATAAGTGATATTATTCTTAGTGAATATAATAAGAAAATAAAATATGATTTAGAACTTGAAGATTATTTAAAGAGTTATACTAAAGATGAATTACTTAAGTTTTATGCAACATATCTTGTTTATAATGATAAGCTTGATGAATTATTAACTTTTAAGGCAATTAATGGTCAAAAGAAAGCTGAAATTATTTCTAAAGTTTCTTCTAATATACGTAATATTATGAATACTTTTTTATGTATAATGAGGAGTTCTTGTTTTAATGATTTAAAAAAATATTTTAAAGATAGCAATAAAGTGTCATTTTCATTTAGTAATGATGAAGAAATTAAAATGATGACTATAATTGAGATAAAATCTTTATTCTTTATTAAATGTTATTATGATAGGAGAAATGATAGAATTGATCTTTATATACCAGAATATTTTTATGATATTTTTAAAGAATTAGTTTCTGATAAAAATGTAAATAAAGTTAATATTAAAAATAATAAGATATATAAAGGTATTTATGCTTTAGTTAATACATATGGTATTTTAACTTTTGAAGAGACTCATGAATTATTAAAAAAATTGGGTATTAGTGTTAAATATGATGATTTTGAAAATTTAATTTTAACAGAGTATAATGATTCTAGAGGATATTTTTTTACTGGTAATGAATATGGAAAATTAATTTATAATATGGGATATGAAGAATCTGATGTTATTCATGATTATTGTGATGTATTATCTCAAGATGTAAATAGAAATTTAGATGCTTCTATAATTAAAATGATAGGAGAAGATAAATATATTTATGAATTAAAGCCTTATAAGTCACTTATTAAATATATTTCTAATGAATATGAAGACTTTAAGTTAGATCATAAGTATTTTGATATGATGATAGTTTTAGATTTCTTATCTACTGTTCAACTAGATGAAGAACTAGCAATAAATAACTTTTATCATAATATTGATTATAATTTTGAAGATCTTGATAAAGAGGAAAAAGATAAGATACTTAAATATTTATTTGAAATATTTAAATGTTATCCTAAATGGAATAAAAGAGGAAATTTATAATTATATTGAATTTCTTTTTTTGTTTACTAATACTTTTGAAATTTAATTTTTTGCTTAGAGAAAATTTAAAATTTGTTAAAGATTAGGTTTGAATTTTCTAAATTTGCGATTTGTATAATAATAATTTTTATGTTTTAATACATCTCGAAAAGGAGGAAATATTATGTTTTGTAAGATATTAAATAATGAAGAATTAAAGGAGTTTAATGAATTATATGGGAAAGATGCTTTCTTAGTTATGATTAAGAAGACTAATGATAGATATTATATTAATATTGATGCTAGTAAGTATATACGTATTAGTGAAGATTTAGCTTTAAAATTCCTAGAAAAATAAGAGAATTTGGAAAAATGTGATTTTTGGGTGTCAAAAAGTATGGAAAAATGTGATTTTAAGCCATTGAAAGTGCTGGAAAAATGTGATACACTCTTTTTGTGAGGTGGTCATATGGAACGTTTAAAAAGAAAAATCGATGATTATTTAATAGAATGGAAGAAAAATCCAAATAAATTACCATTAATTGTTAAAGGTGCACGACAGATAGGAAAAACAAATGCAATTAGATACTTTGGAGAGAAAAACTATAAAGTTTTCTTAGAAATAAATTTTGTTCTTAACCCAGAATTCAAAACAATTTTTGACAAATCTTTTTCTGTTAATGAAATAATTAAAGAGATTACTTTAAGACGCCCAGAACTTGAGATCATACCAAATGAGACGCTAATTTTCTTTGATGAGATGCAAGAATGTGTTAGTACTGCAACATCACTAAAATCTTTTAGGGAAGATGGGAGATTTGACGTAATATGTTCTGGTTCACTTATGGGGATTAATTATAAAAAAATAGAGTCTAATAGTGTTGGGAATAAAGAAGACTATACATTACATTCTATGGACTTTGAAGAATTTTTGTGGGCTAAAGGTTATAAGAATTCTATAATTGATGATATGCTTAATTCAATGCTTAATTTAGAGCCATTATCTTCAACTATGTATGATGTAATGATGGAAAATTTTAAAGATTATATGATTACTGGTGGTATGCCTGCAATAGTTAGTCTTTTCTTTGAAAATAAAAATTTTAGTGGAATTTTAAAAATGCAACAACAAATTTTACTAGATTATGAAGAAGATATAACTAAATATGCTGAAGGATTAGATCAAAGCAAAATACTAACTGTATATAAAAATATTCCTGTATTTTTAGGAAATGAAAATAAAAAATTTCAAATAACTAAAATTCAAGATGGAGCAAGAAATAGAGAATATATTGGAGTATTAAATTGGCTAGATAGAGCAGGAATAATAAATGTGTGTTACTGCCTAGATCAATTAAGTTTACCTTTAAAAGGAAATTATAATCCTAATAATTATAGAATTTACTTTGGAGATACTGGTTTATTAATAGGTTCCCTTGATGATGAAACACAAGCAGATTTAAGAAAAAATCAGAATTTTAATACATATAAAGGTGCAATATACGAAAACGTTGTTGCAGATATGTTAGTAAAACAAGGATATAACTTGTACTTTTATAAGAATGAAAAAGGTACTCTTGAAATGGATTTTTTCATAAGAGATATTGATTCATTAATTCCTGTAGAAGTAAAAGCAAATGATAACTCAACTATATCATTAAATAATCTTATAGATGATAAGAAATACAAAGATATTAAATATGGTATAAAATTATGTAATAAAAACATAGGATTTAATGGTAAATTTTATACTTTTCCTTATTTTTTAACTTTTTTATTAAAGAGATTTTTAGAAATTAAGAATAATTAATACAGATATTTTGTAATCTAATATTTATTAATAGATTGATTACAAAGTATCTTTTCTTTTATCTATAAAATATCTTTTTGTAGAAATATTTCTGTATTCATGATATAATATGATAGATATTTGGGGTGATATTATGAAGAAGAATATTATAATTACTATTTTAATATTTATAATTGTTGTTTTAGGTGGAGTTTGTTTTTATTTATATAATTCTACTAAAGTTGAACCAAGAGAAAAGGTTGTTATTAAGAATGAGTCAAGTGAATTAAAAGATTCTAATATAATTACTGATTCTTCTTTAGCGATTAATAATAGTGAAGTATCAACTGATGATGACTTAGTAAATTATTTAGATGATGTTAGTGAATATGTAGATAAGTCAAATGATGAGAAGACTTTAAAAAACACTTTTATTACTTTAACTGATTTTATATTTTATGATGGTGAGATTAAGGGTAAGAAGTTTTCTGATTTAACTGATTCTGTTAAGACTAAAGTTATTGATATTTATGAAAAAGTTGATTCTAAAATAGAGGAGAAATATCCTAATTATAAAGAAAGTATTAAAAATACTTCTGTTAAAGTTTATAATAATGCTAAAGAGAAGGCTAATGAGTTAAAAAATTTTATTTTAAATAAGTATAAAGATAGTGTTGGTGAAGATAGATATAATAATACTATGGATATATATGAAGAGGATAAACAAGGTGTAAAAGATGTTTATGATACTTATAAGCCTTATATAGAAGAGGGAAAAGAAAAGACTAAGAGTGCTATTAGTAAGGCAAAAGATAAGGTGTCTTCTTGGTATAAAAATTATAAAGAGAGTAGTGATTAAATGAAGAGTGTTGGTATATATACTTTAGGTTGTAAGGTTAATACTTATGAGAGTGAGTTTGTTGAAAATGAACTTATAAAAGCAGGATATGAAATTAAAGATTTTGATGATATATGTGATGTTTATATAATAAATACTTGTACAGTTACAAATAATAGTGATTCTAAGTCTCGTAAGACTATAAGACAAGCAATTAAAAGAAATCCTAATGCTTGTGTTGTTGCGATGGGATGTTTTGTTGCAGTTAATAAAGATTATCATGAAAATGGATTAGATATTGTTTTAGGAAATAAAGATAAAGCAAACATAGTAAGTTTACTTGATGAGTATTTTAAAAATAAAGAAACAATTGTTAGAACATATGACAGTAGACTTAGTGAATTTGAAGATATGAGAATTACTGAGTTTCCTGGTAGAACTCGTGCTTTTGTAAAAATACAAGATGGTTGTGATAATTTCTGTAGTTATTGTATTATTCCTTTTGCTAGAGGAAAATGTAGAAGTAAAAAGGAAGATGATGTAGTAGAAGAAGTTACCGATCTTGTAAATAATGGTTATAAAGAGGTTGTTCTTACTGGTATTCATACAGGAGCATATGGAACTGATTTAGATACTAGTTTTGCAGATTTACTTAATAGACTTGTAAAAATAGATGGCTTAAAAAGACTTAGAATTTCTTCGATTGAAACAACAGAATTAAATGAAGATGTACTTGATGTTTTGAAAAACTCTAAAGTAATAGTTGATCACTTACATATTCCTATTCAAGCAGGATCAGACGAAGTATTAAAAGCAATGAAAAGAAAATATAATTTAGATTTTTTCTTTAATAAGATTGCTGAAATCAGAAATATTAGACCTGGTATTGCAATATCTACAGATGTAATTGTAGGTTTCCCAGGAGAGAGTGAAGAATTATTTGAAAAGACAATTGATACTTGCCGTAAATTAGAATTTTCAAAATTACATGTTTTTCCATATAGTGAACGTCGTGGAACTAAAGCTAGTAGAATGGATAATAAACTACCTGGTAATATTAAGAAAGAAAGAGCAAAGAAATTAATCGAAGTATCTCATCAACTAGAAATTAATTATATGAATAAATTTGTTGGTAAGGAAGAAGAAGTTCTAATAGAAGAATACAAAGATGGATATAGTTATGGACATACATCTAACTTCTTATATGTAAAAGTATTAGGAGAACTTCAACATAATGAATTTTGTAATGTTTTAATTGATAGTGTCCAGTATCCATATTGTATAGGAAAAATTATTAATAAATAATAAAAGTACTAGAATTTTATTTATCTAGTACTTTTTTTATTTATTAGGAAAGTGCGTTTAGAATTTTTTATTTTATGGCTTTT
>UQQI01000068.1 GCA_900543055.1 uncultured Mollicutes bacterium
AATAATCATCGCTTATTTGTGTCTACACACACTATTTGACAATTATCCTTTTTTTCTTATTTAAAAGCACTAAATAAGTTTTTAAGAATTCCTTTAGGTCTAATTAAAGATTCTAAATGACTATCTCCTGTTAAACACCACATAGCACTACTTAATATCATATTAGTATCCCCTGGAAATAGAGTATATTTGCCAGCTGGATAAGTATAGTCATAGAAAAATATTGGTATCTGCATCTCATAGTCAATTGTAACTCTCTCAGAATTATAGTCAGCAAGAGGCATCTCTTTTTTTATACCAAAAAGACTAGATATAAATAATGAATGTTTATTTTCAGAACAATAAACTATATTTCCAAGTACTTTATCTATTTTAGTAAGTCCACTCTTTAAATTATTAATAGTAGAAGACGTATCCATATAATAGTCAAATATAATTAAATCATAATCAGAATTATCAATTAAATTAACAACATTATTATAATCATACAAAGTATCATCAAGAATCATAAAAACAATATTTGGATTATTTACTTGATTAAGACCATTTGCGTAAAAATTAACTAAGTTAACATGTTCCCTATTAGTAAGAATCAAAGCTTTCTTTTGATACCTTAAAAGCATATTATCTAAACTATTCTCATAAACTACTTTTTCAGCAAATGAATTTATACTATACTTACTAAATAATTTAATTAAAGAAAATGCAGGTAAATTAATTTGTTCATTCTTAATAACTTCTGGAGCATTGTCATAAATACATTTAATGAATTTATCATAGTCTTCACGTCTAGTATTAAAGAATAATATAGTATCTCCATTTTTTATAAAGCACTCATTATTAGCACAAAAACCTTTTGCCTTACATGGAATAACATTTTGTTCCTTTAAACTTTTTAACTTATCCTCTGTTTTAATCCATCTCTCAGCTGAACAAAAGAAAAGTAATTTTTCCATCTCCTTTAACTCAGCAGCACTAAGTTCATCACTTAAATATTCTTTTCCAATAACAAAACCAACTGTAATATGTTCATTTAAATGATACTTAATATAATTTATAATATCAATTAGTCTATTATAATCATTAAGTGTTAATTGAGAAAGTATCAAATGTAAATATATCTTTTTATCTTTATCAAGTGTTAAAGTATTAACTAAATTATTTATTTGTTCTACTATTTTATCAGTTGTTGGTTCCAGAAAAACATGAAGTTTAGAACCTGGAGTACTTACGCTCTGAGAAAAACTTTGATATACAGGATTTGTTTTTATGTTTTCATTTATAATATTTGTTTGTATATAATCGAGTTCTGTTTTATAAGTATCTCCTACAAAAAATTGTTGATATGCACTTCTATACTCTAAACTATTAGTTATTGCAGTTGTAAAATATGAAGTTTCCTTTGTTCTAGCAAGATTAGGCATATCTTGATCTAGCGATATACTATAACTTCCTGGTTTTTCTATACCTAATCCATTTATTAAAAATATAATACTCTTCTTTTTCAAACTATCACATCCTAATAATAGGATACATCAAAGAAATAAAAAAAAACATAAAAAAACGCAAAACTTTTTAATTTTACGTTAATTAATATTAATCATCTAATCTTGGAGTAAGTATTTCATATCCGTCATCTGTAACTAAAACTGTATGTTCAAAGTGTGCTGCTGGTGATGAGTCTCTTGTAATAACTGTCCAATCATCATCTGCAAAATAAATATCTCTATGTCCAAAAGTAAGCATTGGTTCAATACAAATTACCATACCTGGTTTTAATCTAGGACCAGTTCCAGCAATTCCAAAGTTTGGTACTTCTGGATCTTCATGCATTTCTCTTCCAATTCCATGTCCACAAAGTTCACGAACAACGCCTAAATGATGTTCTTCTGCATATTTTTGTACTGCACTTGAAATATCACCAATTCTATTTCCTGGTTTTACCATTTTTACGCCTTCATATAAGGCCTTTTCAGTGTGCTCCATCAAATACTTTTTATCATCATCAATCTCACCCACTGCATAAGTCCAGGCAGCATCTCCTTGATAACCTTTATATGCAATAACAGTATCAATTGTAATTATATCTCCATTTTTTAATTTTCTACTTCCTGGAATACCATGAACAACTTCATCATTTACTGATGCACAAATTGATGCTGGAAAACCTTCATAACCTTTTTCTGTAGGAATACCATCATTACTTCTAATAAAGTCCTCACATAACTTATCTAACTCTTTAGTAGTAATGCCTTCTTTAATATATGGTTTAATAAACTGATGCATCTTTGAAACAAGCATACCAGCATGTCTCATTAATTCTATTTCTCTTTCACTCTTAATTGTAATCACTCTTATCACCTTCCAAAAAGATTATACTACAAATAAACTAAAATATAAAATTATTTTTCTTTATAGTTTTCCATTAATCCTAAATATATTTTAGTAGCATATCCTGCTCTTGCAATATCTAAATCATAATGACTTTTCTTCTTATTTTTCTTTTCTTGTTCTGACACTAAAAACTTATCTGCTTCAGTATTAATAAACAAAGTAATACCATCCTTATCACTATAATTTGGAATACTCTTTAACTTTGATAAATAATATTTACCTTCACTCATACCATATACAAAAGAAATTCTATCTTTTACACTTAATTCCTTTTCCAAAGAAAAAGAAAGAATCATATCAGACTTAACATCATCAAAAGTACTAATATGTAAACTATTAAGAGCAATCTCTCTACATGCAAGTTGAAGTTCTCTTACATCTTCACATATCTTTCCAAAATTGAATGTTCCTATACTTTCTTGATAAGAACTAAGTATTTCTGTATCATAATCATCAAACATCATAATAATCCCCCCTAAAGCACGTATATTATAGCACAAAATGAAAAATATACAAAATAAAATCAAAAAAAGAAGAAGTTTAATCTTCTTCATCTAACATATTATATACTTTTCTACTAGTATCCCTAACAGTATCTTTAACTGCATCTTTCATATAACATACCATATCAGGATGATTTCTCATATATAAATATCCAGCAATGCCTGCTCCACCAAGCATTACCATAATTGTAGAAATATTAAATTTCATCTAATCACCTCTACAAGTATTATTTACAAAATTACCTAAACTATACCATTTATTAAATAATTTTTTATAGTAGTTCTTCTAATATCATCAGAAGTATTATGAGATGCTCTTATTAGTGCTGAAAAGTCTCCAACTATATATAACTTTTTCTTAGCACGAGTAACCCCTGTATAAATTAATTTTTGATATAACATTTTATTATAAGCATTTACAATAGGAATTACTACAACATCAAACTCAGAACCTTGTGCTTTATGAATACTAATACTATATGCAGATTTAAAATTAATAAAATTAGCCGGAGTATATTTAACTAAATTACCATCAAAATCTATATGGATTTCACTCTTAGGACTACTTTGTATTCTATCAATTATACCAATATCACCATTATATACATTATCATCTGGCATATTAGTAAGCTGAATCACTTTATCATCTTCACGGAAATTAAACTCACCAATAACTTTTTCTTTTTTAGTTCGACTTTTAGAATTAAAAATATCTTGGACATTCTTATTTATTGCATCAATTCCATTAAGTCCTTTATACATAGGAGCAAGTATTTGAAATTTCTTATAATTTAAATCTTTATATGTATTACATATTTCACAAATATTAGGTATTACTTCATTATCTCTACATTCAATAAAAGTAAGATCATCTTCTACATTAAATATATCTTTATTAACACTTTGATTTCTAATATCATAAGCAAGACTTATAATATTTGAGTCAATCCCTTGTCTATATAATTCTGTAAGTTCAACTACTTGAAGAGCATGACTTTCTATTAAATCATGTAATACCTGTCCAGGACCAACACTAGGTAATTGATGATCATCTCCTACTAAAATAACTTTACAATTACTAGAAATTCCTTTTAATAAACTAGCCATTAAATAAGTATCTATCATACTAGCCTCATCTATTATAACAAATTCTACTTTACTTCTATTATACTCATTAACTTGAAACTTATTAGTATCTCTACTCCATTTTAAAAACCTATGTATTGTACTTGCTGGCATACCAGTAGCATCACTCATTCTCTTAGCAGCACGTCCAGTAGGAGCAAGTAATGCTATTTTATCATTTAATTTTTCATATGAAAGTTTCTCCATCAAACGATATAACTCAACAATACCTTTCATAATAGTAGTCTTACCAGTACCAGGTCCACCAGTAATAATTAAAAAGTCTTTCATATAACTTTTTTTAATAGCATCTAACTGACAAGAATTATACTTAATATCAAAAAAATCTTCTAACTCTAAAATCATAGAATCAAGTCTCTTATCAATTATTTCTTTATTACTATTTAAAAGTCTAAATCTCTTTACAATAAGTGTCTCAGACTCATACATTTCTCTTAAGTAAAATCTATCTTCTTTAATAATTATTTTTAAGTCTTCTACTAACTTATTAATACACTCATCAAATAATTCAGTACATATATTAACACCAAGAACTCTAGGCAGATAATTAAGAAGTTCTTCTCTAAAATAATAACTATGTCCATAAGTATTACTTACTTCATCCATTATATATAAAAGACTTGCTTTCACTCTAATTAGAGCATCTTTTTTAACGCCATTTTTTAAAGCAATAACATCTATCTTCTTAAAATATATTTCATTTATATCTTCTATTAATTTATAAATATCCTCTTCTATTACTTTCTTAGTATCCTTTTTATACGTATTATAAATAATCATAGAATCTTTTGTAGAAAAACCCATATCACTTAAATACATAATAGTCTCATAACTTGCTTCATATTCTTTTAATTTATTATGAAGTGTATCTACATTTTTCTTAGATATAGATGGAATTAAAAGTAAATTATCCGGTGTTTCTAATATTATTTTTAATGTATCTTTTCCTAAAACATCAACTATTTTTTTAGCCTTTGCTTCTCCTATACCTTTAAATAAACCACTAGTTAAGAATTCAACAATAGAATCTTTTTCTTCTGGCATACACCTTTCATAACTCTCCACTTGAAATTGTTCTCCATACTTTTCATGAGTAACAAGTTTACCATAAAACAAATAAGTATCTATCTCATTAAGATCATGAAAGTAACCAGTAAATGTAATACTTCTTCCAATATAATCGGCTAGACTAGGATCATTTGAATCACTAACTCTAAACACTCCTATATTATAACCAGTATTATTTTTAAAAATACATTTAGTATATTTTCCTTGTATATAGCTAGCCACTTATATCGTCCTCCATTCACAATCTATTTAATATTCTAACACATAAACCAGTTATTTTAAACATGTTGTTTTTTTTAGAAATATAAGATATATTTATAATAGAAAAGAGTAAAAAAGTGTGTACTATTTAATAATTTTATTAATAGTAGCAACATTACCTGCAATATTAGTTGCAAAGCATCTATACAAGTTAGATATTGATAAAGAACCTAAAAAAGTATTAAAGAAAATATTTTTTACATCTATGGTTTTCACAATAATTTTTGTAGTTCCATTAGAGATGTTTTTTGAAAATCATATTTCTCAATATAATGAAATTACAGTTATGTTAATTAATATCTATGGTATAGGTTTAATAGAAGAAATATTTAAATTTCTACCAGCTTATATTTTTGGTATAAAGAGTGAGAGTTATAATTCTTTCTATGATGCAATTTTGTATTGTACATTTGGAGCACTAGGTTTTGCTTGTTTTGAAAATGTTTTATATGTTTTTGAGGGTGGAATAGTAACAGGAATATATAGAGCAATTTTATGTATACCTGGACATACTCTATATGGAGCAATATTTGGTGTATTTGTAGGTCTTGCAACTACTAAAAAACTTGAAGGAAATAAATTTTTAAGTATTTTTTATTTCATAATTGGACTATTAATTTCTGGATATATGCATGGAATATATGATTATGCTCTAACTTCTGGTAGTAGTATAATTATTTTCTTATCACTTGCCTTAGAAGCATTTTTAATAGTTTATACTTTAAGAACAATAAATAAATTAAGTAAGATAGATAGTTTTAATATTGATACAAGTCTTTATATGAAATATATATCTACCGTATTAATCTCTTCCATAACAGTAATAATTTTAGTTATGGGACTATCTGGAAATATCATTAGTAAAAAGCCTATTCAATATATGGATGGTAAAATAAAAATAAATCAAGAATTTACATCACAAGACTTCAAAGTACTAGTAAATAATTATAAAGAGGTAGAAATAAATGGAATAGAATATATTAAAGTAAATCTTTCTATCACTAATAAATCTAATGAAAATTTAGACAATTTAATTAATTATACTTTTTCTTTAAGAGAAAGAGAATCAAAAGATTCAAAATATAATACTATTCTTGTTCAAGCAGATGATAAACTACCTACTACATTAGAATCAGAAAAATCCTATTCAGGTAGTATTTATTTCGAAAAAGCAAAAATGGATACAAGTAAGTTAAGACTAATATTTGTTGATTGTAATGATCCATTAGCAAAAACTTGTGAAACATATTTAATTAATTTAAATGAACAAAAGACAAATTAAAATTTGTCGCTTTGGTCGTCACCAACCAAAATTCCTA
>UQQI01000069.1 GCA_900543055.1 uncultured Mollicutes bacterium
ATGAATAAAATTATAACACAAAATCAAAAAAATATAAAGAGATATTTACCACATGAAATAAAAACAAGAGAAAATGCAGTAAAAATGTATAGAAATTGCAATGATATAGGATATGTATGTAGAAAATATCATATATCAGGGACATCATTATGGAGATGGAATAAAAAATATGATGGAAGCAAAGAGAGTTTAGAAGATAAGTCACATAGGCCATTAAGTAAGCATCCAAAAGAACATACAGAAACAGAAATAAAATGGATAAAAGATTTAATAAAAAGAAATCCACATATAACATTAAATGAAATATGGTATAAGTTAAAAATAAATAAAGGATATACAAGAAAACCAGCATCATTATATAGAGTATTAAGAAAAATAGGATATTATAATAATCCAGAAATAAAAGGAACATCAAAGAAACATAATCAAAAATATCATACACCAACAGAGATAGGAAAAAAATGGCAAATAGATGTAAAATATGTACCAAAAGAATGCAAAACAGAAGGAATGACAAAAGATATAAATTATTATCAATATACATGTATAGATGAAGCAAGTAGAGAAAGATATTTATATTGGTATGAAGAACATACGCCAGCAAATACGATAGATTTTGAGTTAAGGGCAATACAATATTTGGGATATAAACCAAAAGAAAAGAGAGCAGAATTGAAAACATTTGGAATGATGAATTATGCAATTTAATTATAAATTAATTTTTTATTATATTTTGGTAATCTGATTAACTTTTTTTATAAAGTCTTTACTTTTAATATATAGTCCTGTGTATCTATCATAATAATCATTTAGAAAGATATTTATTTCTTTTGTAACTAGTGGGCTTACTTCTAACTTTTTTATATTTTTTATATCTACATAGTAGTACATTCTAACTATTTTTATTGTTTTTTCACTTACAATATACTCATTTGTATAACAACTACTACAGACATATCCACCTGCACTACTTGATAATGTTACAATATTTTTATTACTACCACAGATACTACATGAATCAATATTTGGAGATACTCCTAAATAATTTAATAATTTTATTTCTATAATGTTTGTTAAAATAATTGGACTTAGTCCTTCTTCTAATTTTGTTAATGTATCTCTTAGAATAGAAAATACTTCTTTAGAATCTGTTTGTCTAACTACTTGTGTAGTTAAATCAAGAATATATGATGCATATGATATTTTTTCTAAATCCATTAATGTCTTAGAAAATGAATTAATTATATCTATACTTATAAGAGTCGATACCCCTTGTTCTTTATAATAAACATTAAACTTTCCATATATTAGTTTTCTGCTTACTCCTCTTAATTTACTTTTCATTTTACGACAGCCTTTAGACATAATTCCTATAAGACCATATTTATCAGTTAAAACATTTAGTATCTTACTTGATTCACCATAATTAGTTTCACTTAATATGATTCCTTCAAATGTTTCTATTCTAATTTTCATAGTATCACTTCTTTAACTTCATCATTAAATTATAGTATTTTATATTACCTGTTTTATTAAATAATTTCCATAAAATATCTATAGTCATAAAATCACCTCTACTTATATAGTGGTGATTTTTTTAAAATTTTATTCATCTTCGTCTTTTAAACCGAATTCTATGAAGTATTTTTCTTCATCTCTCCAGTTTTTAATTGATTTAACATATGTCTCTAAGAAAACTTTTTTTCCTAAAAATTCTTCCATATCATGTCTTGCTCTTGTACCTATTTCTTTTAGCATTGATCCTTGTTTTCCAATAATTATTTTTTTGATATTATCACGGTCAACTACAATTAATACTTGAATATGGACTACTTTTTCATCTTCTTCATAGTTTTCTACATAACAAGTTACTGTATGTGGAATTTCATCTCTTGTTAATTCTAGAACTTTTTCTCTTACAAATTCTGCCATTATAAATCTTGTTGTTACATTTGTAAGTTCTTCTTCAGAATAGATTTTTTCACTTTCTGGTAATTCTTTTTTAATACAATCTATTAATAAATCAACATTGTCTTTTTTTCTTGCTGATATTGGAATTATTTCTTTAAAGTCATATAACTCTTTTAATTCAGCAATATTTTTTAATAAATCTTCTTTATTTTTTACTAAGTCAATTTTATTTAGAAGTAAAAATACTGGAATATTTTTATTTTTTATTTTTTCTAATATGAATTTATCACCTTTACCAAAACCTTTTGATATGTCTACTAAGAATAATATTATATCTACTCCTTCAGTATTGTTATAGGCTTTTTTATTCATTAAGTTACCTAATTTATTACTTGGCTTATGAATCCCTGGAGTATCTACAAATATAATTTGTGAATCATCATCGTTATATATTCCATTTATTACATTTCTTGTTGTTCCAGAAACGTTTGAAGTTATTGCAAGTTTCATTCCTAAAATTGAATTTAGAAGAGAACTTTTACCAACGTTTGGTCTTCCTACTAAACTAACAAATCCGCATTTCATCTTAAATCATCCTCTCCAAATGGGTATGGGCATAGTTCTTCTACTGTGTGACATACACTTTCTCCATTTGTGTTATAGCAAATTATTTTTGTGTCTTTATCAAATACTTCGGAAATCATTTGTCTACATACAAAGCATGGCATTCCTATAGTTTTTGTTGATGATGTCATAACATGCAATTCTTTAAATGAGCCTTTTTTTACGCCAGCAGTTAGTGCTGTAAATATTGCTGTTCTTTCAGCACAAGTTCCAGCTCTTGTTGATGCATCTTCTACATTTACTCCAGGATATTCTTTTCCATCTTTTGTAACAACTATTGCTGAAACTGGATAATTTGAAATTGGAACATAACTATTTTTATGTAATTCTAATAATTTTTCTATCATTTAACTTCTCCTTTAAATTAGTTCTAATATTTTCGGTACGAATATAATGATTCCTCCAACTAGTGCCGCAAAGCATAATATTAATGTTGCAGAACTTGCTGTGTCTTTCGCAATTTTTGCTAGTGGATGAATTTCTGTTGTTACTAAGTCTACTGTTGCTTCTATTGCTGAGTTTAACATTTCACAAGCAGCAATTGCTGCACATATAAAAATTATAAATAACCATTCATATGTACTTACATTAAAAATAAGTCCACAAGATATTGCAAATATTGTTGCGCATATAATTATTATTATATTATGTTCATATTTTGTTGCATATATGATTCCGTCTATTGCATGTAAAAAACTTTTATAATATCTTTCTAGTGCAGAACCTGTATCTTTATTTCTTTTTGGTGTTTTTTTTCCAAATAGTTTTTTTATTTTATCTAGTAATGCCATAAGAGTTTAATACCTCCTCTTGTTTTGCAAACATTACTTTTTCATCAGCTTCAGTCATATGATCATAGCCTAATAAATGATAAAAACCATGAACTGCTAAAAAGCATATTTCTCTTAAGAATGAATGTCCATATTCTTCTGCTTGAGCCTTAGCCTTATCAAGTGATATATATACATCTCCTAAAATTCTTTCATCATCTGGTATTATTACTGTATCTTCATCTTCTAATGCAAATGTAATAACATCTGTTTCTCTATCAATATGACGATAATTTTTATTTAATTCATGAATATAATTATTATCGACAATAATAAGATTAAAACTTGTATTTTCCATATGTTCTTTTTCTAAAGCACTATATAATACTTTTTCTACTGTTTCTAATTCTTTTACTTCTTCTTCTGTTTGATTAAATATTTCAATTTTATTCATATTTCCTCCTTAAATTAGATAGACTGTTGAAACTATAACAATTAATATAATTATTGCTAAAACATTAAAAAACCATTCACTATGACAAAATTTTGGTAATTTTTCTCCTATTCCTTTTATTAATTTATATATTACATATCCAAATATACCACCTAGTAAGTTTAATATTATATCATCAACATCAAATACTCTTCCAATTACTAATTGTACTGTTTCAATTGATACTGATGCTATTATTGTAAGCATTAATGGTAAGTTTATTTTTTCTACTTTTAAATATAGGCTTGCAAATAAACCAAATGGCATAAACATAATCATATTTCCTAAAACATTTTTTATGAATAATTTACTCGTTATATTATAACGCAGAATTTCTCTGAATGGAACAAAATTATTACTTGCCCAAGAAGTATCATCTTGAAATGTAACTACTTGGAATAAACATAATATATAAATAATAAAACTTAACATAAGTAATTCTTTATATAGGACCATTTTTTCTTTATTTTTTATTAGATAAGTAACTCTAAACGAAACTAAAATTATTACTGAAATTAGTATCATTGGCCAAGTGAACTCTATAACTCCATGAATTGTACTACTTAATGGTTCCAACATAAAATCACTCTTCTTTCTTATTTAACTCATCTATATTTATACCACTTATGTCAAAATAGGATGTTATATCTTCTTCTGCAACAATAAATACTTCTATATCTATTTTACTATTATTTATATTATTTTTCAAAATTTTTTTATCTAGTATATGTTCATCTTTTTTTATACCTTCTCTAACTTTCTTTTCTGCAAGTATTAAAGCCTTTTTCTCTATTTCTTTTTTTGATAGTTGCTGTTCATATCTATTTATTTCTAGATATTTAGATAAGCTAATTTCCATTGGAACTAATTTACTTCCTACTATATTATACTTTTTTATTTTATATTTACTGAATTTATTTCCTAATTTATATTCTTTATTTAACATTTTTATAAAAAAACCGGTTTTCTCGTTTGATGTGTAAACTGTATTTAGTGTTGTATTTTCTAGTGATAGTCTTACTTTATACCATGTTTTTCCATAAATAGTTCCTTTAGCACAAACTTTTGTTTTAACAGTTTCTTTATTATGAATTAGGCCACTTACAATAGTTTCTCCTGCCACTACATAATCATTTTTCTTTTTGATAATTTCGCCATTTTCTACATTTATTTTAGTAATCACTGCATTCTTTTTAGAAACAATATTTCTTGGAAAACACTCATCTTCTTTTTCTTTCAATTTTCTTTCTTCTACTTTAATAACGTACTTTGTACCTATTCTTTCTATTTCTAACCATTCAATATCTTTATTTTCTAATAATCTTTCTTTTATATTATTTACTTTATTGGTACTTAAGACAAAATTGTATTTTTTTATTCCAAGGTCCATTAATTCATCTTTTATTTCTTTTACTAGTTTCTTATTATGATTTATTACTTCTACTTTAAATATAATATGAGATAGAAAGATATTTATAAAAATTGCGAATAAAAAAAAGAAAAGTAATAGTCTATATTTATTAAATAAATATTTTAATTTACTTACTCCATATCTATTAATTATTTTTACTTTAGAAGTTGTTTTTATTTTCTTTATATTTTTATAATCCTTATAGTCAATTATTATTTCTAGTTTATTATGAGATTTTACAAGATCATATATATTAATTTTTCTTCGTATTAGTTCTTTAAAGAAATAATTTGTGTATTTTCCTGTTATTTCTATTTTTATTCTATTAATCATTTACTACCTCTAGACTAGTTACTTTTCCATTTAATAATAGTTCATTGTCTAATAGTTTTTTTAGTATTAATTCTTTTCCTTTTATTATTATTTTTTTATTATTTATGTATAGTGATACATAGTTATTTTCTATTGTGATTAATCTTGTATAGTTTATTATATCTATTAAATTGTCCTCATATATTAATTTAAATTTCTTATCATCAATATAATTATTTAATCTATCTAACATATTATTCACCAGTAAATTATATGTTTTATGGTAAAAAAAAAGCATTAATTTGCTTTTTATTGTAATTTTTCTCTTATGATTGTTGATACTTCTTTCATATCAGCTTTGCCTTTTAATTTAGCTTGTGCTTCTTTCATAACTTTTCCCATGTCTTTTTGACTTTCTGGTTTCACTTCTTCAAAAATTTCATTAATTATTTTTTCTACTTCTTCTGTTGACAATTGTTCTGGTAAATATGCCATTAAAACGTTGATTTCTTTTTGAGTTTTTTCTACTAAGTCTGTTCTATTTCCTTTTTCAAATTCTATAATAGAATCTTTTCTCATTTTTATTTGTTTGTTTATAACATCAATTAATAAATCATCGTTAATTTCTTTTTTATGATCTATTTGTTCTTGTTTTAGGGCTGCTTTTACCATTCTAATTACAACAAGTCTGTCTTTGTCTTTTGACTTCATTGCTTCTATCATGTCTTTATCTAATTTTTCTACCATAATTTCATCTCCTTTGAATATTATAGCAGATTTCTTGGTAATATAAAAGATTTTTTCCTTATATATAAAGTAAAAATCCACCCTTAAAAAGGGTGGTTTTTCTCTGAAGCCTATAAGGCTTGA
>UQQI01000070.1 GCA_900543055.1 uncultured Mollicutes bacterium
CAATCCTCTAATTAGAAACTATTTATAAACTGTCCAACTTTTGGGGTTCAGTTCACACTCTACACACACACTAAAAATTATATATCCTATAAAAATGCACAAATTTGTACATTCTTTTGTTATCCTTTTATAGACTTAGGAGGTATAACATGAAGGAAATAAATAAATTAAAACAGGAGTTATTAATAATGAAAACAAATAATATTAAACCAAATTATTCTGAACTAGCAAGATTGCATAGTTGTGATAGAAGGACCATAAAAAAATATGATAATTTATATGAAGGCAAACCAACTACTCGTAATAAAGAATCTAAATTAGATAAATATAAAAAAGAAATAAAATCAAAATTAGAACTACCAGGCTCTACTATAAAAGGTACGTATGAGTTTTTTAAAGAGTTATGGAGCAGTATGTTTAGAGGGAGTAATTATAATTCTCTCATGTATAATCTTCTCATTATTTGCAAGTACACCACCAGTTGTAGATGCAAGTGCAGCAGCAGTAACTCAAGTATGGACTTATATAGGAGAACTAGTATTCAATATGCTGGTTTTAGTTTGAACAATTAAAATGTCTGATCGTGTTGTACAAGAAATGATGGGATTAATTCTGGGATTATAGTATAATATTAATTGAGGTGATTGTTATCAATACAAAAAATGTGGATGCATTTTTAATTGGCTGCAGTGAATATCATAATTACAAGGATAATTTGTTATTTGTAAATAATGATATCAAGGAGTTAAAGAATAGTTTAATAAATAGCATGAAAATATCTGAGAAGAATATATCATCATATAGTGGTATGGTTGAATTTGATGATTACAAAGATATTATTGATAAAATTTGTACAAATGAAACAGAAAATGAAATGTTAATATTATATTTTAGCGGGCATGGACGGAATAAAAAAGGAAGTAGTATTGTACTTAGTGACGAAAGAACCATTTCTATAAATGATTTATTAAGCAAAATAAGTGAAAGTAAGTATAAATGTAAGTGGATTATTATTGATGCATGCTATTCTGGACAGTTTATTTTAAATGAAGAAGAGTTATTAGTGGGAGAAGGAACAATAGTAACATGCTCATCTTCAAAAGAACAACCATCTTTTGCTAATGAAAAAAAGTCAATGAGTTATTTTACAGAAATATTATGTAATATTTTAAACTTTGAAAGTACAAAGAATAAGTCTCTTGCTGAAATAATTAATCTGATTAGAATGATTTATAAGAATGATAATTCTAAACAAACATTAATTAATAGACAAAACTTCTTGGGAACAATATATTTTAGTGAAAATGAAAATATTAAAAAAGGTGATAAGAGAATTATAAAGTATGAATATAAAGATGATGATTTTTGTACGATAGGATTTGAACCTATTCATTCCTTATCGGTAAAAAAATATTGTGTTTATATTGTGAGTAAACTACAAAATGAAAAAAAATTATCTATTATTATGGAAAAAATGGTTAAACTATTCAATAAAATAGAATTTTATAATTATGATAAGCAGAAAAATATGTTGAAAAATAAACCTATTGATTTCTTATGGGCTTATATTTATCCAGATGAATTTAACTTTAATATAAGAAACGCTAAATATATTATAGAATATAAGAATAACAAAGGAATAACGATTAAAGAACAAAAATGTTTTGACTTTATACTAGAAAATAGAATCAATAATACAATAAGTGACGAAGAATTAATTCATCAAATTAATTATTTATATAATGAAAGTTTAGAAGAGTTAAAAGAATTATATAAAATAATACAAGAAATAAAGAATTCTAATTGGAATGAAAAATCATCGTATAAAATATATATTAGTTCAAAAGAAAAAATTAATGAAATATATGACGAATTCATTAATCTTCCATATGGAAGTAATGATTTTGAAATTAAGTATGAAGTGATTCTAGATTATTTTAACAATGTTCAAGATTTACTTTTATTTATGAGTAGTATGGGACAAGAAAGATGGAATAATGAAGATACAAGATATAGTATGATTGATGTTACAATGAATAAAATCAATAAATTATTGAATTATTTAAAAAAAGAAAAAGACTAATTGCTTTTTTTATTGGAAAAAGAATGGAAAGAATAAAAGGGTTATTAATAAAACTATATAAATTACCTGAAAAAATTGAAATTGATAATACACTTGAAGCTAAATAATAAATTGTAGGAGGATGGATTGAATGTGTTTATCTTCCAGATGATTACAGTGTAGTTCTAATTTGTAATGAAGAAGGTAAAATCAATTGGATGAAATTAAATAGAGATATAGGACACGATATAAAGATGACTTCACTTAGAAATTTGTAGAAAAGCAGATTTTGAATGACGTCTTCAAGTGGTGAAAAAAATGACTATACAAGAGTAGGCATACTCCTGTGTGGTCATTTTCTTATGCCCTCAAGTACCGAAATGGTATGTGATACTATCTAATAGAATATTTCCAATAAGCATCAAAATCAACTATCATAACATCATCTGCAACATATTTAAACGAAAAGTTGTCAAATTTTTCCATAAGGCAGTTCTTCCCAAAACTTGGTTTTCGGTCTCTGTTTTTGGCTTCTAAAAATATCACTTGTTTTTCTTTCCTCATCGGATGAATAATTATACCATCAAATTCATTTAACTTTCGTCCTACAGCATTCTTTTGATAGACAACAATACTTGCAGGGATTGTGATAGTGGTATCATTTATTGAATCATCTGAAATTTGACTTAGTAAAAATTCGACTTCGTGATTTTCATCTTCATTTCCAATTGATGACTTTAGCAAATTTTGTATTGCTCTTATTCGTGTTTTTTTTCCACGTGTACAAATAACACAAGTATCTCTACTTATTGTAGGTTTTATTACGACTGGATTTTCATCAAATAAATAAAACAAGAAGAACTTTGCTACCAAAAGAAATCTTGGATCACATGGATCTATATAAGAAATTCTGCGAAGATAATTTATCGCACATTTCAGTGTTTTATATGCAGCATACCTTTTGGTAGCCGAATCACAGGAGTTCTTTATAGAAACAAGAATAGTCTGCTCACCAGAATGTCTATCATAATAACCTACACGAGTATTATTGATTTTCTCTAAATCTGATAATAGTTCTTCAGATACCAATCTTTCATCTGATGTAAATGTCAGCTTTAGGATTTGCGATTGAACATAATCTCTTTTGTGAGTGTAATTACGATTTAGTATACTGTCCTTTTTAATAAACAAGTCATTATAATAATTCAATGCAACATAAGAAGGCTTTCTTGTTATTAGAGACACCATTTTTCTAGATATCTTATAATAACAAATTGCATTTGAGTTTTCGTTATACACTGTATCGTCAAGAAGTTTTGTAACAGAATTAACTAAATGATTTGATGATTGATTATCATTATACATAGACAATAATTCCTTTAATAGCAATAACATTGCTTTCTCATTACATAAATCAATTGTTAGTGGTGTTTCAGCTATTTGTAAATCATATGCCATATAAGATACAGTTCTTACACTTCTAAATACTGTAAATGCATACTTTAGTTTACTTTCTTCTGGCAGACTTTGCTCATTAATGTAGGAATACAAAATTTCCAAGGCTATCGAAATAGATTGTTTTGATTTGTCGCATTGTTCTAAAATCAGAATTGAATTTAAAAGATGGAGCCTCTGGTAATTCTTGTTATTTAAAATTTTTTTTGCAGCGTTTTGATATCTATCATCCGAACAAGCATTTGTCACCAAATCATAAAAAGTGTTGTTTTCTTCTGATAACATTGTAATAGCACGAGATGCAGTAAATGTATTATAAAAATGGCCAATATTATAGACAATGGTTAGTAGCTGAAAAATATCTCCCATTGATGGTTTACTCTTATTATCGGTATAACTATAATCTTGTCTAAATTCCTTTGCATTAATGTAATTGTTGTAAGTAAAGCGTAAATCTCCTTGCAAGTTTGACTTAATTAGCTTGTGTAAATATAGTTGAAGCATAACATAGTCAAATCTTGTCTTTGCAAGTTTCTTCTTAACTTTTATAACACCAAGTTGTGGTATTTCTTTTATTCGATCTATTATCCCTATACTATCTAGTTCTTGATATAACTCTGTTGCATAAGGGTAGAGGTCAATCTCTACCCCTAAATTATGTTTTCGAGTCTTTTGTTTTGGAAGAAGATCATATTTGATTTCCATAGAATATCCACGCTCCTTTGCTCAGCCTCGTTCATAGTGTTCATTACTTCTTTGACAAAATCTTGTTGTGTTAGAAAACATCGTTGTTTGATTCTTTTAATTTCTTCTGGAAATCCCATGTTGCATCTCCTTTTCTCAAATATTCCAACAATATAGCGCTATTATATCATAAAAATATGAAATTTTCTATCTCCTGCAGCTATCTCGTATGGTCGCAGGAGATTTTTTACTTTTTTCAAAAGTTCTGTTCAACTTTATGATTGATAGGAATATTCGCTATATGCAACATTAATATCAATAGGTAACTCCATTTTAACTATTTGATTTGCTTTGATATAATTATTATCTATAACAATGGTATTATAAGATTCAGTTTTAATTTTATTTAGATTGAATCTTTTTTTCATTGTGTATATAAAAACAAACCAATCTAAATATTTTTGCAAGTGTCTAATTGATACTGGTGTTAGTATAGATATATAGACACGAAATTTGGAAAGACGTTGTTTAATAGTAAATAAAAAAATGAGGAAGTGTTTATGACGAAACAATATACCTAAAGAGATGAAGATTTTAAAAAAAATGATCGCAAATCTTTGCAAAACTAGTTCTGATAAAACTATGAGTGATATAGCAAGAAAATATGGCGTGAGTAGAACTAATATAACTAATTGGAGAAAAAAATATGGAACTATAACTACTTCAATAGGTGTTGTAACTAATAATGATGAAATTCTTAAATTAAAAAAGAAAAATTGTGAGCTTGAATAAGAGGCAGAAATATTAAAAAAGCAGTCGCCATATTCTCAAAAAAACAGAAGATAAGATAAAGTTTATCAATGATAATAAAAAATTATATAATGTTAGAACTCTATGTAAGTGTTTAGGGATGCATCATTAGGTATATTACTATCATTGTAGTCATCTTATAAATAGTTACTTTGAATTTAACCAAAAATTAGATATTGAATTAACAAAAATATTTCTTCTTATTGCTAATGAAAGTGTTTAAAAAACTTAAAAAGATTTCAAAAGTGTGATTCAATGCATTCTTTAGATATATTTTGATAATATTGTTCTGGATTATTTATATCCTACTTGGATAAAAAAGTGTAATATAATTAATATTTTATCTCTAGTAAATAAAATAATTATATGGTATATTATGGTTATAATAATATTATAGGAGAGAGTTATGAAGAAAAAATTAATTATTATTATAAGTTTTATTATTTTATTTAGTATTTTTTTAGTATTAGTTATTAATAATAAAAGTAGTAATACTTCAAAATTAAATAGTTCAAAGGATATAGCTGATATGATGAAGGAAATTCATAAAGATGATTCATTACCTGAAACTATTAAAATGAAAGTTAATTTAAAAGATAAGGAAAGTGTTAAAGCATATACTGGTTTAAATTCATCTGATAATATTAAATATATTTATGTTAGAGAACCTAGTATTAGTTCTATTCCTTATTCTGCTATTGCTATTAAAGTCAAAGATAAAAGTAAACTTAATGACATGAAACAAGAAATATTAAATAATATTGATATGAACAAATGGATTTGTGTATCTGCTGAAAAGTTGTATATTACTAGTTATAATGATATTATATTTGTTGTTATGTCATATACAGAGTATAGTGATAAAATATATGATAAATTTTCAAAATATGTTAATAATAAACAAGATAAGAAATTAGTAAAAGAAGCATCTGAGATAGAACTTCCAGATGAAATGTTAGGATAATTATAAACTTCCAAAAATGGAAGTTTTATTTATGAGGAGAATATATGGTATTTTCAAGTATTAGTTTTTTATATTATTTTTTACCTTTAGTTTTATTTTTTTATTTTATAGTTCCTAATAAATTTAAAAATTATATTTTATTATTAGTAATACTCCTA
>UQQI01000071.1 GCA_900543055.1 uncultured Mollicutes bacterium
TTGATAGTTATCTTTTTTCTCTATATCTTGATAAGTAATATAGTAATTAATATTCTTTATTTTATAGTAGATATCTTTTGAATTTTTTACTTTTTTATCTTCTAAAAATAAATAATTATTTCTTATAGAACTTTTTTTTCTATATAAAATACTTGGACACTTTTCTATACTTCTTTTACTTATATGTAAATTGTTTATTAAAAAATTAAGTATTTTTCCTAGTTCTTCATAGTTTGCTGACTCTTCTATTTTTTTTCTTTTTTTACGATTAAATTTTAATTTATATTTATCTAATTCTTCATCAATTAGTTTTTTATCTACTAACATTCAATGTTCACCCAGTAACTAGTATCTTCTGCAAGAATTTGTAAATATTCTATACCTAGAGAAGTTATTAAATTATTTATTCTTTTTATAAATTCATTATTATCAATTAAAAATAAATATGGATTTACTTCTATTATGTCATATATATCATCAAATTCTAGTTTATCTAAATATTTCATGTTTTCTATTAAATTTTCTATATCATCACGCATTTCCTTGACTAGACTTTTTCCATATATCTCTTCAAGTTTTTCTAAATTAATTTCCATATTTCACCAACCAGTCTTTATTCTACAATAAAGTTCAAAAAAAAGAAAGAGGTTAAACTCTTTCAACTTTAATATATGCTTCTTCATCATTTAAATCATATTTATCTTTTAGGCTAATATCTTTTATTAATTCATCACCTAAGACTTCTCCCATGACATAGTCACGATAATCTTTTAACATTCTTTCTACTTTATCAGTTCCATTATAATATACTTTAATATGATCTGTTATTACGAAGTCGGCATCTTTTCTTAATGATTGTACTTTTCTTACAAATTCACGAGCAAGTCCTTCTAATATTAAGTCATCTGTAAGTTCAGTGTCTAATACTACTATTGTTCTATTGTTACTAGTTGATGCATATCCTTCTTTTTGTTTAATAGAAATTAGAGTATTTTCACCATTTAATTCAAAGTCTTCTCCAGCAAGTTTTACTGTAAGTCCTTTTTCTGAAATTTCACTTATTTCATTACTTGTTAATTTTGAAATTAGTTCCTGTAATTCTTTTATTTTTGGACCTAATTCTTTTCCTAATACTTTGAAGTTTGGTTTTACAACATATTCTAAGTATTCATTCATATCTTCTTTGAATTCTACTTCTTTTACATTTAATTCTTCTTTAATTACTGGTAATAAGTCTCCAATAATTATTTCATCACTCTTTGGTAACATTAATTTACTTATTGGTTGACGTACTTTGATATTTACTTCTTCTCTTGCAAATCTACCTAGTGAACATACATCTCTTACTAAGTCCATTCTTTGTTCTGCACCTTCATTTACAAGTTCTATATTAGGAGTTGGGAAAGTACTTAAATGAACTGATTCCTCATTTGTAAGTTTTGTATAGATTTCTTCTGTTAAGAATGGTGTAAGTGGTGCACATAATTTACATAAAGTAAGTAGTGTCTCATATGTTGTTAGATATACTGCTTTCTTGCTTTCTGTAAGTTCTGAGTCCCAGAATCTTCTTCTATTACTTCTAATATACCAGTTTGAGAAGTCATCATTTAAGAATGGTACTATTAATTTAGCAACTTTATTTAAATCATATTCTTCGTATGCATCTCTTACATTTTTAACTAGTTTATTTAATTTAGAAATTAACCATTTATCAATTAGTTCTCTATCTTCTACATCGATATAGTATTCTCTTGGGTCGATGTTGTCTGCATTTGCATACATTTCAAAGAATGAGTATAAGTTCTTCATAGTTGATGTGTATTTAGAATATACTTCTTTTACTCCTGTTACACTAAATCTTAATGGAGTCCATACAGGAGATACGTATGCCATATAGAATCTTATTGTATCTGCACCGTACTCTTTCATTATTTGAATTGGGTCGATTATATTTCCAACTGACTTAGACATTTTCTTTCCATGTTCATCTAACATCATGTCATTTACAACAACATTTTTAAAGCTTGATTCTCCTGAGATTATTGTTGAAATTACAAGTAATACATAGAACCAACCTCTTGTTTGGTCTACGCCTTCAGCAATGAAATCTGCTGGGAATTGATCTTTAAATTTATCTTTATTTTCAAATGGATAATGCCATTGTGCATAAGGCATAGAACCACTATCAAACCAAACATCTAACACATCTTTTATACGTGTCATTTCTTTATGACATTCTGGACATTCTAAATGTAAATCGTCAACATATGGTCTATGTAATTCTACTTTTTTTACATCGATATCTTCTACCAATTTCTCTTGTAATTCTTTAAGTGAGCCTATTACTTCACGATGTCCACAAGAACATTCCCAAATTGGCATTGGACAACCCCAATATCTATTTCTTGAAATTCCCCAATCAACCATATTTTCTAGCCAGTTAGCAAAACGTTTTGTTCCAACGAATTCTGGGAACCAGTTTACTTTTTTGTTTGCTTCAATAATTTTATCTTTATATGCGGTTGTTTTTACATACCAAGCTGGTTTTGCATAGTAGATTAATGGTTGTTTACATCTCCAACAATGTGGATAGTCATGTGTTAACTTAATCTTTTTAAATAATTTATCTTCACTCTTTAAGTATTTAATAATGTCAATTTCAAGTTCTTTATCTGTTACTAGGCGACCTTTCCATGGACCTTCTGTGTAGCAACCATCTTTTCCCACTGGATTTACAAATGTTATTCCATTTTCACGACATACTCTGTTATCGTCTTCACCATAAGCTGGAGCAATGTGTACAATTCCTGTACCATCTTCTGCTGTTACATAATTGTCTGCAAGTACTTGGAATGCTTTTCCTTCTACTTTTACAAATGGAAGTAATTGTTCATATTCAGTTCCTACTAATTCTGTTCCTTTGTATGTTTCAAGTACTTCTGCTTCTTCTCCAACAACCTTTTCTTTTAAACTTTCTGCTACTATAAATTTATAACCTTGAGAATCAACTTTTACATAAGTTAAGTCTGGATTTACACATAGTGCTAAGTTTGCCATTAATGTCCATGGTGTTGTTGTCCAAACTAAGAAATATACATCTTCATCTTTTTTCTTAAATGGAACGATAACTGTATTTACAGAATCTTCTTGATAGCCTTGAGCGACTTCATTTGAACTTAATTCAGTACCACATCTTGGACAGTATGGTAAAACTTTATTTCCATGATAGATAAGACCTTTTTTATCCATTTCTTTGATTATCCACCATTCTGACTCAATGTATTCATTATCGCATGTTACATATGGATGATCACAATCAATAAATTGTCCCATCATATCAGTTACTTTTTTTACTTCATCGATATTTGATGCAGTTTCTTTATTACATTCTTTACAGAAATTTTCTACACCAAACTCTTCAATGTCTGATTTAGATTTAAAACCAAGTTTTTTTTCTACATTAACTTCAATTGGTAAACCATGAGTATCAAGACCTATTTTTCTAAGGACTCTATAACCGTTCATTGTTTTATATTTACAAAATGCATCTTTTATAGTTTTTGCAAATACATGATGAATTCCTGGTTTTGCATTAGCATAAATTGGTCCATCATAGAAAACAAAGTTTTCTTTTCCTTCACGGCTAGTTATACTCTTTTCAAATATATTTTCATCTTTCCAATATTTACTGTATTCATTTTCGATATCACTAGTTTGTCCTTTTTTTAATTCTTTAAACTTCATATTATACTTCACTCCTTTTATGCAATTATTACGTATGTATAGTAAACTACAAATAATAGTAAGAAGAAAAATCCTTCTTTTTTAGATATTTTATAATCCCCATATGAGAAGATAAATAAAAGAATTGCTGATACTATCATTACTAATAAATCAATGTAACTAAATGCTATTTTTCCTATTCCTCCTAGTATTGCAACTGGAAGACCTATTACTACTCCTATGTTAAATACATTACTTCCTACAACGTTTCCTATTGCTATGTCATATTCACCTTTTCTTGTTGCTGTAATACTTGTTACAAGTTCTGGTAAGCTTGTACCTAGAGCAATAATCGTTAGAGAAATTAATCTTTCACTTACACCCATTGCTTTTGCTAAGTATGTTGCACTATCAACTACTGCATTACTTCCAAGTACTATGGCAACTATTCCACCTATTGTCCATATAAATGACTTTGAAAGTGACATAGTAGGCTTTTCATCTTGGTCAACATCAATCTTTTTTCTACTCATACTTATTAGATAATATAAGAATACTGAGAAGAATAACAATATAACTATTCCATCTCCTCTTGTAAATGAATTTACTAATTTATTATCAAATATATGATCTGATAATAGAACTGCAAATAATGTGGTAACTAACATTGTGATAGGTAATTCTTTTTTTACAGTGTTATTTTTTACATTTAATGCATGAAACATTGATGATGCTCCAAGAATTAGCAAAATATTTAAAATATTACTACCAATAACATTTCCAAGTACAATATCTCCACTTCCAGATAGAAGGGATTTTACACTTACAGCGAACTCTGGAGCACTTGTTCCAAATGCAACGATTGTTAGACCAATTAACATTTTAGATACTTTGAAGTTAGATGCTACACTACTTGCTCCATCGACAAAGAAATCTGCTCCTTTAATTAATATAACAAACCCCACTACTAATAGAATTATATTTATTAACATATATCCTCCATTCTTTTTTTATGAATAAATATAAATAAAAAGAACTATTCATCCTATAAGGACGAATAGCTCGTGGTACCACCTTAATTTAAATCAACTTAATAAAATTAAATTAATTTTCTCTATAACTATAACGCATTACCGTATTTATCTTATCCATAAATCACAACTTGAAAGTGATCTAAATATTTCTTCATAATCTATTTTCACCAAACATAGACTCTCTTTATAATTCAAAATATTCCGTCTTTCGCACTTGTTTTACAAGGATTAATATATCATAATTTACAAATATTGACAATAATGATTTTTAAAAAATTATTTTGGAAGAGATTTTTATGATTGATATTCATATTCAATATTATTATAACTATCTTTTAGACCTTTATCTGTTAAGTTAGTTGAATATGTTTGATTGCTACAAGTAATTGTTACTACTGGTACTTTGCCATTTTCACTTTCTAACATATTACCTGACCATGAACATGATTCTTCATTTTCTACATTTTTAAATATTGCAGTATGGTCATTATTAATTGTAAATGAACTTTTTCCATCAAGAGTCATATATTTACCATACTTTAGAATATACTTATCTATTGGATAACCTACATTTTTTAATTCTTCTTCCTGTTGTTTTTTCTTTTCCTCTTCTTTTTGTTGTTCTTCTTTAATACTTGCATTTTCTTTAGCAGTCTTTGATGATTCAGCAATTTCTTGTGCTTTTTCTTCTGTTAATTTATTATCTGATAATATTTTTTTCTTTGTAATTTTATTTTCTTCTAATAAATCTATATTTAATTCTTTATCTAAATCATATTCAACAGAGTTTGCTAGTATTTCTTTTTTCTCATACTTTTCTGTTACAATGTAATAATTTTCTTCAAACTCTTCTTTTGACATTATTTTTTTACCATTACTAATTACTGTATATTCATGATTATTTATTGTAAACCAATATAGATTATTATCAATATATGAATATGCATATCCAAAGTTTTTAATTTCAGATATTTCATAATTTTCTTCATAATATACACCATCATCAACTTCAAAGTTTAAAATATAATTTTGATTTTTATTCTCTATATAGGCAACTAAATCTAGAGATTTATCAGAATCTATATCGATTGCTAGTAACTTAGCATGTGTTGCGTCTACTTTTAATTTCTTTAAAACATAATCAAATGTGTCTGATAATTTTCCGCTATCTAAAGAATTTTCTATTGCTTTATAATATTTACTTCTATTATCTATACTTTTATTATTATTTAAAAATAACAATACTACAATTATTAATATTATTATAA
>UQQI01000072.1 GCA_900543055.1 uncultured Mollicutes bacterium
ATTTATAAATTAATATGATATAATCAATTTAATAATAGTAGGTGAGAAAGTGAAAAAAAGTAAGTTATTAATATTTTTGTTTTTAATGTTTGCAGTAACAGATGTAAAAGCAACAGAAAACAAAGAATATCGAGTAGGAGATTATGTTTATTATAATCCAGTAAATCAAACAACTTGTAATTACAAAAAATATTGGACAACTACAAATCAGAATGAAACATGTTATAGATTTTTGGTTATAGAAGATTCTAAGGCTTCAAATCCAACTGTAAAAGTTATGTTAAATCACAATTATATAAGCGACACATATAATAATTATAAAACTCAACTTAACAACATTAAAAGCAGCTGGACAAGATATCAAGGAAATATGAATATTATTTCAGAAGATGAAGTATATTATTTAATGAAATTAAGCAAAAAGCCAGGATTTAATTCAGATGGAACCGCTGAAAGTATTCATACATCTTCAGGAGCAACACTCCTTGCATTAAGAGAAAATGCTCAATATTTCATAGATGGAAAGCGTTACAATACAGCAGGTTTTTGGACAAATACATCTCATGAAAAAAATTCATCATATGCCTATTCAGTAACTGAATATGGAAATAACAGACCTTTACTAAAAACTGAAAAAAGAGGAATAAGACCAGTAATAACATTAAACAAAAGTGATGTGACTGATGATAAAACAAAAGTAAACTTGCAATTATCGGAATTTTCTAATTATCAATTTTTAGATAATAACTTTGATGGTTGTATATATAAACAAATGCAAGGATTTACTATGGCAAATGATAAATTATTTTTCTATTCAAGTAATAATTCTAATCCTACCAAAGGAATATTATTTGGATATGGAGAAAAAGGCTATAAAACACAATTGGGTTATCTCTATGGAAATATGGGTCATGGTAATGATATGACATATAATTCAAAAACTGATAAAATTTTATTAGTCGGCCCAGATGAGTATGAAAAAGTTTGGGAATTTACTCCATCAACTTTTCAAAATGGAGCATCAAGAGTAATAAAAATAAAAGAAATATTAGGTAGTGCAATATCAGCTATTGGTTATGATAAATTAGATGATAGATATTTTGTTAAGGCTTATGGTTCAGCATTAGCAACAGATAGTAGTTTTGCAAAAACAAAAGATAGTTTTCCAATTTCACATACAGAAACAGGTCAAGGATTAGATTATAATAATGGATATTTATATGTAACTTCATTTGAGATAGGAGAACAAGCAAAATGTCCAGGAACATACCAAGTATATTGTTATGATGAAGAAGATAGCGGAACAATATATGTTTATAATGCTAAATATAATAGTGACGGAACAGCATCACCATACTTTGGAACATTAGTAGCAAGATATAAAACACCAACAGGATTAGGTGAAATAGAAACAGTGTCATTTAAAGATAATAAAATGTATTTAGGATATGCATCAAAAAAATATGATAGTACGAACACTTATAAAATTTATACAACCACAACTAATGTTTTACAAAGTCCAACATATAGTATTAAATACACAGGTGGTACAGCTATAATTACTTCAAAAGAAGATATAGAACCTGTGTCTGGTTGGATACTATCTAGTGATAAAAAAACGCTAAGTAAAACACTGACTAGTTCAGATAAATCAGTTAAAATTTGTGATAGATATGAAAACTGTAAAGATGAGACATTAAAGACACTTGATACTATTACGTTACAAGACAATACAACAACATATACAGGAAATAAAATAACAGTAAATAATGCAACATCAAAAAGTAATTCAGACATTACATATAAATATTATTCAGATGAATCTTGTAAAAATGAAATACAAGAAATAATTAATACTGGCAATTATTCAGTAAAAGCAACATCTGTTGGGAATTCTGACTATGCATCAAATTCTAAATGTTCTAAATTAACAGTTAATAGAGGAAATCCAATAATTTCTTTAGAACCTAAAGAGACAAATTATAATGGAAAAATTGTTGAACCAAATACTCCAACAGCAAAAGCACCAAATAATAAAACAAATCTCACTTTAGAGTATACATATAAATATTACTCCGATAATACTTGTAAAAGTGCAATTGACATAGTACCAATTAATGCAGGAAACTATTACGTAAAAGCAACATCAAAATTAACAAATAATCTAAATCAAGCTTCAAGTTCATGTACAAATATCAAAATAAATAAAATTAATCCAAAATTAACTATTGATAGTAATATTAAAATTCCACTAAATATTGCAACAAGCATAAATTTTAATACTAATTCTAAAGGAAATATTACATGTAAATCATCAAATGATGCTATAACTTGCAAAATTGAAGAAGAAAATCTTATACTAACAGCAAAGAGAAAAGAAAATGCAAGTATCACATTAATACAGGATGCTGATACAAATTATAATAATGTTGAAACAACAATTAATGTTTCAGTTAATGACATTGAAACAGATAATGTTAAACCAACTATTTCATTTAGTCCAGCAGAAGATAAAAATTATACGAAAACAAAACAAATAAAAATAAATATTGAAGATAAAGAATCATATATTTCTGGAAATCAAGTACTGTACTATGCAGTAACATCATCTAATACAGAACGACCATATTATGAAAAGACACTAACATTAAGTAGTGTTGATGAAAAATCAAAAACAATTGAACTACCTCAAAGTGATTTTGAGAATCTAACTGGTACATATTATATTTGGATAAAATCAGGAATAAAAGATGCAAATAATAATGAAACAGTAGAAACTATATCAAAAGAATTTAATTTTAATAATACTAAACCTAAAGTTAAAGCCTCTGCTGTAAAAACAAAAAATAAAACTAAAATAACACTTAATATTAGTTCATTATCTAAGATAAAAAAGAAAAGTTATAGTTTTACAAATGATTCATTTTCTGATTTCAATAGTAATAACTTGATTCTTAATAGTGTATTAAATGATAAAATATATATTTCAGTAGTAGATGAATTAAATCAAAGTAACTTAATAGAATTAAATATTGATAATGAAGAAAAAACAATATTAGAATCATATATATTGGATAATGACAAGCAATTAGAAAATAACTTAATAGATTTAAATAAGAAAGCCATTGTATATAATTTAAATATTAGAGTACCAAAACTTGAAAGAATTGTTGAGAAATATAAAATGTTCGAAATAAAAACTACAATTGATAAAAATATTACTTTCAATAAAGATAATATAAAAATATTTAATAAATCGAATGAAGACGTTACATCTAATTTTAAAATTTCAGATAAAGATAATGTTATTTATATTTCAACAGATAAGGTTAATGAAGAGACGTTCTACGATGAAAACTATAATATAAAAATACAAGCAAGAATAAATGATAATTACAAACCTGAAACAGATAGCAATAAATTTATAAGTTCTACATCATTAGTTATAGATGATAATGAAATTTCAAAAAAAGATGTTTCTTCAAGTATAAAATATGAAGAATTAGAAAATATTCCTAATACGGCTATGAATTTTGAAAAAATATCATTATTCTTTGGATTTATCTTTGTAATAATAGGTATTTCTATATTTATTAATCAGATAAATAATAAGACGGAAAATTAATTTTTATATTAATTTTTCTTTTTTAAAAATAATTAGCACTCTATATTGACAAGTGCTAATATAGTGGTATAATTAATACTGAGGGGTGATGAATATGTATGGTTATCCACAAGAAAAAGAAGAAAACGTATTAGAAAAATACGGAAGAGATATAGTTGAAGATGCCAAAGCTGGAAAAATTGATCCTGTTATTGGTAGAGACGAAGAAATAAGGAGCATAACTAGGATTTTATCTAGAAAAACTAAAAATAATCCAGTTTTAATAGGTGAGCCTGGTGTTGGTAAAACTGCGATAGTAGAAGGCCTAGCTTTAAGAATCTTAAAAGGCGATGTACCAAATAGTTTGAAAGATAAAACAATTTGGGAACTTGATATGGCTTCTCTTGTAGCAGGAGCAAAGTATCGTGGTGAATTTGAAGAAAGACTAAAAAATGTATTAAATGAAGTTAAAAAAAGTGATGGAAGAATTATCATGTTTATAGATGAAATTCATATGATAGTTGGAACTGGTTCATCAGAAGGTGCAATGGATACATCAAATATCTTAAAACCAATGCTTGCTAGAGGTGAAATTCATGTAATAGGAGCGACTACTTTAAATGAATATAGAAAATTCATTGAAAAGGATGGAGCACTTGAAAGAAGATTTCAAAAAATTATGGTTAAAGAACCAAATGTTGAAGATACAATTACTATTTTAAGAGGACTAAAGGAAAGATTTGAAATACATCATGGTGTAACAATTCAAGATAAAGCAATCATTGCAGCAGCAACTCTTTCAAACAGATATATAACAGATAGATTCTTACCTGATAAAGCAATTGACTTAATTGATGAAGCTTGTGCAACAATTCGTGTCCAAATGGACTCTGTTCCATTCGAACTAGATAGTCTAACTCATAGAATTATGCGATTAGAAATAGAAAAACAAGCTCTAAAAAAAGAAAAAGATGAAATGTCAATGAAACGTAAAAGTGATATTGATAGAGAACTAACTTCAATGAAAGAAAAAGAGAGTGAGTTGACTGAAGCCTGGAATAAAGAAAAGAATTTAAATGATAATATTAAGAAAAAGAAAAAAGAATTAGAAAGTTTAAAATTTGAACTTGACCAAGCAGAAAATAAGTATGATCTTGAACGTGCAGCCGTTCTACGTCATGGTGAAATACCAAGAGTTGAAAAAGAACTTGAAACATTAAATAATACAGAAAAAAACAAATTACTAAGTGATACTGTAACTGATAATGATATTTGTAAAATAATTGCTAAATGGACAAATATTCCAGTAACAAAATTATTAGAAAGTGAAAAAGAAAAATTACTTCACTTAGAAGATGATATGAAAAAGCGTGTTATGGGTCAAGATGAAGCACTTCAAGTTGTAAGTGATGCAATTATCAAATCACGTAGTGGTATAAAAGACCCTAATAGACCAATCGCATCATTTATGTTTCTAGGACCAACGGGAGTAGGAAAAACAGAAGTGGCAAGAACTCTTGCTTATGAATTATTTGATGATGAAAGACATATGGTAAGAATTGACATGTCAGAATACATGGAAAAATTTAGTGTCTCAAGATTAATTGGTTCTCCTCCAGGATATGTTGGATATGAAGAAGGTGGCCAATTAACAGAAGCCGTAAGAAGAAATCCATATAGTATAGTTTTATTTGATGAAATAGAAAAAGCACATCCAGAAGTTTTAAATCTTCTATTGCAAATACTAGATGATGGTAGAGTAACGGATTCAAATGGACGAACAGTAGATTTTAAAAATACAATAATTATTATGACATCAAACTTAGGAAGTGAACATGTCTTAGAAAATAACAAAAATGCTGTACTTGAAGAAATAAGAAAATACTTTAGACCAGAATTTGTAAATAGAATTGATGAAATAGTAGTATTTAATACGTTAACAAAAGAAGCAATTAATAAGATACTTGATAAGATTATTTCACAAATAGAATATCGTCTAAAAGATATGTCTATCAAAATAGAACTTACAGAAAATGCAAGAAAAGAATTTATTGAAGAAGGCTATGATATAAACTTTGGTGCAAGACCATTAAAAAGATTAGTAGGCAAAACAATAGAAGTTGACTTATCTAAATTACTAATTGAAGGTCAAATAAAAGAACACGATACTGTAATAGTCAATTATGTAAACGACAAATTTGTAGTAAAGAAGAGAATTTAGGATAATTGTCAAATAGTGTGTGTAGACACAAATAAGCGATGATTATTTATGTA
>UQQI01000073.1 GCA_900543055.1 uncultured Mollicutes bacterium
TAAATGTTAATTAATTAATTAATTAATTAAGTATATATTTATTTTATTAAGACTTTTTCTTTTATATCTGTTAGTCTTTCTATATCACCATTTTTCTTATTTACATATATGGTATTAAATCCCAAACTTTTTGGTACCTTAATGTTTAACTCTATATCATTACCTATCATTATGCATTCACTTGGTCTATTTTTTCCGGCTGCTTGAAAGTAAGTTTCTTTATTTGGTTTGATTATACTTTCTACATAGTACTCGGAAAAGTATTTATTAATATTCATGGATTCTAATCTATTTCTTTGAGACTCTTCAAAATAATTCGAAAGCAGTACTAACTCATAGTTATTATATAAGCTTCTAATTAGAGATTCTACTTTCTTATTATCTTTTGGTACTGCGTTTTTTAAATTAGAAAATAAAAGTCTTAAAAATTCTTCATTTAATGAAACATCTAACTTTTTACTAAAGAATGATAAGTAACTATCTTTTTCATAAGACTTGTGACACTTTTCATACTCTTTTATGTTATTTAAATATATTTTTAGTTTTTCTAAATCATTAATTCCATATTCTCTTAGAGCTTTTTCTATATGAATTTTAAAATCTACTCCAGTAATTATAGTATTATCAATATCAAAAATTAATCTTTTAATCATGCTATTTTCCCTTTTTCTGTAATACTATTTAATTCTTCTTGGGTTAGTTCTCGACAACTTCCTTCTTCTAATTCTTTTGGTAATTCTAAATTCCCAATTTTTATTCTCTTTAATTCTAATACCTCTAGTCCGTAGCAACCAAACATTCTTTTAATTTGATGGTATCTTCCTTCTGTTAGAGTTACATAACATTTTCTCTTATCAATTATTTCTAAAGTACTACTTTTACATTCTCCATCAATTAATTTAATACCATTTTTAAAATCATCTACCATAGTAGTAGATAAATTGCCTGATAACTCTACATAGTATTTTTTTGAAACATGTTTTTTAGGTGATAATATGTTATGTGCAAAATCACCATCATCTGATATAATCATTAAACCTGTTGTATCTTTATCAAGTCTTCCTACTGGAAATAAATTTCTATTTAAAAATTCATCTGGACATAGATCGATTACTGTTTTTTCGCTTTCATCAGTTGTTGCACTTACGTAACCTTTTGGTTTATTTAATACTAAGTAAACATATTTTTTATAATGAAGTTCTTCTTCTCCAATAGTAATTATGTCATTTAACTCATCTACTTGAATATTACCTTTATCAACTATTTTACCATTTACTTTGATTAAGCACTTTTTTATTAATTTTTTTACATCATTTCTGCTAAGAGATGTTTGACTACTAATTATCTTATCTAATCTTTGCATAGTTTCTCCTTTTACTAATTCTTTTTATATACTAATACAGAATCTTTTATATTTTCATCATTAAATTTTAATCCTTTTACTCCAATAAAAGAAATAAATTCTGGATGATACTCTTTTAATAAGCTTAGAGTCTTTTCTAAATCATAAATTAAATTCCAATCTTCTTGATATTTAGAATCTTTTACTGTTTCATATAAATAACTTATTAGAAGAATGCCATCTTTATTTAATAAATTACTAGTTTTATCTGTCATTATTTTTAGATAATGTCTAGAAATATATGTACCTATATTAGATAACCAAATATTATCAAACGTTTTATCAATATCAGTTTTAAAGATATTTCCTATTATGAATTCTGGATTTACTTTTTTTATTTTACTTTTTAGTTCTTTATAATTTTCATCTTCTAAATATGGGTTGATATTTTCTAGGATATGTGTTTTTTCTTCGTCTAGAGAAAATAATTTATTTCTAATATATTCACCTTTATAAGTACTTAATAACTCATCCCAGAAGAGATATGATTCATAATCAAGACGTCTTAATGTTTCTTTTAATTTATTATAAGTTTCTTTATTAAATACTTCTTTATTCTTTTTAAATGTATTTGGATAATCTTCATATCTAAAAAATCTTAAGAATTCTTCTTTTGATAGTTCAATTATTCCACTTGACTTTAAGTAATAATAATATTTTGTATATGGATTTATATCTAATACAGTTATATCTTTACAATTTTTTAATATTGCATTTAAGGCTTGATCAGCTGATGAACCTACTGTTAGTAGACTTTTTTCTTCTAAATTGAAGCTATCAATATATCCTGAAATATTTTCTGTTGAGAATGGGTAGATACTTGAAAATCCTCTACAATAAGCTTCATCATAGACATTTATATTTTCACATCGCTTTATTGCGTTATTTAAAATTGTCTCAAAATACTCCATATACTCACCTTTTTTTATTACTTATTACCTACTATTACTTTTCCATCTAAATTACAAATGTAAATATCCTTTAATTTACTTTTTATATATTTAAGTTTTTCTTCATCTTGTTCTATTTGTCTTCCAACTAAAACTCCTTCAATTAGTTCTTTTGGTAATCCAAATATAATTGCTGACTCTCTATCTGTTGTTTCAGGGGTTCTATTAAATCTTTCATCAAGAAACTTTTCATAATATCTATAATCTAAGAATGTTTTTAATGTTTTTTCATCAAGATTTGTATTCCAAACATCAGCTTTTATTAGTTCTTTAGCATATTCACTTTTCATATTTAGAATAAATGCAATTTGTCTTTTATTTGATACTAAACTTGGAATAAAACTCACTTCTTTTGTCTTATTACCCCAATACTGCCAAACATTTTCTAAATCATTTATTTTTTCTGTTACTTCATCAAATTTATGATATGGAACTAACTCTGATACTAGTTTTGATTCTGGACCTCTTCCTATTGTATAAGTTATTGTGAAACCACTATAGTTATAAATGTAGTCTTTAAGATATGTATCTTTTTGTAAATTCCACATTCCAACACTATTTTTTATTTTATTTGCTCTTTTTGGGTCACTAAACTCAATAGCAATAAAACCATTTTCTACAGTATAGTCAAATACTTCTTTTCCAGGAAATATTCCATGAATAAATGTTCCTTTTTCTAAGTAAACATTTTCTCCTTCAGTGTATTTATTCTTTTCAACCTTTTTATCTTCTCTATAAAATAAATCTATTTGATTTAGAATGATGTCTAGGGCATTGCCTTCAAATGTTTTTTTAGCAAATTCTATATATTTATCTTTCATCTTTTCTACTCCAATCTTCATTTGGGTTAAATCCATGTTCTTTTTCCCATTCAATATGATTTTTTCTAGCAACTCTTACTGCTTCGCAATTATTATTTGATGTTATACTTGCTCCATATGTTACTAAAAAGAATGGTAAATCATATTCTTTTGCAAGGAGTTTTACTTCTTTACAAAATTTTCTTGCTCTTTCTTGCCTTTCTTCTTTAGTCATATTGTCTCTTCCTTTACAAATTTATTTTTTTCTCTCTTGTTATATAGTTATAAAAGTCCATACATCTAATATGATAAGGAGGTTTTTTATAGCTATATATATAAAGACTTGCACCTTTTGAGACATAATTATTTTCATTTATAAATTTATTTTTTACATCTAGCAATAGTTCTTCTTTTGTTTTATATTTGTGAATTCCCTTATACTTATTCCAAGAGTGTTCAAACCAGTAATAATAGTTATTATCTTGATATATTAAAAATGTATGTGATGGAAGCATATCTTCATCTTTTAAATAAATAAAGTATGTTTCATATTTATATTTTGTGTCTTTAAATAATTCTCTTTCTAGTTCAGTTTGGTCCCAGCAAACACCACATTTAGATTTTAATAGTTCATCACTTGTTTGTAGGTAATAAAAATCATTAAAATTATTATCCCATTTTTCTGTATCATAAATAATATTATTACCGTTTTCATCTTTAAAACCATACTCAATATTATCCATAATAGACATTATATTTTCTATTTTCTTATCCATAAAATACCTCTTGTTTAGTATAACATAATTTATATAATTACTTTAAATATTAGAATCTAAATATTTTTCTTTTTAAAGTTAGAAGTTTTTCTCTATCTACTATGTAGTCATCACTATCATCAATTATTTCATCTAGATAAGGTAAAGTTGTTAGTAATGATTTTTTATTTAATAGAGTTTCAAATAGTTCTCTTGATTCTTTTAATGTGACTACATTATTTGATAGTTCTTTATATTTTCTTTTAGAAATATGATTTATTTCTTCATCAAAAATAATATCATAAAAAGATACTAACATTGATAGTTTATCTAAATCTTTTGATAGATAAACTTTTTCTTTTCTATAATCTAATAGAAAACACTTTAGAAGTAGTGAAATAAAGGGAGTATTATAATATTTGTATGAACAACCATCTATGTCGCAAAATCTTATTTCTCTATCTTTATTTATTAAAATATTTTCAAAACTTAAGTCTTGATATATAATTCCACTATCATGTATTTTTCTTAATATTTTGCTTGCTTCTTTTAATGATTCAAATAAATCTTTAATATTATAAAATCTTGTTGAATAAAAGTCGGATAAGTTTTTAGAGTCTTCGAAATAATCCATTGTATATCCCTCTAATAATCCATCTTTTACTATTAAATCTTTTGGCATTAAAACCTTATCTATATGAAGAGAAGATAATTCTTGAAACTTATCTTCTAAAACTTTCTTTTCGTCAGTATATAGTCCAGTTAATACTTTGTAGCAAGTATTACCATCTGTATAAGTTATACTTTTACTTCCCTGATTTGCAAGTCGTTGTAATGAATTTATATTTATATCTTTTATATTTATTTTTTCCATATATTACTTATAATTTCTTCTAACTAAAACTAATTACTTGCCTTTATTTAGTTTCTTTCTTTTTACTTATTGTATCATCTATAAATGTGTAATATTCTTTTTCTTGAAAATATTCTTTCATACCTAACCTCTTTTCTTAGAATCCATTTTCTTTTGAAATATTTTTTCTATTTCTTCTTCAAATGTTTCTTTATTATATTTAATTAATTTAAAATAATTTTCTATTTCTTCATTAAAGGTTTCTTCATTTGTCAACAAAACAATTTCTTCTAAAATTGGAATTAGGGAATATAAATCTATTCTATTATCTCCATCTGGTAAGTAGTCTTCTAATACCTTCTTTGTTTTATAATACTCTTCTTTTTTTTCTTTTATATAATCTTCTGTTGTTGTTTTAGTAATATTTGTTGGCTCATATATTTTATAATATAAGTCTTTTTTATATTTATATAATGATGTTGGGTCATACACATAATCATCTATTTCTATCCAACCATGTCTTGAATTTTCTTTTCCATACTTATATTCTAATGTTTTTATATTTCCTCTTACAAGAATTGATGATGGTTGTGCTAGAAACATGTATAGGCTTCTTTCAAAACATTTTCCAGGATGATGATTTGGCTTTAAATACTTAATATGAATTGATACGGGTAAACCAAAATATATGTTTTTGCTAATTCATTATAAAAATCATCATTAAATGGTTCTATTTCTTTGTTTAAGATACCATTTCTAAAAATTATATTTGCTTTCTTAAAATATAAATCTTTCTTTAATTTATCAAACATATAATCACTCCCTTTTAAAATTACTTTCTATAATAACATTTTTTTACTTTTATTTATATAGAAAATTAGAATATTATGGCAAAAGAAAAAAGAAATCTTTAT
>UQQI01000074.1 GCA_900543055.1 uncultured Mollicutes bacterium
CATAAATAATCATCGCTTATTTGTGTCTACACACACTATTTGACAATTATCCATTATACAAACAAAAAAAGAAAGTCAATAACAAAAATTGATTTTCTTTTTATATTTGATAATTTATCTATTTAACCATATTTTACCACTTGACAATAAACAAGTATATATCAACTTTTATAAACACTTTTATAAACTTATTCATATCTACATATATTCAAATTAATGCGACCTTTAGTTAAATAATAATTTTATAATTTTATAATTTTATAATTTTATAATCTCTTTTTTTAGTTAATACATTTATAATTATGGACAATAATAGCGTACTTATTAAAACAATAACAAATGGAACTAATCCATCGTTTTTTTCAAATCCAATGAATAATGATAAAATAAAATAAAAAATCATATGGGTGAAATACATTATTGTACTAGTTTTTCTTAATCTAAACCAATTGATATTATCTTTTAAATCAATATTTAAAACATTTACAAAGAATAATGTATAAAATGCCACTTTAAAAACTTCATAATTAAAATAATAATTTAAAATCAAAACAAACAATAATACTATAGCACAATATTTTTTTATATTTAGAAATGAAATTTTTTATATATTAACATTCCTAAAACGATATAAAACATAGCTTGAATTAATCGTCCTGTATTACCAAATACTTTACTTAATATATTTAAGATTCTTAACAATAAACCATCATATAAAAATATGTTTTGAACATAATAAGAATATATCGTACCCAAAGTAAATAATGTAATAGAAACCAAAAATATAACAAAATTATTAACTCTAAATTTTTTCATAATATATAACAAAAGTAACGCATAAAATGCTGAGAGCAAATACCATAAAGGCCATGAATAAAATTGTTCTCCAATTGTTACATACTTAATAAATGCTGATAATATTTTATATACCAGCCCATGATTAGTATTTAAAACTACAATATCATATAGTGTGATCGGTAAATAAATTAAACTCCAAATAAAATATAATTTAATAATTATAATAATATTATTTTAACTACAGTTAATTCATTTTTGGTTTCATCGGATTTTTTTTTGAATTAAATATCCAGTACATAGCAAAAAAAATGGTACAGCTAAATTTAACAGTAAAACATATATATTGTTTTTGAACGGAAATGGATGTACATGCGCAGCCACTACTAATATAGCTAGCATGAATTTTGCTACATCTATAGAATTTAAATTTTCGCTATGCATTTCCTTCACCATCTTTTTTTAACTCATTTTTTTTAACTAAATCTAAAGCAAATTTAATACTTAAATTAAATTCTGAACTCTTAAATGTAAATAATATAAATAAAATATTAGGCAAAAATATACATTGAATAATTCTTAAAATAAAATTTAAAGAAAATAAGTTTGAACTTAGATATGATACTGTGCAACTGAAAAAAACTATTATACTATAGTAAAATGTCTTTAAGTAAAACTCTTTACTGCTAATTTTAAAATATGAATCAAATAAGATATTCGTTCTCCATATAAAATTATATATTAAAATTGTTAAAATTGTAGCAACTATAACGCCATTAATACCAAACAAATAACCTAAGACAAAATTTAAAATTAGATTAGATACAGCTTCAAATATAAATGCTTTTTTTGATTTCCACCATAAACCATTGCCTGTAAAATATAAATTTTTTACATTATTGATATTCAATAAGTAAAAGTATAAAACAAATAAGATCATACTCGTTTCATTCAATAACAATTTATCCCCTACCCATAGTTTCATAAATGGTTGGTACATTGTTATTAAAGAGGTACAGCAAAAATTTGTTATAATCATAAATAGATACTGAAATTTCAAAAAATCATTATAATTTTTTTTGACTGATTCAATTGCAATACTGTTGCCAATACTTGATTGCATAGAACTAGTTATAACCAATATTATTAAGTATACTGCGTTAAAAATATAATAATAATTATTGTAAATTGCTACTGTTGTAAGACCTAAAAATGTAGAAATTATTATGCTATCAAAAGAATTTCTTGATGTATCACTTAATTTTCCAATCAATAATCCTACAACTTGATTTTTTATATTTTTTTTTTCTTTCTTACTAATTTCTCCATCACAATAGTATTGAGAATATTTTATTTTTGAAACGAAGCCAATTATCAAATTATTGATACAATTCAATACAATAGATATAACTACGAATGTGTAAAAGTTTTTAAAAACAGTAACAGCAATAATTTGCAAAGTGTATTTAATTACTACAGTTAATGATTGGATAATATTGACTATATCTAATCTTTGCACGGCATTTAACAATGAACTTTTATAAGCAAATAAAAAATATGACACAACTGAATCTAACAAATATAATATATATAAATAATAAATATTTATATTACTTGGTACATCTCCATTTATAAAGTATGATATAAATGGAAGTATTACAATTCCAATCGCTAAAATAATAAATCCTATTGTTCTATATATTTTCTTATAATAATTTAATAATTTATTTACTTCTTTTATATTATCGTCAGCTATTGGTTTATACATTTGAAATATAATTGCGGTTGAAAAACCCATTTCAGCCATATTTAAAACTTGCAAAATCGACGTAAAAAGACTTGTTAATCCTAAATACTTTTCTCCTAACACATATATTATAATAGTTCTAATAATAAACGGAAAAACAATGGTGATGAAGCGATATATCAATCCAGTAATCATATTTCTTTTAGTATTTTTTTTTCTACTATTCATAAAAAACCACCTTTATTTTTATACAAAACAATTTATTTACCTTTTATTTTTTTTCTAATTTTCTTATAAATTTTTTCTCCCATCAAATTTACAAACACTCTTCTGATCTTGCTAATTCTTTTATCTTTTTTACTTACCCAACTACCTTCATAATGATGTATTGTATATGTTTTATCTGTAATATTTTTTTTATGAACATCCAAGTTCCATCCACAAAAATATTCAGGTCCAAAGATATAAGTATCTCCAATCATTTTGTTTTTTTCATTAATTATGTAGCCGCGATTTACTAATGATAATGTATTTCTCTCTGGGCATGCTGTTAAGTCAAACGTTCCATCCTCATTTATAAAATGTATATTTTTATAATCATCTAGCATATACTTGATGATATCATTCTTCGGATATACACCAAATCCAAGTCCAGAAGTTAATTTATCTTCTCTTTCTTTTGCAAAATATCCTTTTTCTAAGATATCATCACTAATCCTTTTTAATGCTTCTACATCAGTATCAAAGTATATGCCTCCTTCATCGTATAATATCTTTAAGCGAGCATAATCGCTAACAAAAGCCCACTTTTTACTTTCATATGCCTCTTTCATATACTGATTAGAATACACATCAAAATTATCTTCATTCCATTCTATTATTTCAAAATCAGGGTAATACTTTTTCCAAGATTTTAAGCATTTATAAAACAATTTATTTTTTTTTCCTCTACCAAACCAACAGTAGTGAATCTTTTTGGGTATCATCTGTATCATTCTCCTTATTTTTTTATTAATTTTCTTAAATTTAATCTATCAATTATGTTGGCAATACAAACTTTTATTTTTCCTTTCAAAGTGTTGTTTCCAAAATATTTTTGTGCAGCTAAATATCCATTTTTTTTATAAATTAACCAGAATTCTTCATAATTTTCAGGTTTTAATGTAGCATGTTTTGAATTAGGCTGATTTATTTCGTTCTCATTAATTTCTTTAAAATTAAAATTCAATAATGACTTAACAATTTTATCTCCCTTATTTGTATTAGTTATTATTAAGCTATGTGCATTCAGTTTATCTCTATTAATAGACCAATCATCAGCTAAAGTTATATCTGAATGTTTGTTTTCTACAAATTTACAATTATAACATCCTTCTTTTAAAATCAAATTACTGTGATATATAGAATAGAACCAATCTAAATTTGTTGTTGATGCTATATATTTTTTCTTATTTTTAAATTCAACAACCATATCCTGAAATTTTCCTGGCTTTGTTTTACCTCTAAATTTGCATGAAATTGCTTCACTTTTATATACTTTTTCCAAATGCTTAATATAATCTTTAAAAAAGTTATTATCACCAACACCATGACAAATAAAATCTATCGTAATTAAATTATCCATTTTTATTTTTTTATTCTCCAAAAAAAGCTTAAGAGCTGCAATTTGACATGGTGTTCCCGTAAAAATAACAAATTGATTATTAATTAAGTCATTTTGTACATCATTATATATGCCAACTAATTTCGATGATATATATTTAGATCCTCTCATTTTATCTCTATCATTCTTGCTCGTGCCTCTAATATGAATTGCTTCTAGTTTTTGATCTAATATACATCCATAAATTACTGTATTTTTATTTAAATCAAATATATAATCTGTAATAGCAGTAAATGCTCCTCCTGAAGAACTATTTTGGCAAACATCTGTATCATTATGAATTCCAACATAAAATTTTTTCTTCATATTTTTATCTCCCCACTTTTAAATATCTTTAATATACTCAATTCCAGTATTTCTCATTTTTTTCATTACATCGCTATCTTTTGGTAGTTTTGCATCATGATTATCCGCTGAAATAATACATTGCTCATTTTCAGTTAATTTTAATATTTCACTTACACGATTATTAATATTTCCGTTTTTTAAAGCAATATCTGCACCTAATTTTTTTCCGAAAATTAAAGCAAAAGCTGTACCGTGGAATGAATTTGTGAATACTGCATCCGCATAATATATCCATGATAAAAATAATTCAGGGGAATTCTTTAACATAAATTTTAAACTTTTTTTATTTGATATTATTATACATTTATTATTTTTCGCATATTCATATGCACTCTTCATTACATTAATGTCCTCTTGAATCAAATATACAAAAATATATTTTTTTTTAGTTAATCTTTTAGGCATTAATTGCATCCATTCCTCTTTTTTTAATAAAAAAACTGGATCAGGAACAACTTCTACATTTAGATTTAATCCATCAAATTCTTTTAAACTTTCTTTTTCTCTAATCGAAATCTTGTTGAAATGTTTTAACTGTTCAAATACTTTTTGCTTTTCTTCTTTACTATAAACATAATTTCCCAAACTAGCAGCATATGATATTCTCTTTATATTTGAATCTGCAAATTTCAAAAAATAATTATAATCATTTTTTGAACAATCTAGATTCCAAATTTGATCACTTCCACATATATATGTATCATATAATTCATTAGAATAACTAATTGTATTTTTATTACAAGTTGGTGATAAGATTAAATATTTTTTTCTAAATTTATTAAATCCTTTATTCTTTATATAATAATAAATGTTTTTTAGTATCCCTTTTATTGATGTATTTGGAACTTTTTCTTTAAAATAATCATTCTCATAGTCTATTATTTCTACTATATCATCTTTAAAAATTTCTGAAACTTTTTTTTGAAGAGCATATGCTTGTAAAACAGCTCCTAAATTGTTTGCATTATGAAATGTTATTATTCCTTTTTTCATTACAATTCACCTTCCTATTTATTATGCATCAAGCATTTCTATAGTTTCATCAACATTATTTTCAATGGTATATTTTTTTGACTTTTTTATTAATAATTTTTTATTATATTTATTTTCATTAAGCAA
>UQQI01000075.1 GCA_900543055.1 uncultured Mollicutes bacterium
AAGCCTTATAGGCTTCAGAGAAAAACCACCCTTTTTAAGGGTGGATTTTTACTTTTTATTTGGAATTATAAAATAGAAATTACTTCCATGATCTTTTTTTGTTTTTACTCCATATTCATATTTATGAAGTTCAAAGATATTCTTTACTATTGATAGACCTAGTCCAGTTCCAACTAAATTTCTTTTATGTTTCTTTTTGTTTTTATAATACTTATCCCAAATATATGGAATATCTTCATCTTTTATACCTTTTCCAGTATCAATTATTTCAACTAATGTTTCTTTATTATTTTGATTTATATTAATAGTAACTTTATTGTCATCTCCTGTATAGTTAATGGCATTATTTACTAAGTTATAAATTGCTTGTTCTATTTTCTTTTTATCAGCGTTTATTATTAAACTATCTATATTATGGTTAAATATAAATTTATAATTTTCTGTTTCTTGGTATAAACTATATTTTTTTAATACATCGTTAGTTAATTTTATTAAGTCAAATTCTTCTAAATTTAGTGTATCAAGATTTGTTTGCATTACAGATAGTGTTAATATATCGTTTACTAGTACTGTTAGTCTATCTGCTTCTGATATAATTGTTTCCATATCACTTTTTTGTTTTTCTTTATTATCTGAGTGTAGATCCATACTCATTTCGGCATAGGCTTTAATCATTGTAAGTGGTGTCTTTAAGTCATGTGAGACGTTGGCCATTAAATCTCTTCTATACTCTTCAGTCTTACTTAATTCATCTTTTGCATAATTTAGAGTTTTGGTTAAATCGTTTATTTCGGTTATCTTTGCATCATTTGAAAAATCAATATCGAAGTTTCCTGTTGCGAGATTTTTTGCTTTATTATTAATTTCTTTTATTGGATTTGCGATATGATTTGAAATGAAGTAGGCAAGTACATAAGATATTATTAAAATAAGTATGGTCATTACTGCTAGTTGTTTTGTAAGTAAATTAGTAATACCATCTACTGGAACAATTGATGTGTTTACAAAAGCATATCTTTCATTATCTAGTTTTAATGCATAAACTATTGTTGTATCCTGATTTCTATTAGTTAATTCATATTGTTTTTCATCTACATTACTCCTCATAAAGTCAAATTTAAAGTAATCTGTTTTTTGTTTATTTGAAATACAACCTTTTCCAAAGTAACTAGAATGATATAACGAATCAAAATTATTATCGTCGATTTCAACACAAACACTCTTGTCCATAGCAAGAGTGTTTATTATTTCATTGAATTCATCTGTATTTTGATATTTTGAAATCTTAGATGCAACAGCTTTTACATCATTTAGTTTTTGTTCTTTATAAAAACTTTTAAAAAACAAAAATTGAAATAACCATAAGAAAGATATTATTGATATAGAAAAAATTACAAAATATTTTAAAATAACATTATTTAGGCTATTCTTCATTTTCCACATACTTATAACCAACTCCTCTTACTGTTATAATGTGGTTTCTATATTTTCCTAGATTGTTTCTTAACATTTTTATATGAGTATCAACAGTTCTATCATCTCCGAAAAAATCATAGCCCCATATATTAGAAAGTAATTGCTCACGTGAAATAGCAATATCTTTATTTTTAATTAAATAGGTTAGGATTTCAAACTCTTTTGGAGTGAGATTAATTATTTTATTATCTATTTTTAAAGTGTGTGCAGAATAATTAATTTCTAAAGAATCTAATTTGTATATTGTAGGCATTTGTTTGGACGTTCTACTTAAAACTGCTTTTATTCTGGCTAATAACTCTTTTGGTGAGAATGGTTTAGTTATATAGTCGTCTATTCCAAGGTCGAAACCAGATAGTTTGTCATATTCTTCTCCACGAGCAGAAAGGACGATAGTAGGTATTCTTTTTTCGACAGGTAGTTCTTTAAGCATTGTAAATCCATCCATTTCTGGCATCATTATATCTAATACCATTAAATCATAGTCTTTGGTTTTTAAAAGTTCTAAAGCTTCTTTTCCAGATGAAGCGTCTTCGGTTTCGTAATTACTATTAGAACAGTATTCTTTTATAACAGTTCTTATTAAATCTTCATCGTCGACTATTAATATTTTCATTGAAATCCCTCCCTAATTACGTATATTATACAATAAATATGAAAATTAAGTGAAAAAAACATATAAAATTAGTGTTATTTTAAATATTTATTTAATTTTATATAAGAATATAGTGTAGTTAGTATAATATTTATAGAAAGAGATATTACAAAAGAATAAATTCCTAGTTTGAAATTTGATAGAATTATTAAAATAATTGTTCTTGATGCAACACTTATAATAGATGCATAAAAGTTTATTTTACTTTTACCTATTGCTTCTATAGAAAAAGATATTGGAGACTGGATATATTCTAATAAGCAAATAGGAGCAAGTAGACGCGTATAATTAGCACCTTCAGTAGTTTTATAAAGAAAGTTTAAGAAGAAATTTGGGTAAACTGTCATAGGTATTGTTATTAATAAACCTAAAATTATAGTAAATGTAAGTGTTAAGTTAATTTTTTTTCTTATATATTTTTTATTTCCTTTTATATATTCTTTAGATATGACTGGGAGTAGTGCTTGAGAAATTGCTAGTGTAAAAAAAGATGGAAGTAATATTAGAGGAATTACATATCCTGATATAATTCCATATTCATGAGTTATATAGTTAATACTATAGTTTTTACTTAAAAAAGTGATTAAAATTATTGGTTCTAAAAAATAGGCAATACTTCCTATTAATCTTGACATTGTATTAGGAATTGATATTTTTAATGTATCTTTTATATATATTTTATTTGGATGGAAATCTTTTCTTTTTAGTGTTATGTTTTTTGGTAAAAAGAATATTAAAATAATTGTTGATGTTACTTCACTTATTATATTAGAAAGTATTATAAAACATACTGCATACTTTAGACCAAATTTTAAAAAGTAAGGTATTCCTATAATCATTAAAAGTAGTCTTACAATATCTTCTACAATATTACTTATAACATGAGGAGTCATTTTTTCTTTACCAAAAAAGTAACTTCTACAAATAGCTGATATTGTTGTGAAAGGTATTACTAATGACATAGATAATATACTTATGTATAAATCTTTATTTTTTAAAAGTGTTGTACTTATATATTTTGATGTTAATATGACAATAGTAATTAAAGTAATATTTACAATAAATAGAATTGGTAGAGTTGAGAAGAAAAGATTTTTATTATTCCTTGTATCTTCTGATATTAATTTAGAAAGAGCGATTGGTATTGAAAATGTTCCTATATTTATTAAAAGAGAAAAAGTTGGGAGTATTAACATGTACATAGCAAGACCTTTTGTTCCAATTAATCTTGACATAGTAATTTTAATTATAAGACCTAAGATTTTTGTTATTAAGCCACCTATTAAGAGAATAATTGTAGATTTAATAAATTTTTCTTTCATAGTAAAATTTATGTTAAATTAGAAAAAATTATATCTTTATTGTAATATATATGCTATATTTGATTAGTAGGGTATTTACCTTATATAGAATTATATCGAACATAAGTAATAATTTGTAAAGAAAAAGTAAATAATTATTAATTAGTTTAATTTGTACTTTAAGTTAGTGTAAGTGTATGTTAAACTTAAGATAATAGAGGTGGAATCAAGATGAGTGATTTATTAGAGTTTTTAACATCAAAAGAAATAATTGTTATATATATAATAGCAGGTATTGCTTGTTTTATATGTTTTATAATATATTTAGTTAAGGCTAATAGTGCTAAGTATAGAATGAAGAATAATACTAGAGAGTTAAATAAGTTAGTTGAACAAATTCAAGAAGAAATGCCAGAAGTTAAGAATAAAAAAGAAGAAACATATCAAAAGCCAGTGTTACAAGTAATTAATAATGAAAATTATAGTAATACAAATAATGCTAGTAGTGTTAATGAACTTCTTGAGTCAACTGCTGAATTAAAACCTGTAGTTGATTCTGTTAACAAAGAGGTTGCTTTGCCAACTACTTTAGAAGAAAAAGAAGAAATAAAAGAACGTAGTATAATGGATATTATGCCAGAAGTTAATAAAGAAGAGGAAATTAGTTTTGAGTCAACTGTTTCAAATTATCAAGAAACTCCAGTTTACTCTGAACCACTAATTATTTCATCAACTAATCCAGAAAATTATGTTTCAAATGATGCTGTTTCATATCATGAACAAATTGCTATTGAAAATACTTTAGAAGAAACTAGTATAGATGATACTGTAAATGAAATAGTAAATGATGAAGTAGAAGTTAGTACAGATGTTGTTTCAGAGATACCTGTTAGTGAAAATATTGTTGATATATCGCTAAATTCTATTAGTGAAGAAAGCAAAAATGAAGAGTTGCAATATACAAGTATTGAACCTAGTATGGAAGATGCTAAACGTGAATTAGATAGAGTTAGGGAAGAATTAAGAAATAAAGAAAATATGCAAGATGATATGGAAAACATTGCATTAAATAATTATGAAGAAGAACAAGAAGCTAATGCTATTATAAGTCTTGAAGAATTAATTAAGAGAAGTAAAGAAATGTATGAGGCAAATGAGGCTACTCAATATGCAGATGAGGGTAATGAACCTATAAGTTTACAAGATTTAGAGAAAAAAGTTGGAGAAAAAGCAAGTAGTTTTGATGAACCATTTATTATTGAAAACGCTGTACCAGCAAGTGAATTACAAGAAGAAATATTAGAAGAAGAACCACAAATAATTGAGTCACAAGTAATTGAGACACCTAACGTTGTAAGACCTATTTATGAAGCACCTAGTATTTCTCAAATGAAAAAAGATTTAGAAAGTAAGATTGATAGTTACTTAACTAAGAAAGAAATTACAAAAGATACTGTTAGTGTTAAAGAAACTGAGAGTAAGAAATTTAAGAGTAGTCCAATTATTTCACCAATATTTGGAATTGAAAAAGATGAAGAGACTATGTATCAAACTGAATTAGAACTTGAAAACACTGCAAATTATGAAAAACTTGATGAAGAAATTAAAAAGACAAATGAGTTTTTGATGACACTTAGAGAATTACAAAAGAAACTTGATTAATTTCTTTTTTTTTATATATAAGGAAAGTGCGTTTAGAATTTTTTATTTTAAGGCTTTTTTT
>UQQI01000076.1 GCA_900543055.1 uncultured Mollicutes bacterium
CATATTTTGTAATTTTGTGTTTTTTTTAATTGTCTACCCTATAGGGTGCATTTCAATAATGTGTTTTTTCTTTTAATATTTTATCATGTAAGTTATAATGAAATTAAGGTAGGTAGTTTATGAAAAAGAAAATTAATGAGAATGGTTTTTCACTTGTTGAGTTATTAGGAGTAATGGTGATTTTAGGTATTTTAATATCATCATCTGTAATAGCATACTCAAGATATAGAAAAACGGCAAGAATACAAGCATATGACACAATGGCCTCATCTGCAGCAGATGCTGCCGCACAATATGCAATGACATATCCTGGAACAACATCTATAAAAATAGAAGATTTATATAATGAAAACTTTTTAAGTTCATTGTCAGACCCAGGTAAAAAAGATAAAACTTGTAGAGGCTTAGTAGAAATAGAAAATATAAAATCTTCAAACACGACAGAGTTAGATACACAATCATATAAAGTTCATATTTGTTGTAAAAATTATAATTATACATATAGTATGCCAGAAGGAGATAAAATAAGAGATAAGTATTGTCGAGAAGACCCATACGATATTACTCAAATAAAAGAAATTAAAGTATTGAATGTTTATCCTATAAAAAGTTATGCTAATTATTTTAGCGATTGGATGAAGGAAAAAGGAAAAAATATAATTAAAGTTGATTCAGTATATATTGATACATTTAATAGTAATCCCAATAAATATCTAAATGAAAATGAATTGAAATATGATGTCATAGTCTTTGGATTTGCTGATTGTAACGGAAATAAAGATTTAAATGATAAATCTTCAAAAGTAACTGAGGCTTATTTAAAAGCAGGAGGTTCAGCAATATTTGGACATGATACAATGTATTATAGCAATCCATATTTTTCAAAATTAGCAAAATATGTTGGTATAACATTAAATGGCTCATCAACTCCATACATATCTAAAGTAAAAATAAATAAAGAAGGAATATTCACATCATATCCATATAGTATTGAAAAAAAAGTATTAACAATACCAGAAAGTCATATAACAAATCAGGTTGCACATGGAGATATATGGTTAACATTTACAGGAGATTCTAAATTACCAAATGATGCTTCACGTAGTTTCTACTTAACAACATATGGAAATAATGCATTTATTCAAACTGGGCATACAGGTGGACAAGCAACAGAAGATGAACAAGAAATTCTTGCTAATATAATATTTTATACAGTAGCAAAAAGATATAGTTAAACACATTTATAATGTGTTTTTTTCTGGTATATGGTATAATACAATCAGTTTATGAGGTGATAAAATGAGTAAAATTCATGTTATGGATGAAGTACTTGCAAACAAAATTGCTGCTGGAGAAGTAGTGGAAAAATGTATGAATGTCGTAAAAGAATTAGTAGAGAATTCAATAGATGCTAATTCAGATGAAATAACTATAAAACTAGTAGATTCAGGAGTAAAAGAAATAGAAGTAAGCGATAATGGAATTGGTATGGATGAAGAAGATGCTAAAATGGCTTTTCAAAGACATGCAACTTCCAAATTAAAAAATTTAGATGACTTATTCTATATTGAATCATTAGGTTTTAGAGGAGAAGCTCTACCTTCAATTGCTAGTGTATCAAATGTGAGACTAAAAACAAGTAATGGAGAACGAGGTACTATTGTAACTCTTGAAGGTGGAAAAAATATGCAAGTAAAGCCATCTGATCTTCAAAAAGGAACAACGATAACAGTAAGTGATTTGTTTTATAATACACCTGTTAGATTAAAGTATTTAAAAAACTTATATGTAGAACTAGCATACATTGTAGAATATTTAAATAAAATGGCTCTATCATATCCAAATATAAAATTTACTCTTACAAATAATGACAAAGTCATATTAAAAACAGATGGAAATGGTGATTTATTAAAAGTAATTTATGAAATATATGGAATAGATATAACTAAAAAAATGATACCTATAGAAGGAGAAAATGATGACTATTATATACATGGATATATTTCATATCCAGAAGTTACAAAAGGAAATAGAAATTCAATCACAACACTAGTAAACGGAAGAGTAATAAAAAACAATGAATTAAACAAATGTATTGTAGACTGTTACCACACATATATTCATAAAGATAGATATCCCGTAATAGTATTAAATATTGATGTTGATCCAATACTTATAGATATAAATATTCATCCAACAAAAATGGATATAAAGTTTTCCAAAATGGATACATTAAAAGAATTAGTAATAGATTTAATAACAAAAAGATTAGAAAACATTACTTTAATACCAGAAGTTTCTGTAAGAGATAGTTATTCGGTAAGTGAAGTACATAGACAGATTACTAATAATGATACTGTAGAAGAACAAGAAGAAATAGCAGATGATAAAAAATATGAAGAAATGACTCTAGACTTTGAAGTAGCAGAGCAAAAAAAAGTCTATGAAAAAGAAGAAAAAGAAAAGTTAAAAGAAGAATTACCATTTGAAATAGAAGAAGAGGAAGAAAAAGTAGCAAGAATAAAAAAAATGATTCCAAGAGGAGTAGTTTTAATGACCTATATAGTTGCAGAAAATGAAGATGGAATGTATTTAATAGACCAACATGCTGCTGCAGAAAGAATCAACTACGAAAAAATATTAAAACAAATGAATGAAAAACAAGTAATTGTAGATTTACTCATCCCAATAAAAATCGAATTAAGACCAGATGAGTTTATTCTAGCAAGAGAAAGATTTGATATATTGAAAAAATATGGATTTGATGTTGATGAATTTGGATTTGATTCTATAATTATTAGAACACATCCAAGTTGGGTTCCAGAAGATAGAGCAGAAGCAATAATTAGAAAAATAGTTGATATTATAATAGATAAAGGTGAGTTTGACTTTGACAAATTTGTCTGGAGAATTGCCGCAACAACAGCATGTCGTATGTCTGTTATGGCAAATACTTATATTTCTAAAGAAGATGAAGAATGGATTTTAGAAAATATTAGATATTGTGATAATCCATTTACTTGTCCTCATGGAAGACCAACTATAATAACATATTCAAGGTATGAACTAGAAAGATTATTTAAACGTCAACTTGATTAAAAAGTAAAATTTTAGTATAATAAACCCCATATAAAAGGGGGACATATAAATGAATAATAAGTTTTTTAAGAGTGTGTATCCATTCACAACAGAAGAAATAGCAGGATATTTTCCGTTACTAGAATTAGAAGGAAAGAAAGTTTTTACAGTAGGTTCATCATCAGATCAAGCCTTTAATGCTCTTTTATTAGGCGCAAAGGATATAACAGTTTATGATATAAATGAAGATACTGCAAGATTTGGTAAAATAAAAAGAGATATAATCATAAATTGCCCCTCAAGAAGAAAAATGTATAACAAAGTATTAAAAGAAAAAGATATACTTTTATCAAAAGATTTATTTAGTTATGAATCTTTAACAAAAATGAATCCATATATGTCAAGTTCTAATGAGTATAAAAAATTAAGAAAATTATTAAGGGAAGAACAAGATAAAATAAGATATGTTCAAGGTGATATAATGAATCTTGAACCAATAAAAGATGAAAATTATGATGTCATAATAACTTCTAATGTGCTACAATATTTAGACTTTTTTATACCAAAAGATGCATCACCAGACGTTGCATTACAAATTCTTTTTTCTGAATTAAAAGATCATCTAACAGACGACGGAATTCTTCAACTATTATATTATTATACATTTACAAATGATTACTTGAAAGCAAAAAATAATTATTATTCAACAGCATGTCTTCCAAGAGTAGTCAAAGCACTAAATAAAGATATGCTTTATTTAGAAACATTTAATAATTCATATGGAACAAAAGATGCTATAGTAACATATGTAAAAAAGTAAATAGAAGGGTATGATTATATGCAAGATATTATTGTTATTGTAGGACCAACTGGTATTGGAAAAACTAAACTAAGTATTGAACTTGCGAAAAAACTAGACGGAGAAATAATAAATGGAGATAGTGTCTCAATTTATAAAAAATTAGATATAGGTAGTGCAAAACCAACAAAAGAAGAACAATCTGGAATAATTCACCATTTAATAGATATAAAAGATGTCAATGAAGACTATACTGTTTTTGATTATCAAAAAGATGCCAGAGAAAAAATAGAAGAAATAGAGAAAAAAGGTAAAAGAGTAATAATAGTAGGTGGAACTGGTCTTTATATTAAAGCTGCTTTATATGATTATAAATTCACAGAAGGAACAACTTATAATGAATATAAAGACCTAACAAACGAAGAAATACTTACAAAAATAAAAGAGTATAATGTAGAACAATTACCAGAGGTAAATAATAGAAAAAGATTAGTAAGACTATTAAATAAATTAGAAAATAATGAAGAAATAACTAATAATAAAGATAAGCTTCTATATAACATAAAAGTAATAGGACTAACAACTGATAGAAAAACTCTATATGAAAGAATTAATAAAAGAGTAGATATAATGTTAGAAAATGGCTTACTAAAAGAAATAAAATCTTTAAAAGAAGATTATAAAACATCTAGAATACTAAATAGTGGAATAGGTTATAAAGAGTTCTATGACTACTTATATAATAATAAGAACTTAGAAGATGTAATTGATGATATAAAGAAAAACTCAAGACACTTTGCAAAAAGACAATATACATTCTTTAATCATCAATTTAATACAAATTGGTTTGAAGTAGATTTAAATAACTTTTCAAATACTATCAATGAAGTAATGAATTTTATAAAAAAATAAACGGATAATTGTCAAATAGTGTGTGTAGACACAAATAAGCGATGATTATTTATGTAG
>UQQI01000077.1 GCA_900543055.1 uncultured Mollicutes bacterium
AAGATTTCTCTTTTATCAGATACTATGTTAAAAGCAATGTTTCAAAATGAAAATAGAATTAAGTATTCTGCTAAATTTCTATCTTACTTTATTGATGTAGATTATGAAGTTATTCTAAATAACATTGAGTTAGGAAAGAATGAAATTGATAAAGAAAAAGAGTTTGATAAAGCTCTTAGGTGTGACTATATTGCTCGTTTAGATGATACAATATTAAATATTGAAGTAAATAATAATAGTAGTCCAGAAGTATTAGAAAGAAATATGAAATATGCTCATAGACTATTTTCTAAAAAAGTAAAAACAGAAGATAATAATTATAAATATTCTCAAGTAATTCAAATAAATTTAAATAACTTCTTCTATTTACTTCTAATACTTTGCATATTCTCGATACAGGATATTCTTGTTTTAGTTCATCAATTATTTGATATCTTTCTATTTGTGTTGCTGAGTACGGATTTCCATCAAAAGAGCATAAGCTTTTTTTATATTTCTGCATCGTCTATTTCTTGTGGTTTCCTTCCTCGATTATCAACGCCTAGACGGCCTTCATCATATTCTTTATTCCATCTACTTACTGTACCACATCCACTTATTCCATATTTATTATTCAAATATGAAATAGTAGCACCTTTTTTAAATTCTTTAACGATTTTGACTTTTTCTTCTAAAGTCCATTTTTTATGTTTACCCATGAAAAAATGCCTCCAAAGTTTTTTCTAAATAAATTTTACCATATTTTGGTTCTTTTTATTTAGTGTGAACTTTAAAGGTATTATAATCAAAACTCTTCTTTTTGTATTACTTAATTTCTTTTTCAATACTCTTCTTAGTATGTTTTATATATTTAGGATTAATTTTAAAATACTCAATAATCTTATCTGATTTATCACAATCGGTAATAATGTATCTCGCTTCCTTTGAATATATTTTTTTACTTACTTCTTTAGAGATGTTTTTATATGCACCTTCAATACTAGAATTTGCGTCTTCATATACCTTATATGAATACTCAATACCAGTATCCTTCTTTTTAGGAATTATTTCTTTAATAAATAAAACATATGAATTATCTCGACAACTAACACCAATTCCATCTACAAGAACTAAATTATTTAACTCAACGTAGTCATCTACTTTGATAAAAATCATCATAAAAATAATAATTACTATAATTAACACATATTTTTTCATTTATATCTTCCTCTCAAAACATTATTAGTTAATCTAGAATTTCTTTTTCTAACATTATCATCTATTTTTATAATAGAATCCTTAATCTCATTCTTATCAAATTCTAAATACTTAAATCCAAATATCTTTGTCTTAAATATATTTAAAAACATTATTAAAGCTCCAAATATCACTCCGTATATTCCAAGAATAGTACCAAGAATTAATAAAAATATTTTATAAATTCTTAATGCGTTTACTAACTCAACCGATGTGAATATAAGACCAGCTATAGAAGATATTGCAATAATTATAATCATAATAGGAGAAACAATTCCTGCAGAAACAGCAGCATCACCTAAAATTAATCCTCCAAGAATGGATACAGCCGACCCACTAGTAGTTGACATTCTTAAATCACTTTCTTTAAGTATTTCAAAAGAAATAATCATAAATAAGGCTTCAATATATGCTGGAAACGGCACGAAACTTCTTCCAGCTTTAAGCATGAGAAGTAGAGGAAACGGTACTAAATCATAATTTCTTGTTGTAACAGAAATATAAAGTGCTGGTAAAAAAACAGCAATTAAAAAAGCAAAAACCCTGATAACCCTAATAAATGTAGTATTAAAACTCTTTTGAAAATAGTCATCAGTAGTATGAAAAAAATCTAAAAAGAAACTTGGAAGTATTAATCCGTAGCAGGAATTTTCAACAAGTATAACAATTTTTCCTTCAAGTAACGCCATACTACATTTATCCGGTCTTTCACTCATCATAATTGTAGGAAATAAATTTTTTCCATCTTCCAAAGAAAACTTTAAGTAACTAGAATCCATTATTCCATCAATATCAATGTTTTTAAGTCTTTCAACAACAGAATTAACTAAATTATTAGATGCAATATTACTAACACTTAAAACTTCTACTTTAGTCTTACTAATTCTTCCAATATTTAAACTTCTAACCATCAAATCTCTTTTTATTCTTTTTCTAATTAAAGAAAGATTAGTATTAATATTTTCACAGAAACTATCTTTTGCACCACCAATTGATAATTCACTATTTATCGTTTGAACTCCACGACCATCATGAGATTTAATTTCAATTGCATAAATATTTTTGTAAATAATAATCACATATCCTAAATTTAAATAATTAATAATATCATCATATTTTATAATTATTGAATTACTATTTGGAATTTTAAAATTAAAATTTTTTAAATCGCTTTTACTAACTTTTGTTAGAAGATAATACAAAAATTCATTTATAGAACCACCATCAGTTAATACTTCATTAAATATTAAATTGACCTTTTTACCACATACAACAACATCTTTAAAAATGTAATCGCTAGAAGTAATCTCTTTTTTTAATTTACTAATTATCATACTAATCACCAATATTAGTATGAATAATAATTAAAATATTATGTAAACATGCTATAATAAAATAGAAATGAGGGGTACTATAATAGCAAAGATAGAAAGATTAGATGACTTTGGGAGAAAAATAGCCTATATAAATAATAAAATTAAAATAATCTCCTTTAAAAATTATTTTTTACCTTTGTTTCTTTCATACTTTTCTCCTATATTTCACTAAACAAAACAGTAGGATATCCTATGTAGGGAATTTTAAATCTTACTATACCAATTATATTTTCTTTTTTTATTAAGTAATTATCTTCTTCTTCGTTTGCATCACCTTTAGTATAATAATATACTTCATCACCAATATTAACTATTCTAATTAATCTATGGACAACAATATTTTTTTCAGCTTTAAATGCAATTATTTCGCCTTCTTTTAACTTGTTATAATTATCATATTTATCATTTACTTGCTCGGTAACTACAACACTACCTCTATCAAATACGGGATGCATTGAACCACTTGCGATGGCAAGAGCATAATATCTAAAATATCCAGAAACAAAATAAATTATAATAATCGTTAATATAATAGGAATTATTAATAAAATAATTGATGATTTCTTGTAATTTCTATCAATTTCCTCATCTTCATCATAATATTTATTTACAATTTTTCTTACTTTAAACAAAATAAGTATTGGTAATATAAAATCAATTATAGCTTTTAAATATTCACTTGGATTAGGTACTATTGGGACTACATACTGATATAGCGAAAAAATTAATGAATAGATAATAACTGGCATATAGCCCACTTTTATATTAATGTATGTTGCAACAGCATTAACAGTTATACTAGGTAGTAATACAAGAGCAGTAAAAATAAATACATCGTGCATATTTGACATATTTAAAATACTTAAAGCTGGTAATATATCTATCATTATAAATAATATAACCGAATATATAATTAAAAATTTATTATCCCCAGACTTAGTTAAAAGTGAATTTCTTAAATGTTCTTTAAAAATTATTTTTAATATAGTTGGAATTATGAAAACCGTTAATCCATATAATGTTAAATAATTATTACTTTTAGCGTATTCAATTATAATTCCAAACAAATAGTATAATATTAAAGATACCATTGAAAACATAAATATATCAAAATCAACTATTTTGTTTAAACGCTTATTAGTTTTCTCAAATCCTAATACAAAGAAAAATATAACATCACATACAAATAGAATAAATGGTAATACATAAACATTTGATAAAATAGAATTAAAACTATTTAGTATTACTAAAAACATAATAACTGTTTCAACTAAAAATACCGTGTAATAACTTTTTATTTTTCTTTTTTTCATATTAGTTACATTCCTTTCCTAATTTATTCTATTTTATCAAACATTATAAAATTTTATCTCCAATTTACATAATCTAACAAATTACCAGTTTCCGCAGGAGATTTTCCATTATTTCTCTGGCCCCAAGTCGAATAATTTGTAAATGCTATGATTGTTTCTTCTTTTTCAGTATCATTTATATAAGTATTGTCATAACTTAAATTGTTATCAATAAAGCCATAGTTATACCAATTATCATTATTACTTCCAACAACCCATATATTCCATTTTTCTGTGTGGATATCATCTTTAGTTAAAGATATAGCATTAGCATCATCTACTTCAAAAGAACCTAAAGAAGAAAACTTCGCAGTATATATAGTTATTTTACCACTACATCCAGTAGCTTCATTTGCAAAATCTAAATTATAATTTTTAATATCAATATTATCTTTAATCCAATCAATCATTTTCATAAATTGATCTTTTGTACTAGATTTTTGTTTGCTTGGATTAAGAGATTGAGCAGACCCTATAATCATAGCCATATAGTCAATTCCCTCTCTTCCTCTATGAGCAAATGACCACTCATTTATTTTATCCTTTTTAGTAAGAAAATTTTGATATACTGTACCAGTTTCTGTTGCGTTCAGTTCAATAAAATTGCTGCCATCTTTGACATATGCATTAGGTACTAATGAATCTTTAGCAATCAAATAATAATTTTTACCTTTTTCAAAATTTCCAATTTCTACCTTTTTATCAATAGCGGTTGTTGACCAACCAATTCCAGTGTCAGGTTTACTACTATTTTCAGCATTTAAAAGCAAATAGGCTTTACTCGAAATATCTAAATCTTCAAAAGAACCATTAACTATTTTTTCATTACCATTTAT
>UQQI01000078.1 GCA_900543055.1 uncultured Mollicutes bacterium
GAAAAAAAGTGCATATAGAGTTAAACACTCTACACACACTAAAAATTATATATCCTTAGTTTTTACTAATAGTTTTTTTTTATTTTACATAAATCTTTTACAATAATTTCACATTAAACTTTTACTATAAAGAAACAGGAGGTCTAATGAAAAATAAGATTATAAATAGTCTAAAAAAGAATAAAAAAATTACTATACTCATCTACCCTAATAATATTATTAGTTCCTATTGGAGTACTTGATCTAAATAAGTATAATGCCACAATTAACAATAATCTAAATAATAAAAACTAGATAAAAAAACACAAGTATTATAAAAACAAATATTAATGAATACACATATTCTACAATGAAAGATAAACATATAACTACATATAACACACTATTTCAAGAAGAAATAGATAATAATATAATAGTAAATTCAGCACAACAATGTACTTTTCAAGAAACAAATCAAGATGGTAATATTAAAAAGAAATTTAAATTTAATTGTAAAAGTAGTATCTGCCATGTATTTAAATATAATTTTAATGATTTTTAAAGAACATAGGACAAATTAAAACTTGTCTTTTTAGTTGTCACCAAACAAAATTTCTGCTTCATAAATAAAGTAACCACTATTATCCGTAGACCCAAATTCCAATCATCGCTATCTTACTTATTTTTTTATTTTATTAATATTTATTTAAATACTTTGATAATGTATAAACAAAGCATTTTATGTAAATTAAATATCCTAAAAAATTTCTAAACTCACTTTCCTAATATATAAAGAAAAATCAAGGAAATCACATTCCTTGATTTTTACTAACATCTTCTACAACTACTAAAACTAACATTACCATCACTTCTACTTGTACAGTTTCCAGCCATATCGCAAAGATCGTGCTTATATCCAATCCAAGTACCAGAAGCACCTAGTACATCATGAGCAGACTCTTGTCCTTTATAATTCTGATTTGGATGATTATATCCATGACTAGAATTGTTTCTATAATCCCATGAACCAGTTTTTCTCATACCAAGCCCTGATGTTGTATCATAAAAATTAATATACATATAGGCTTTAAATCCATTATTACCTATATCACCACAACATAATTTTACTTTACTATATACAGGCTTAGTCTTATCATATTTAACAGTTACTGAACAAGTATTTTGCCCTCCATCATTTTTTACAACACCTTTTATAGAATGTTTACCATTTGATTTAATAGTTACGGTTTTTGTAGTCTCACCATTTAATGAATAACTAGTAACAGTACCACTTGTTTTCAACTTAGCAGTAACTGTTCCACCTTTATACCAACCATTAGAACCTTTTGTTCCACCACTTAACTCAATAGTACATGTTGGCTTTTTAGGACACGCTGCTGTATTACAACTAACAGTTTCTTTTTGAACATCTGTACCACAATTACTATTATCATAATTTGAAAGTTTTGGACGGCTTCTTTCTCTAGTACGTGTACCACCGCCACATTTCTTATTACAATTACTTGTATAACTCCAATCACCGTAGCTACCAAACTTAGTACTACTACAGCAACTAATTCCTGTATTACAAGAACCTCCATTTTCTGTACTAGTATAAGTTGAACCATCACATCTTTGATAAGTTTTTGTTCTCTTTTTTGTTCCATTTCCACACTTACCTACACATTTCCAAGCACTTGTATCAATTAATTTATCACCACTACAACATGACTTACCAGTATTACAACTACTACCAGTTTCTTTAACTCTATATGTTGAACCATCACATTTTTTATATGTATTATACCTTTCGTTTACACCTGTACCACATGATACATTACAACTCCAAGATGTTGAACTTACATATGTATCAGGAGTTATAACTGTACAACTTCTTTGTTCTGTAACAACTGAAGGACTACCTGTACAAGGAATTGTTGTTTTCTTACGAGTTTGAGTTCCAGTTCCACAAGAAGTACTACAATCACTCCATGAAGAATAACTTACCGTTGCTTCAGTACAACAAGTTGGTTTAATAGTACAATCTCTTGACTGACTCTCAACATCATTTCCACAACTACTTTTATCATATGTTGAAAATTTAGGTCGAGTTCTTGTTCTAGTTTGCTTTCCAGTACCACATACAGCACTACAAGTTCCCCATGAACTCCAATCATTCCAACTACCATAAGTAAATTTCTCACAACACGATTGAGTATTACAAGAAGAACCACCTGATGAAGTGTCTTTAGAAGGACATCTTGAACCATCTGTCTTAGAGTATGCAACTCTGTTATATGTTCCACCACCGCATGTCTTACTACATTTATCTCCATCTTTATATGTTACATCGTCACAGCAAGATTGTGTATTACATTTAGAACCACCTGTTTTCTTATCTCTTGAAGGACATCTTATAGAACTATCATACTTAGAATAAGCATTTTGTCCATAAGTTCCTCCGCCACACTTCTTTGAACATGACTCAGAATCACTATATTTAACCTCACTACAACAATCCATTGTATTACATTTCTCAGTAACAACTTTTTCACCTGAACACTTTTTTTCAGTATGTTTGTCAACTAAACCATATTTATCAAGTCTAGAACCACTACCACACTTCTTAGAACAAGAACCCTTTGAAATTAAATTACTCTTATCAATTTTAACAGTACTACATTCTTTATAAACTTGATAAGTAGCCTCTTTTTTTTCTGAAATGTTACCAGCATTGTCTTTTACCCAAGCATAAACTTTCTTAGTACTGCCATCATACTTACCAGTTAATCTTAATGAATAACTTCCTTTATAATCTTCAAAATCATCATCTTCGCATTCTGAATCATTAGTTTTAATACAGACAGATAATTCTTTTATAGAAGATAATTTATTATTATCAGTTGCTTGAATATTTACTTTTACTGCTGTACTGTTAAATGAATCATCAGAAGAGACAATATTAAGAGAATTAATTACAGGAGGATCATTATCAATATTAAATGGACCAAACGTAACTGTCTTTTCTTCATCATTTAAAGATGTTCCAGTAATATCAAGTACTTTTACAAACTTAACTGCTAAATAATAATTTCCTGTCTTTTTATCTGGTGAAACTATTCTATGTGAATCGATTGTAATATCATTACCACCTAAAATTTCATTTTCCTGTTTTGAATTAGAAACACCTTTAAATGACGCTTTAGTCCAAGTATCTTTTGATGCATCATCTCTTGACTCTCGCCAAGTATAATATATTTCCTCTCCATTATGTAAAATTCCTGTTGCACTAGTCAATCTTATTTTAACTTCAAGTCTTTTTTTACTAGTACCAGTATAATTTTCAGGAACAACAAGATATTTAAATCTAAAATTAGAATCAAAATTACAAGGTTCAGTCTTAGAAATCTCATCTTTAGGATATAAGATATTTATCTCACTATCTTTAATATTCTTATTTTTTTCATTAGAACTACCACAACCAATTTGAGAAGAATAAGAATATTTTCCATTTAATTTAACAACTTTTACAAACGTCTTACTAGAATCACACGATACAGAATCTTGAATTATATCTTTTATTAAAGATTTTTCTTGCATCTGATCATAAGTTACATAAGTACATCCAGAATTTCTTTTTCCAAACAAATCTTCTGCATAAGAGTCAACATAAAGTTTAGCACTACTTTCAACAGAATCTTTGTAAGTAATAAACTTTTTCATATTATTAGCTTCAACTATATTTCTAACAATTGGCATTGCCATCACTGAAACAATTCCAAGAATTGAAATAGTAACAAGTAATTCAACCAATGTAAAGCCTTTATTATTTCTTCTTCGCATAACTATCACTACCTACCTAATTGAAATCTTTAGTTATTTCTGCGCTATAATCAACTGCGTTAATAGAACCATTATTAAACATATATGCTTCAAAAGAATGTTTCTTATTATCTGCAGGTATTCTTTCAAAAACAACAGTTACAGAATCGAGTTCTTTTTTGTTTGCATCTAATATCTTAATAAGTAAACCTAAATTTTCAATATCAGTACCTGTTGTATTAGTTGCATTACCTCTAATAACTTCATACTCACCTTTTTTAGTAAACAAAACATCACTTAAGATTATGCCATTAACATCATGATTACTTTTTAAGGTATCAGATGTATTAATAACATCGTCATTAGATGGTTTTTCATATTCATTTTTATTTAAATCAACCTTTTCTTGACTATTATTAGTATCTTTTTTACTTTTATTATCACTATTTACTTTAGAAAAAAGATTAAAATATGCTCCTACTCCTAAAAAAACAATAGTACCAATAAATAAAATGATAACTAAAATCTTAATATTACTTTTCTTATTTAAATTCTCACTCACTATACTACCTCCATATCATATACATATTAACTACATATTAACACAAATTTTTCACAAAAAAAAGAAGTAAAAAAAAAAAATACAATTAATTGTTAAATTCTCACTTGTAAAAGTAAATGCAACCTCAAAAACATGTTGATATTGCATTTACC
>UQQI01000079.1 GCA_900543055.1 uncultured Mollicutes bacterium
TTTTCTTTATAAAATTATAACTTTCTTTTATCTTTGTTTTCATTTTTCATTAACCCTTTATATTAAAATAAATTTTTGGACTTACTTTTACCAAGATTTTTTTTATTTTTCTAGATATTGTATTAGTCAATAAATTATCATATACTCTATCTTCTTTTAACTTTTTCTTATATTTTTTATAATCTTTATATTTTAGTTCACATATTTTTTCTATTAAACTATTTGAAATATAACTTTTAAATATTTCTGTATTTCCTTTTATATTTTCACTTTCTTTAATTAAATAATTATAATGATTGTAAAAATCTTTTACTTGTTTTTTTGTTTTATTATAATTTTTACTATTCATTATACTTCCTTTTCTTTGTACATAATTATATCCTATGTATGATATTGAACTTACTTTTTTTGCTTTTCTAATAACTAGTGGAATTAGTCCATAATCCTCATGTATTGTACCTTTCGCAAAAAAGAATTTTTCCTTTTCATAGTATTTTCTATTTATCGCATAACACCAAGCATTTTCTATAAAATGATAGTTAACAATGCGAGAAAATGCTTCCTCTCCATTTAAATTTTTAAATGCTTGTTCATTATACTCAATTACTTTGCCATCATCATAAACTTCTTTTATTTGAAATCTAACTAAATCTGTATCTTTTTCTATTACTTTATTAATTTCTTTTAAAGTGTTTTTTTCTAAATAATCATCAGAATCTAAAAATAGGATATATTCTCCTTTTGCTTTTTTTGCTCCATTATTTCTTGCTGCACTTAATCCTTGATTTTCTTGATTAATTATTTTAAATGGATATTTATTAACAATCTCCATACTATTGTCTTTTGTTCCATCATTTACGACAATTACTTCATAATCTTTAAATGTTTGATTTTTTACACTTTCTAAACATCTTCCTATATACTCTTCTACATTATATACTGGAATAATTATACTAAACTTTGGCATTATATCACCTCTAATGCAACAATTTGTTGTCTTTTCTTTTATTTTAGCAAAGTCTAATATAAAAGTCTATAAGTACAACTTAACGCCATTAAAAAAAAATCAACTAAACAGCTGATTTCTATTCATACATATACTTCATAAGCATTTCTGTAATTTTAGCATAACCTAAATCATTAGGATGTAATCCATCTTTTGTATATCCTTCATAAAACATTTCATCTGAATTAGTTAAACCATCAAATGCATCTACATATGTAATATATTTTTCATTCTTACAAAAATTTTCTAATTTTTTGTTTATAGTCTTAATCTCACTTATGTGTCTATCATGAGCACCACTCATATTATTATTTACAGGTAATATTGATAAAACATATACTTTAGCATTCTTTCTATTTTTTCTAATCTTTTGAGCAATCTTCTTTATATTGTTATATACTTCTTCATTTAATTCATCGCTATCTTCCCACTCAATATCATTAGTTCCAATTAGTAAAAATACTTTTGTAGGATTATATTTATATACTCTTTCTTCCATATTTTTCAAAATATCTGTTGTTTTGTTTCCGGCAATTCCACTATTAACAACAGGAAAATCATCATATATTTTTTCGGTAGGATACCAATCGAAAATTGAATCTCCTAAAAATACAATATTTTCTTCTTGATTAATTTTTTTCTGACTTTTCTTACTTATAGCTGAAACATTTAATACAGAACTTATGATTAAGCTAATCATAAATGTTAAACATATACTTATTTTTATAATTTTTTTCATAATTACCACTACCATTTCTTTATATATGAATATTTTATTAGTTTTAAATTTAAATAACCTAATATATTATAACAAGGTTACTATAAATTTAATACATATTTTTTTAATATATTTGTACATTTGTCATTATTTTTTTATTTTATCAAATGCTTGCATAAAAGTCTATAAATACGAAGTAAATAAAAAGCACTCATATGAGTACTAATTATGGTTGTATTATAAATATATTTGTAATAATTCTTATTCATTACAACAATGGACTACTATCGATATTTTTTTTACTTTATCTCTATTTCTTTATCTTTTTTTTCTTATCAAATATATCATACACTAACAATATAATTCCTAAAACGGAAGCACACATTCCTAACGTAAAACCTGGTGGGGTATATTTAAATTCAATTTTATTATTTCCTTTTGGAACTTCTATTCCTATGAAACCATTTGGCAACTCTATTATATTAACTTTCTTACCATTTATTTTTACTTTCCAACCTTTTTCATATACAATTGATGTGAACACTAATATATTTTTCTTGTTATTTATTGAAGCATTAATATATCTTTCATTATTCTTCTTTATTTTTAATACATTTTTATTTAACTTATTATAACACTCTTTGAATACTTCATTATCATATTTATAAAGATTTAAATTTATTTTTTGTTTTTTTTCGCCTTTGCTTATTGTAACTTTTCTCACTTTACTTGGAATATATACTACTGTATTTGCTCCATCATTTATTTCAAATGTATCTTTAACTAACTTATTATCAAAATATATCTTTAGACAATTTTGTTTTAATCCATCTATTAAAATAAACAATTCATCATCATCTTTTTCAAAATCATAAATATTATCTATGTCATATTTTTCGAATACATTTTTTTTCGTATTAGTCATAGTTTTTAATGTTTCATTAATATTATCCATTGGATTATTTGTTAAAACTAAATCTTTTAGTTTATCTGAGACTTCATAACCTAATGGTAATGCATACTTATATTCATACACATATTTGTCAATATTCTTATAATCATCATTATCATTAGCAAAGTAGAAATTATTTTTATTTTTATTAAATTGATATTTTATTCCAAGAATTGACATCATAACTGGCGTAGTATCTGTGCAATTTTCCGGTATTAAACTCTGTCTTAATCCATAGTTAGTAAGTATTTCTTTATTTTTCTTACCATACAAAGAACTATAATGCATCATTCCATTATAATTAAATAAGTAAGAATCATTAATTGATCTTCTAATTCTTGATTCTATTCTGTAAAATTCTTTATCATTAGATTTATACTTGTTAACTCTTTTTTCTTCATCTTTAACTAAATTTATAAAATCTGACTTTTTCACATATTCCATATTTTTTATAATTAAGTATCCATTAGTTAATAGTTCAATTGATATCATAATACCACATAATATTTTTATTAATGTATTCTTATTTTGAGAAAAATAAAATATGAAACTATTTATAATTAAAAATATAAGTGTGATTAGTTCTTTTTTATTGTTTATACTGCTTAGTTGAAAACAATTAATTAAGGATATCATAATACATATTGCTACTACGATTTTTATATAATCTTGTGTTTTTATTTCTTTAAAATTCTCTGCACTTTTAGATGCCAAAAATATAAGAATAAAACTAAAAATAAATGAATACCTAAATGTAAAGAAAACAGGTTCTTGAAGCATATGAAACAATAAATTAAGTGGTATTAATGAAAAAGCTATGTATATGATTAAAATTAAACTTCCATATACTATTTTTTCAATATTAGGTATTTTTTTATTTACAAAATAAGATATCGCAAGTGCTAAAGTAATCATTCCACAATATATATTTGGTGCTCCAAAACCTAGTTGTTCTTTAGAAAATGCTCCTATAAAATATCTTGATATCGATGTTAATTGATTATAATATAATTCAAACTGAAAAGAATTACCTTTAATATCCATTTTTGAATTAACTAAGTTTATAAGTACTGGTATTAATATAATTGAGGAAATTAATAATGTAATTATTGTTGCTTTAATATACTTTAATATTATTTGCTTAAAATTCTTATCTTTATTTTTATATTTTATTATTAAGTTTGCTATCATCCACATTACAGTGAATAAGCCTACCATGTATCCGGTATAAAAATTAGATATTATACATATGACTAAAGAAAAAATATATAGAAAATAAGATTTATTATTTAAAATATTATTTAATCCTAATAT
>UQQI01000080.1 GCA_900543055.1 uncultured Mollicutes bacterium
TATAATTTACTTATATACTTTTACTTTATTTGTAACTTTATTTTTTATTAAATTTAAAAAATCAGTATTAGTAATTTCAGAAAAACTATTACTTTGTTGGTGATAATTTAAATCACTAACTATTTCTTTAAAATCTTCATCTGTAAATGTGGCATTAAAAATATCATCTTTTGCCATAGCACATCATACATTATAAATTGCTTCTATATTTGGTATAGCTGATTTATCTGCTTCTTTAATAATTGCTGAATTAAAAGATATTACTAGATTCAATAACATTAAACAAATTAATGCTAGTTGCGGATTAGATCCTACCATAGTTCAATCAGGTAAAAGTATAAATTATCATGGTCCTATTTCTAAACGTGGAAATAGATATGCTAGAAAAATATTATTTAATTGTAGTCGAAATATTGTAACTATATCTGCTAAATGTGATAAAGAAAATCCAATTTATGTTTATTATCAAAAGAAAAAACAGGAAGGTAAACATTACTATGCTTGTTTAACTGCCTGTTCCACTAAACTAATTAGAATTATTTATGCATTATGCATGAATAACTCAACATCACAAAATTAGTTTAACATTTTATTTAAAGTATATCAACTTTTCAACACCAAATTTTAAAAAAAATAGGCAATTTTGGTGTTTTAAGTCGTAGATTAAACTAGAATTTTAGGCAAAATCGCAACTTTTTTAAGAACTTTACAAAAAACACTTGTAAAAACTTAGAAAGTCACAAAATAATATTTCTTTTAAAGAGAATTATATTCTTTTACCTTGCCTTTTCACAAGTTTTTTCTCACTTGTAAGTGTATAATTAGTTGGATATATGCTCTCTTTGCCCTCAACAATTTTATCATCAAAAAAATAAATATTAGTTATACCATAATATGATACATTAGAATTATTATAAATAAATCTAATTATTTTTCCAATACACCCATCCTTTGTTTTCTCATACATTTTTGATAAAGAAGGAAGGACTTCATAATGTCTTTTAGTAATAAGATTATGATCAATTAATTCTTTATTATAACTATAATGAAAATGTCCAGACAAATATAAGTCTATATCATTTGTATTATAAGACTTTAAAGAACTCAACAATTTATCGCTATCTAATTCTGTTGTTTTAACATATGGAAACCACATATTATATTGAAAATTATGAATTAAACAAATTCTCATATCTCCAACTTTTAATATATTTCCATATTCCCTATGTTTTAATAGACGAAAATTAGGTTTAAGAATTGTTAAATAAGATTCATTTAAATCATAAAATGATGACTTCAAAGTATGCAAATATTTAATTATATTTTCATCATGATTACCAGAAACAGCAACAACATTCATATTATCTGGAAACTTTAGAGAAAATTCATTTATTTGTTCTTCTAATATCTTTCTAATAGAATCATCATAAAGACTCATCCCACTATACTCGCCCTTATCAATTCTAACTCCTTGAAATACATCTCCTAAATGAATACAATCATTAATATCATATTTTTCTTTTGCATAATCAAATAATTTATAAACTAAAGAATAATCAGCATACTCACTATTACCAAAATGTGTATCTGAAATTAAAAGAACTCTATTAGGATTGTTTCCAGCAATTGAAGAATAACCTCTAGTATAAGAACTATCTTGTAATCTCTTAGGAACATATCTATATGTATCACTAAAAGGTACTCCAATATTTCTTACGACTTCTCCATATGAAATTAAAATTTGTAAATAATTAGAAACCATTGTTTGATCAAGTAATACCTTTCTTACTTCATCTTCTATATCTAAATTATTAGAAAGAGCAAATAAAATAATAGATTCAATAGAATAATCTTTGTAAACAAAAAATAAGTCATCATCACAAACACTGTTATCTCTTACGCAATCAAACTTAAGTATTTTAATTAAAGTATTAAGTACTTTATAATCAAAAAAAGACAGAGAAATATTGTTCTTTCTAAATTTCATAATATCACCACAAATCGTGTCATATTATATAAAAACAAGAATATCTTGTCAAATTTATAAAATTATATTCTACAAAGTCTTTTCTAGTTTTTTTACTGAGTCACCACCATTTTTAACAATGTTTAACTCATCTCTAACAATTTCTGGCATCTTCTTCGCTTTTTTAAGAAAAGACTCTTCTCCAATTATTTCATATAATTTAACTTTGCCTAAAGTATCAACATAAAACAAAGTATATTCATTATATTCTTCACCATCATATGCATGTGATACATCATGTATCTTTCTAGCAGCATCAAAAGCTTGTACTAAAATATTGTGACTAAATGATATAGGTTTATCACTTTTATTTACAATTTTTGGAATTGAATGTTCCATATCACTAACCCTATCGTATGTTGCCTCAACATCAGCCTTTAAATCTCTTGGTGATATTCCCTCATTAGCATAAGTTAAAATAGGATTCTTATAAGTTAAACTAATAATTGTACTTTTACCAACTATACCTTTACCATCTTTAACAGATGAAGTATTTATAATTCCAGAATAACTTAATTTATCTAAATCAGTTACTAAGAAATCAGAAATAATAAAAGCTTTTCTTTTATTTTTTATTTTTTGTTCTTCATAAAACTCTCTTAAAACATCCGGATTATTTGAAAAACAAGCAGGTACATTAATTTCTTTAAAATCACCTACTGAAACAGGTAATAAAAACTTATATGTACAATTATATAAATCCCAATTCTTAAAAACATCATCAATATCTACGAAAGCAAACATTGGTAATGCATATTCTTTTGGTCCCTCTCTAAATATTCATGGACTTAATAATCTTAACATAACATTTCCTCCCTCTGTGAAACACTCATGTCCCATCACTAATTTCGATTATAAAGTCGAATATTGCTCATGTAAAATGACAATACTTCATATTATCCATAACTATTTTTCATGAATAAAACAACTATTTTTATTGTTTAACACTAAAAAAAATTATATAATATATAACAAATTATGTGGGAATTTTATGAATATTAACTTAGACTTAATAAAAACATTTAGTGTAGTAGCAAAATATCAAAACATTACCAAAGCAAGCGAAATATTAATAACCACACAACCTGCTGTATCTAAAGCAATTAAAAATTTAGAAAAACAATTAAATTGTAATTTATTTATAAGAAGTAAAAAAGGAGTAAAATTAACAGAAGATGGCTTAAAGTTATATGAAGCCTCAAAAAAGTATTAAGTATTATGAATGGAACAATAAAAGAAATAAGTGAAACGAAAACAATAAATTTAGTTGTAGGAAAGATTTTAACTGAAAAAGTAGTTTTACCATATGTATCATTATTTATAGATAAATATCCATATATAAAAATAAACTTTTCAGAAACTAGCATTGAAGGAGTAAAGGAAAAGTTAAGAAACAAAGAAGCAGATGCTGCAGTTGGCTATTATATAGATAACTTAAGTGATGACTATGAACAAATAATAATTAAGAAAAAACTACATCCAATCTTTGTATGTAATAGTAAATATAAAAAATTATTAAATAAAAGAATAAGTATTAAAGAAATAGAAAACTATCCATATATTATAAGTGCTAAAGGAGCAACTACTCATGAGTATGCAAAAGATTTATTTAAAAAATATAATTTAAATATAACTCCATCTATGGAAGTATTAGGTACATCATTAATAACCAATTTTGTTAAAGAAGGACTGGGTATAAGTATATTAACAAAGGAATTTATAAAAGAAGAATTAAATAATAAAGAATTATTTGAAATAAAAGTAAAAGAAGAACTAGAGAGTAGAAATCTAAGTATCATATACCATAAAAACAATAACTTACCTAAAGAAGTACAATATTTTATAAATATACTTTCAAATATTAATATAGAAGAAAATTAAAACTGCTAAAAATAGCAGTTTTTTTCGGATATATAATTTTTAGTGTGTGTAGAGTGTTTAACTCTATATGCACTTTTTTTC
>UQQI01000081.1 GCA_900543055.1 uncultured Mollicutes bacterium
TAGTAAAATGATAGTTATATAAAGAATATTATTACTTAAACTTATATTTATAGAGTATTCTAAAAAGTATTTAAAATTGTAAGATGTGAGTATATTTTCTATTAGATATATGATTGTTAAAAGTGTAATGGTAATGTATGTTTTTTTATTACTTTTTATACTTTCTTTTATAAGTTTTGTAATAACTTTATTTTTCTTTATTACAGGTAATGTTTTATAGGGTTTTAAGAATAAATAATTATTACTAGTTAGTAAATTAAATTCAGAAAAAGATATTATTTTCTTTCCTTTAGCAGGATCCATTATTGTTACTTTCTTACTTTTTTTATTTATTTCATATAAAACAACAAAGTGTTGGTAATTCTTATTTACAATAAAATGAACGATACATGGTAAGTTATTTACATTTATATTTTCTATTTTTCCACTCATTCCTTGACTTTCAAATCCTATAACTTTGCTTGCTTCTAATAAGTTATATAAAGTAACTCCATCTTTTGTAGTATTTGTTAGTTCTCTTAAATATTCCTTAGATACTTCTCCTCCATAAAATCTAATAATAGATAAGAGACAGCAAATACCACAATCTTTTATTCCGTCCTGCATGACAATTTTCATTGAGTATTACTTTCACCTCCTATCTTATTATTCGAGGTTTTTCTATTTTTTGTGAAAAAAAAAGAAGAAATCTAATTTCTTCCTAGATAAATTATAAATCTTTGTCAACGCGTGATAAAAAGATAAAGATTCCTTTGATTAAGAAATTAATCTAAAATACACAATTTATCCATTTACATCATATCATCTTTTTTAGTTTTTGCAAAGACTTTTTTTCTTTTTTCTGAATTTTTATTTTTGTTTGACACATACCAGGTCATAAATTGACTAAATGCCGAATGTGTTTTCTTGTTTCTTAATTCTCTTTCTTCATTAGTCATTTCTGCTAATGTCTTAGTAAAACCTTCTGGAATGAAGACTTCCCATAATCTAGACCTTGCTTTTTCTGGCAATATACCTTTCTTTTCTTTTGATAAGATTCCTTTTGAGTAGGATAAAAATTGTTTATACTCTACTCCATCATAATATGTTACACAACTTGCAAAGTAGCAATTTCTATTTTCAACATCTTTCATTACTTCAAGTAGTTCTTCTATATTGGTACTTATTCCACTTCTTTTAACAAGAGTACCTGGATAATCTTTTTTTCCAGGATAACCTTCAATATAGAATCCACTATCTTCTACAAAACATGGTCCATGTACAATGTTATATGCTTTTTGTGCTTTATCTTTTGATACTTCTTCTACTTTATTTATTTCTAATTCATCTATATCTTTATTAACCTCTATTACATCAATACTATATATTCTACATAAATCTTCTACTCGCTTAAATTTACCCTTATTTGTTGTTATATAATATAAACACATAAAATCACCTCTAAATGTATTCTATTATATATAGAGGTAATATATATGTCACTATTTATTTTAACTTAATATATTTTTCTATCCAATTTCCATATTTATTTGTATCTTGATATAATTTAATATCTTTATCTTTTTCAGCATCTAAATAAGTTATTATCCTTCCCTTACTAATTATTATTACTGATAGTGCATATTTTACTGTTTTATAATACTCTGTCCTTTTAAATTTATCGAATGGAATAGTTAGAATTGTTATATTTTTATTTTTAGCATATTCTTCAAAAATCTTATCACATGGTATTTTTAATGAGCAATATGGGTTATATGTTAATAAAATAAATGACTTTTTTTCTTTTTCTAATTTATTTATATCACTATAACTTACTTTTTTCATATCATAATTATAATAATTATCTTCTAAATAAAACTTTTCTTTTTTACATATATATCCAAAAAAAGTTAAGATAATTATACTGATAATTATAACTATTACTATTATTATACTTTTTTTATTTTTCATTTTATTCTCCTGTTAATGTAGTAAAATCAATATTGTGATATGTCACTTTCCAAAAGTCATATGTATCCTTTTTATTTCTTTTTACTTTTACTTTAATATTATTTTTTCCACTATAATACCAGTAACCACCTACATCATATATTTTATTTTCATCCCATCCTAGTGATACCAATAAATTTTTGTTTGCCCTGCGTATCCTCCGCCTCCACACATTAAAAATATATTTTTATTTTTCGAAAAAAAATATTCTAAAATTTCTAATGATTCTTTATAGTTGCTTTTATAATTTCCATTATTATTTGTAAATAAAGATTTCCATATATAACCTTCTCCTACTATTTTTTCCCAATCGGCTTCATCTTTTAACATTCTTACATCATAGTATACACTATCTTTTCTATCAAGATATTTATCTATTGTTTTCTCATTAATATTCTTATCTATACCGAGAGTTCCCCTCTGTCCACTAGATAATTCAGGTTTTGGTAATTCATCTTTTATATTTACTATTAAATAAATTCCTACTATAGAAACCATTATAATAAAAATAGTAATTATGATTATTAATTTCTTTTTCATTTATTAAACTCTTTTCGTCTATATATAATTTAATAAAAGAAAAAAAGAAAGTTAATAACTTTCAAGTTGAAATTAACTAAACTTTTTATTTAGTTCTATTAATTACAATTATTTAGTTTTAAAGGTACTTTATATGTAATAAATTTATTTTCTTCTAAATAAGCATTTATTACTAAATAAAAAGTATTATTATTATATTTTTTACAATTATTTTTTAAATCTAAGTTACTTATTTTTATATCTTTTAAAAATTCATCTAAGGTTGTTTTTTTATTATAATTAATTGCTTTTAATTTTATGTTTTTTTCCTTGTTATTTTGGTATAAATTACATTCTATTTTTTTATACTTTGTATCATCATTTATTCCACAATATTTAATATTAGAAATATATATAATAGACTTTTTTCTATCATAAGATATTGTTCCTTCTACCTCAAAATCTTTACATACACTTGATATTGTTTTTACTTCAAATGAATTGTTAATTTTTGTTATTAAAATTATTGTAAAAATCATTATTAATATTATTATAGAAATTAAAATAATATGGTTTTTTTTGCTATTTTTTTGTTTTTTTCTAAATTCACCATTATATAATTCATCTAAAGAAACATTAAAGTCACTACTTATTTGCTTTAGTAAACTATTATCTGGTAAATTTATTCCTCTTTCCCATTTGGATACTGCTTGATAAGTTACTTTATATTTATCTGCAAATTCTTTCTGTGTTAAATTATTATTTATTCTAATTTGTTTTATAAATTTACCTGTTTTTTCTTGATTCATATTTCCTCACAAATTTTAATAAAAATAAAAACGTTGAATTTATCAACGTTGAATATCAATATGGTGGAGCATAGCGGGATCGAACCGCTGACCTCCACGGTGCAAACGTGGCGCTCTCCCAGCTGAGCTAATGCCCCATACTTAATTTTTTTATCTCTTTCACAAGCGACAAATTGATTATAGCATAGTAATTTTTAAAAAGTCAACGATTTTTGTAAAAAAAATTATATTTTTTTTCTAAAACTTCCTTTTCAGTATAAAAAGTGCCTTTTTCTTTATAAATATTCTCTTTATTTTTATAGAAGTTATTAATATTATAAATTATTTTTTTATTCTTAAACTGATATTTATTTAAAAACCTTTCTAATAAAAATTTATTATATACATAATCTACTTTATTTTCCTCTTTATGAATTACTACTACTAAGAATAATAACATTACTATAAC
>UQQI01000082.1 GCA_900543055.1 uncultured Mollicutes bacterium
ATTTTCTTGCATATTTATTTCCTGTATTTTCATCAGTTAATATATCAATTCTTTCATTTACTTCATTGCTATTGTATACTGGTGTAGTTGTTGGTTGTACAGGTTCTGGAATAATAGGTTTTAATTCTCTACTAATATCTTCAACTACATATGGAGAATAATCATTATTTGCGTTACCTCTAATAAATTTTTCATCCTCATCACTTATTCTATACCATGCTGCTCCATCTACTCTTTGTAAAGTACTGTCGTCTCTATCCAAATTAAATCTTGTAAATGCATATTTTCTTGCATATTTATTTCCTGTATTTTCATCAGTTAATATATCAATTCTTTCGTTTACATCATTTTCATTAAAATCTTTAATACTAGGAATACTTCTAATTTCTACTTCATATGGAGAATAATCATTATTTGCATTTTCAATTATATACCTAGCAGCATCTAAACTAATTCTATTACATGTAATACCATCAACTTTTATATTCATACCATGATTTGCAATACCAAATCTTTCTATTGTAGGAATTGGGACATAACAAATGGAATTATTTTCACTATCAACATAAATTCTATATTTTTCTGTTAAACCTTTTCCTTCTTCAAATTCTAAGTCCTCTTCTTCTGTTATATTTTTATCATCTACTACTGAAGGTAATTGCTTACTATTATCCACTTCAGCCGGCAACTGTCTACCATCATCACTAGACTTTTCTCTATCTTTTCTATAAACCTTATAATTATTATATAATGAATCACTTATACCATTATTATCTTCAACTGGTTCAATTTCTAAATCAAAATCATCAATTGAGTCTACATCTACTCCGTTAGCAATCATTTCGTTTAAAATTGCTTGCTTTATTTCTGCATTACTTCTCCTAATAGGATCATTTGCAAGCACACCTTCGTATATAGGTTTTTCTGAATTATTTTCATTTTGTTTTATTTCATTAACAATAACCATATCTTCAGGAGCTCTTAATGGAGTATCATTATTTAAACCATTGTTTGCAACAGTATTATTTATTCTAGCAGGTAATTTCTTAGAATTATCATTAATAACCATTAATTCATCTTTTTTAACTTTTACATTTCTAGGTTTTACAGCCTCAATCACTTTAGAATCGATATTATATAAAGCAACAATTGCATCAAGTGCTGAAACTTTAGAAGCACTATTTCTTTCAAATTCAGCTATTTCATTTAAAACATCAGTTTTGGCTTGCTTTAATGTTGCTTTTTGTTCTTTAGTTCTTTTCTTTGCAGAAATATTAATAATATCTGTAAGACCTTTTCGTGATAGAACCTCATCTAATATTTTTCTCTTAGCTAATGTACTAGTTATTTCTTTATATTCATTAACAGATAACCCTAAAGCATTAGCATTCATTATATCTTTCTTTATTGCAGTTCTCTTTCTTTTTAAAGAAGATAAGTTTTTCTTAAATATATCTATTTCACTCTTAATTTGTTTGGCATTATCATTTTCAACCATTTTAGCTGCATTATACTCATCATTTAATTTATCTAATTCTTCGTCTGTAAGTATATCTGCTTCTTCTTTTTTCTTATTATACTCAGTAATTATACTCTTTAGTTTCTCATATGATTGCTCATATTTTTCTAAATCTTCTTTTAAAACTTTTTCAGCATCTTTTATATTTTTTTCAATCTCTAATAACTCCTTAGAGAAATCATCTTCTACTGTATCTACTTTTTTCTCTAAATTAGAAAGTTTTTCTGATATTTTAGAAATTAGTTCTTCTCTTTCGACATCACTACTAATAGATTTTAATTGTTCTTTTAATTCTTTAATTTCAGACAATTCAGATTTTAAATTAGTGCTTAAATCTTCTTCTTTTGGAAGTTCAGTTGATTCTACTTTTTCTTTAGATACTCTGTAAACTACTACTTCACTAGTTTGAGTCTCACTTATTCCTTCATCATCACTTGCCCCTTCATATCTAATATCAAGACTATCTTTATCATCAACTTGAATTCCAGCTTCTCTCATCATGTTATAAATTCTTTCCTTTTGTTCTTCTTCACTAATCCTTGGACCATCCAAAATGTATGTACCTCGATAAATTTCTTCTTCTGTAACTTTATATGGAACTTTATATTTAGTTTTTTCTCTAACAACAAATTTAGTAGTTTGAGTCTCACTTATTCCGTAGTCATCATCTGCTCCTTCATAGCCAATAATTAGATTATCTGGATTCTTAACTTCTACACCATCTTTTTTCATCATATCAATAATCTTTTGTTTTTGTTCTTTCTCAGACATTCTTAATCCATCTAAAGCAAATGTTCCTTCATATATGTCTTTATACCCCTCTTCTAATTCATATACAATAGATGTTAATACTTCTTTTTCTTCACTCTTCATATTCTCATCCTTTTGTATTTCATTACTATTCTTATCATCTGCTGATTCTAATTCAAAGGAAATTTCATCATCTCTACCAAGTCTATTTTTATCTTCTGATTCTAAGTCATTAGTAAGTTCTGCAACTTCTTCTTTAGATACTCTATAAACTACAACTTCACTAGTTTGAGTCTCACTTATTCCATCGTTATCATTTGCACCTTCATATCTAATATCAAGACTATCTATATCATCAACTTGAACACCAGCTTCTCTCATCATGTTATAAATTCTTTCTCTTTGTTGTTTTTCACTAATTCTTGGACCATCTAAAATATATGTACCTCGATAAATTTCTTCTTTACTTACTCTATATTGAACAGGAACAACTTTCTTTTCTTTTACAACAAATCTAGTAGTTTGAGTCTCACTTATTCCATAATCATCATCGGCTCCTTCGTAACTAATAATTAGATTATCAGGATTTTTAATTTCTACTCCGTCTTTTTTCATCATATCAATAATCTTTTGTTTTTGTTCTTCTTCACTCATTCTTAATCCATCTAAGATAAAAGTTCCTTCATAGATTTCTTTTTCTCGCTCTTCAAATTCAACAATTAGATTTGAAGAAATCTTATTATTGATATTTTCCTCTCTATCTTCTACACTATCTTCATCTTTTTCATTAGATTCGTCATTATCTTTTGAAAGTTCAGCAATCTTTTCTCCAACTTTTTCTATCTTATCATAAATAGCATTTAATTTTTCTTTTACTTTATCGAATTCTTCTTTAGGCGCATTTCCTTTTCTTTCTCCTAAATCTGCTAAATCTTGCTCTAAATAATTTTTCTCATCTAATAATTTTTCATATTCATCATATGCTTTTTCTAGTTCAGAATTATTCATATGTTACACCACCTCAATTATTACTTTCTCTATCTATTTGTTGTAAAACATCATTTATCATATCTAGTTCTTTTGTATCTGTGATACTTTCTAAAGTAACAACAGATCCTAGTGGATTATAACTAGAAACATAAATATTTTTTCTTCCATTTGACGCAATATCATTGTCAGTATATCCTACATATGACTTCAATGTATCTTCACAATCAAAAGTGAACAAAACATCACATTCCACTGTTCTTCCATCTTTTTCCATCAATACTTTTTCATTTTCTATATCAAATTCCATATGCTTCCTCCACTACTATATTATACCATTTTAGTTTATCATTATAAAAAGGAAAAGTCAATTAACAAGACCTTTCCTAAGATACTATTTTGTTGTTATACAATTGATGTGAAACAAATTATATATAAAAAAAGACTTAAGTCGTATAATTGAGTTAACTATAAA
>UQQI01000083.1 GCA_900543055.1 uncultured Mollicutes bacterium
AATATTACTTAAACACTTAAATGCAATTTCTTAAGGTAAATATTTTATGAATTGCATTTAGTCTTTTAATGCTGTTTAATATACTCTTGTCAATTGTTTTCTTATGGGTTGTAAATGTCAAATACTTTTGTAGGTTTTTGGTAAAAAAAATTGTAGGTTTTTGGTAAATTCAAAATGTAGCTTTTTGCTACTTTTTTTCTTCATCTAAATCTGCCTGGATTAAATCTTTTATTCTGTAAGATTTTCCTTTAATATTCATAATTACCGAATGATGTACAAGTCTATCTATTATTGCTGATGCTATAGTTGCATCTCCAAATACTTCTCCCCATTTAGAAAAAGGTTGATTTGTTGTTATTATCGTTGGTTTATTTTCGTATCTTTTTGCTATAAGTTGAAAAAATATGTTTGCTTCATCTTTTGTAATTGGTAAGTATCCAATTTCATCAATAATAAGTAATTTATATTTACAATAAAATTTAATTTTACTTTCTAATCTATTTTCTTTAAATGCATTACTTAAATTTGTAATCAAATCATTACAACTTATAAAATAAACTGAGTTTCTTTTTTTTGCTGCTTCTATTCCTAATGCTGTTGCTAGGTGAGTTTTGCCAACTCCAGGATTACCCATAAATAATACATTTTTCTTTTCTTCTATAAATCTTAATGTAGCTAAATCATTTATTACATCCTTATTTATACTTGGTTGATAATCAAAATCAAAATCTTTAATTTCTTTTATATAAGGAAAATGTGCTACTTTAATATTTGCTTCTGCACGATTTATTTCTCTATATTTTAATTCATTCTTTAAAAAATGATTTAACCCTTCTAAAAATGGTAAGTTATTGTTAGTTATATAATCTATTTCATTGCTTATACTATTTTTTAAACCATATAAGTTTAAATCACTTAATATATTTATTGTTTCATTTAACATCTAATTCATTCCTTTCAAAAAATCATATACTTGTAAATCTGTATTTTCAATTTTATTTTTTATTTCATCATCATTTAATCCAAATAGTAAATCACTTTTTAATATTTCTATTTTATCTTTATCATTATAATTCAAATTATTTTTACTAATCATATGACACCTTACGAGTTCTGTGTTATCATATATATTGACTTGATTATCTATTATTCTTATTCCTAAGTAAGAACCTATAAATCGAGTCGGAACTGAATATCTATTACCTCTATAAACAATCATTGAATCTTGTGTAACTTTTCTGTATTCAACTGTTTGTTTATATCTTTCAAGTATATTTTTATTTGGAAGTGGTATTAGATATTTTTTTTCGTCCTCAAATACTTCATTAACAATTTTATTATGTGCTTGTGACTTTTCTTTTCCACATTCTTCATTAAATTTATTTACTATTTTTATTAAATCATCTAATGTTTCAAATTCATTATTATATGAAAGTAATCTATCACACAGTTTGGCTAAATTTTCAACGGTTCCTTTAGTTTTTGGCCTTCTTGATTGACATAGTATTGGTTGAAATCCTATATCACTTCCTAATTGTTTTATTTCATTATGAACTTTCTTATGTTTTCCTTCTCTAACCATTACTGTTGCCATATTATCAAACCATATTTCTCTAGGGGTACCATTAAAATATTCTAGAGATTCTATTATGCAAGTTTTAACTTCATCTCTTTTTTTGTCTATTGTTAATCTTGCATAAAATTTCTTACTATAATGGAGTCGCATTAAAAATAAATTAATAATAAATATTTCTCCATTTTTACTTATTAATTTAAAATCTTCTTTCCAATCAACCTGAGCAGATTTTCCAATTATAGGTTCAACTCTTATAGATGCAGGTTGTTTTCTTTTATCTTTATTCATTCTTACAAAGTTTTTTATTGATTCATATGATCCTTTGTAATTTTTTTCTACTTTTAAAAAATAGTAAATTGAGTATGCACTGATTCCAGGTATTGTTTCTAATTTATTTATAATAATATCTTTATAGTCATCTACTATATGTTTTCTTGTTTTTATTATAGGTTCAATTCCTTTTTCTTTATTTAATTCTTCATAGTATCTTATTTTAGCTGTTCTATAATCACATTCATATTCACGACCTAATGCAGCAAAATTAGGTTTGATATTCAATCTTATCATCTCCTTTATTGTTTGTATCATTTTTTACACATCCTTTCGGATGTATATTTTAACATATAAAAAATGTAGGAAAACCAACAAAATTTTTTACCGAATTCCTACATTTTATTTTACCATTTACATGGGTGTTTTGAAAGGAAGTAAAACAATGAAAAAGAATAGATTAACTATTGAAGATAGAATATTAATTGAAGAATTATTAAGACAAAACTATAAGTTAAAAGATATTGCTAGAGCTATTGAAGTTGAACCATCTACTATTTCTAGAGAAATTAAAAATAGAAGAATTTCTGATAATAAAAAAGAAGAATGTTATAAAACAAGTAAGTATCCATTCGTTTGTTTTAACTGTTCTAAAAAAGTACATTGTAATAAAAATAGATACTATTATAACTATAAACATGCTCAAAAAGACTATGAAGATAAACTTAAATATTCTAGAATTGGAATTGATATGTCAATTGATGAAGTTGAATATTGGAACGATTACTTTAAAGACAAAATAAAAGATAAGAATCAGCCAATTCTACATATTTTCAAAAATATTGAAGATAAATTTCCTAAGTCTATCCAATCATTTTATAAATATGTACATAAAGGTTATTTTTCTAGTATTAATGATGAAATGCTTGCTAGATCATTTAGTTATAAGCCTAGAAACAAGAGTGAAAAAATAAAAACTATAACCAAAGATAATGTTATAAAAAAAGGGAGAAGAATCACAGATTTCGAGGAATATACCAAAAATAATCCTAATTGTAGTATTGTTGAGATGGATACTGTAATTGGAAAGTTTGAAGATAAAAAATGTATTATGACATTATATTTTAGAAAATCAAAACTTATGTTAATGTTCTTAATAAAAAAATATAAACCATCCGAAGTAACTAAAGTATTTGATAATATAAGAAAAGAAATTGGCGATAATTTATATAAGGTATTATTTGAAGTTATATTAACTGATAATGGTTGGGAGTTTTCTAAGCCCGAAGATATTGAATTCAATAAAGAGTCAGGAGAAAAACTAATCAATGTATTTTATACAGAATCATATTCATCTTGGCAAAAAGGTGGTATAGAAAGAAATCACGAATTTATAAGATACATAATACCAAAGGGAATAACTTTTGATAATTTAACTAAAAAGAACGTTACTGACATGATGAATAATATCAATAACGTTCGACGCAAAAGTTTAGATTATCAAACACCATATTTGAATTTCCTAAAAGAATATGGAATTGATACTACTAACAAATTTCATCTTAAGCAAATCCCAAAAGATGAAATAAATTTAAGTTACAAATTATTAAATAAGTAACAATAAAAAAGAAAACAATTGATAAAAATACAACAATATAAATTGCATTTAATTTTTGAAAAATACTTCAAAAATCTTTTTCGTGTGCAATGATTTCCTTTTTTAATAAATATTTTACTAAAAAACTATAAAAAAACAAGATAAAATATTGCATTTTATCTTGTAAATTCAATAATTTTATATAAATTGCATTATACTATTTAACTAACT
>UQQI01000084.1 GCA_900543055.1 uncultured Mollicutes bacterium
GCCTATGAAGAATAGAGGTTACTCTATCTATGAAGTAGGAATTTTGGTTGGTGACAATCAAAGTGATAAATTAAAAATTGTCATTTGTTCTTTGATTTTTACATGGTTGAGTGTTATAATATAGTCGGTTTTTTAATTGGTGAGAGGGAGCGGTTGAAATGGCTGAATTAAATCTTAGAGAATTTAAATCAAAATTAGAAATGGAATTAAAAAAAAGTTCTAGTGTTTTTGTTATGGGACACAATGAGCCAGACTTTGATGCGATAGGTTCAGCATTTGGTCTATATGTTTGGGCAGTTCAAAATGATAAGAATGCATATATTATTGTTGATGATGATGAATCTAAAATAGAACCTGGTGTAAAGAAAATAATAGATGATAATAGAGATATTGTAAGAATTATTAATAAGGAAGAGTTTAGAAAAAAGGTTAATGATAATTCTATCTTAATTGTAACAGACACAAATAAAAAAAGTTTAATTTCCCTAAAAGAAGAGTTGGATAAATTTAGAAAAGTTATTGTAATTGATCACCACACAAAGGATGAGCATTCTATAAAATCAGATTTAGAATATATTGATCAGTCGACATCAAGTGCCTCAGAAATAGTTGCAAGACTTCTTAATATGGGAAAAATAAAATACTCTAGTAGAGTTGCAAATTATTTACTAGCAGGTATAAGCTTAGATACTAAGAGATTTAAACAAAACACAACATCAACAACACATGATGTTGCTGAAAAACTACTTGTAAGAGGTGCTGACATTGACTATGTAAACAATTTATTTTTAGAAGAGTTTGAAAATTATTGTAGAATATCAAATCTAATAATAAATGGAACAATAATAAAGAAATATACTGATTCTCTTGCACCAATAACAGTTTCTTTTACACTAGATAGAGCAAATCCTAAAACTATTTATTTAAAAGAAGATTATGCAAAAGCTGCTGATAGAATGATGAAATTTAATGGAATTGATGCCTCATTCGCTTTAGGATATGTTGATGAAGAAACAGTGCATATATCTGCAAGAGGCGGAAAAAAAGTAAATGTAGGTAAAATTATGGAGCAAGCCTATGGCGGAGGAAACTTTCAAAGTGCTGGTGGAAGAGTAGTAACTGACGATATTACTGCAGTCGAAAACTTACTTATGGAAAAAGTACCTATAGGTGTTTCAGATGAAGAAGAAATAATTGAAAACCCACCTGTTGTTAAAAAAGTAAAACAGATGAAAAAGAAAAAATATAGATTATGAGAGAAATTACAAAAAATTTCTTTTTTTTTATGAATAATAAGATAGGAGGTGTTAATTATTACATTCAAATATCGTTATAGAAAACAAATAGTAATAGGAATATTTATTTTATTTTTACTGGTAGGAGGAACAATACTTACAATATTTATGTTTCAAAGTGATAAAAAAGATAAAAGTGACCTCGTAGTATCTACAGCTACTAACTCTTTAAAAAAGAAATCAAAAAAAGAAAATATTGAAAACTATAAAGTTGATATTAAGGGAGAAATACTAACTCCAGGAATATATACTTTAAAAAGTAATTCTAGAGTAATTGATGTTATAGAAATGTCAGGAGGCTTAACAGAAAATGCGGATACCTCTGTTATTAATCTAAGTAAAAAAATAACAGATGAAATGGTCATAATAATTTATAGTAAAAGTGAAGTAAAAGACTTTGAAAAAACAAAAGAAACAGAAAAAATTGTTCAAGAAAAATGTATTAAAAAAGATGAAAATGCTCTAAAAAATGATGCCTGTATTACAGATTCGGTAAAAACAAGTGGTAAAGTATCAATAAACACAGCAACAAAAGAAGAATTAATGACTTTAACTGGTATAGGAGACTCTAAAGCAGAAGATATAATAAAATATCGTGAAGAAAATGGTCTATTTAAAACAATAGAGGATATAAAAAATGTATCTGGAATAGGAGATAGCTTATTTGCTAAAATTAAGGAAAATATTACTACATGATACTTTATTTTATATAATATTTACTTTAGTAATATTACTTACTATATTTAGATTGAGTATAGTTAAGAAATCAATTTGTAACACAAATACAAAAAATATAGAAGGTATAGTAAAAGACATTCATATAATAGATGACAAAGTAGATATAACTCTAAAAGCAAAGGAAGATTTAATAGTAACTTATTATAAAAAAGATAAAGAACAAATAAACATTAACTTAGGAGATAAAATTTTAGTAATAGGCGAATTTACTAAGCCTGCCTCTCCAAAAAGTCAATATTTATTTAATTATAAAAAATACTTAGAAAGAAAAAATATTTATTTCAAAGTACAAGCAACATCTATCATAAAACTAAAAAATAATAAAAATATATTTTATGAAATTAAAAAAATAATTATAAAAAGAATTCCAAATAGATATCTCTATACTTTTATTTTAGGAGATAAGAAATATTTAGATAAAGATGTCATAAGAAGTTATCAAGAAAATGGAATAAGTCATTTATTCGCAATAAGTGGTATGCATATAACTCTACTTACTGGCATGTTATCCAAGTTATTAAAAAAAACTAAAATAAGTGAAGAACAAGAATATTTTATAATAACTATATTTCTAATAAATTATTTAATAATAGTAGGTATTACTCCATCAATTCTACGAGGAATATTGTTCTATATATTTTTTACACTAAATAAACTCTATTATTTTTATATAAAACCAGTAAATATCTATTTATTCATTATATCTTTATCATTACTTATAAATCCAAATTACTTATTTGACATAGCATTTCAATATTCTTATTTAATAAGTCTTTCTCTAATAAGTCTTTCAAGTACCCTTCAAAGTAATAACTATATAAAAAGTTTATTAAAAGTATCAATTATATCTTTTATAGTAAGTATTCCAATAACAATACGTAATTTTTACCAAATAAATATACTAAGTATAATATATAATCTCTTCTATGTACCACTAGTAAGTATAGTAATATTTCCTATGTCATTACTTGTCATAATACTACCAAAACTAAATATAATTTATAATATATTTATAATAATACTTGAAAAAACATCAACATTTTTTTCTAAAATAAACACTCTAAAACTAGTTTTTATAAAATTACCTGATATAGTTTATATAATATATTTTATCATCATACTAATATACATATTTAGAAATAAGAAAGAATACTTATATATCTTATTAATATTATTAACAGTTCACTTTTCAATTCCCATAATTATTAATAATAACTATATAGATATAATTGATGTTGGACAAGGAGACTCTATCTTAATTCATTTAAATAGAAAAAATATATTAATAGATACAGGAGGAGATACATCATATAGTTCTAATAAAGATGGAGAAATATTTTTTAATGCCGTTTATCCAGTTTTAAAAAGTAATGGTATAAAAAAACTTGATTATTTAATACTTAGTCATGGAGATAAAGACCATATGGGAGAAGCAAAGAAAATAGTAGAAAGCATAAGTGTAAATAAAGTTATATTTAATGTAGGTAGTTATAATTATTTAGAAAAAGACTTAATTAAGACTCTTAAGAAAAAAAATATAAGATATTAT
>UQQI01000085.1 GCA_900543055.1 uncultured Mollicutes bacterium
AAAAAATAAGATATAAATATTAAATTATTTACATCTTAAAGTATACTTGTAATTTATTATTTAATTTTCTTTTTATTTATAAACGCAACAATTGAAATTAACAATCCTGCAACAACAAGAAAAAAAGCGATTAATCTAACTAAAACAACTTTTGTTGGAATATCCCCAAAATGATACCAACTCATTAACTCAAAAAATACAAAAGTTATTAATAATGATAATACTACTGCTATAAAATATAAAATATTCTTTTTCATATAAATCTCCATTTCAAATTACTATTTTTTGCTTTGTTTACACTATATATTATATCATGAAAAAAAGCAAATCATTTTAATGACTTGCTCAACAAGTTATAATTTTTATTTATCTAATTTTATTATATCGTTTACATCATTGGAGCAAATAATCTTAAAATAGCTTGCCATAATCCTTTAAATAAACCAGTTTTTGATTCTTTTTCCTCTACTTTATGTGATTCTTTAAAGGAATCCTCAAAATCTTTTTTGATATCTTTTATTACATTTGTATCCTTCATATAAATACCACACTCAAAATGTAAATATAAACTTCTATAATCTAAGTTTATTGTCCCTACAGTTGCTATTTCATCATCGGATAAAAATACTTTGCTATGTACAAAACCATTCGTATAAGTATAAATTTTTACTCCACCTTTAATTAATGTATAAAAATAGGATGAGGTTAAATCATATACGATTTTTTTATCGGGTATTCCAGGAACAATAATTCTTACATCTACTCCTCTTCTCGCTGCTAAGATTAAACTATTTATCATATCTGTATCAATAATTAAATAAGGTGTATAAATATATACATACTTTTTCGATTGATTGATAATATTTTGATAAATATCTTCGCCGGTTATAACATCATCTAATGGACTTTCCCCATAAGGTACAACGAAACCATTTTCCTTATACTTTTCAGTAAAATTATATTTGTATTTATTATAATCATTATCTTCTTTTTTAAATGAATTCCACATTTCTAGAAACATAACAGTAAAATTCCAAACAGCTTCGCCTTTTATCCTAATTCCATTATCTTTCCATACTCCTAATTTACTATTTATATTTATATATTCATCTGAAATATTAATTCCACCAGAAAAAGCAGTATGTCCATCAATTATCATCATTTTTCTATGATCTCTATTATTCATAATAATACCTGCAAATGGCGATAATTTATTAAATTGCATACATTTTATTCCATATTTTTCCAGAAACTTTGGATAATTACTAGGTAGCATAGCAACAGAACCCATATCATCATATAATACTCTTACATCTAGTCCTGAATTTGCTTTTTCTTTTAATATATCTAAAATTCCTTGCCACATAGTACCATTATTAATAATGAAATATTCTATAAAAATAAATTTTTTGGCTTTTTTTAGTTCTTCTAACATAACAGGATAAACGTCATCCCCAAGAGAATAATAGTTTATCTCATTGTTTTTCGTTACAGGAAATCCTGCAAATTCACTTATATATTTTAATTGTCCTAAATTTTTAGTATCTATTTCTTTTTTTATAAATTCATCTTGTATTAAGTATTTTTGACCGTTTTCTATATTTTCATTAATACTCTTTAAAACTTTACTTCTTTTCATATTATTACTAAGTATGATATATAGAAGTGTTCCAATTAATGGAAAAAGCATAATCAGTAATATCCATATTAAATCGCTACTTAATCTTTTACTATACTTGATAATCATTAAAACAATTATAATACTAAGTAAACCATAAACTACTTGAATAATACTTATAAATTCTCCAAATTTTAAATATATAAATAATGTTAATAGGATTTGTATTAATAAACCTATAGCTACAACAATTCCTCTTTTTACTGCCATCCACATATTTTTTCTCCTCATACTAATTCATTTTTATATGTAATACTTTTATCTGCTTTATAAATAAACATTAATTTTGAGTTCTTATCTGTTCTTCCTTTATCAAAGGATAACGAATAAGTACATTACTATCTAGATTTTCTTTGTGCATATCAACTGCTGTTATTTGATGATTATCATATGTTGTATAATAATAAATTCCCTTATTTACATTACAGCAAGATGTATAAATTGTTATTTCAAATTTATCATCACCTAAATCACAACATCCTCTTTGTTGATCAACGCTACCTAAAATGTGAAAAAATTGACTAACACTTGATTTTTCATCTTCTTTAGAAAAAGAATTTAATTTAGTATACGCTACTCTTATGAATCTTGATTGCGATGATAAATCACCTGGTAGACCTATTGCTCCCATTCCTCTACTATATAAACTTAGATCTAATTCTTTACTAAATTTATTCTCTGGAGATTTAGGTGATAAATACATATAATTATTTAAGGCAAACATTTGCTTATCAAAAGATGGATTATTAGTTAATACCCCTACTGGATTATCATATATTTTTATTCCATCAATAACAGACTCTACAGTTATTGATTGTGTGCTATCGGAAATAATCCAATGTAAGCTAGCTAATGGTAATTTATCACTAAATGGAGTATTTAACACATTCATTTTTTCAATCAAATTTCTAGCTTCTTTTACATTTGAACATTGGCTTAAAATCCATGGTATCAGTTCAAATTGAGCAACATTATCTTTTCCTTCCTGTTTTTCTTTATAATGAGCATTTCCAACAAAATTTAATCCTGCTATTGCTAATCCTTTTTCGTTTATTGCATCGTAATATAATGGATAATCTTCAGTAACAAATGCCATTCCAATTATCGCATAATGACTCTTAATGTCATCTACTTCTCTAAATTTAAATTCAAAGTTTCTTGGTGTTATTGTTACTTCATCTCCATATGAAAATTCATAATCCAATGTTCTTCCAAAATAAAAATCTTTCGTTTTATAAGTTGCTGCTGTACACATTTTCTTTTCCTTCTTTCTAATACTATTTCTTATCTTTTATACAACATAAAAGACTAATTTTTCATCTGCTTATTAGTTCGCAATATCCAAATATTACGATGTCATATTTAATTGTTATTAATTAATATTCTTTGATCTTGATATAATTTGTTACCTAATATTTCTACATTATACCCAACGAATGCCTTTGATGCTTCTTCATCATTTCTTTACTCCATTCTAAACAACAAATTACTATTTTTCTGTTAGTTATATTATAGCACAATTTAATTGAAATCTTTTTTATAAAATGTTTAGTCATTAATTTTTATATCAATTACATCATCTAAACAAATTTCCACTTCTTCATTAAGTTTAAAATTATAATTGCTAAATATTATTTTTCTACTTGTAACCATACTTTTTAAATTATGTATTAGAATCCCCAGTTTCAAGCATTATTTCTAGTTAAAAAAATCTCGTTGCATACATTTTGCATACATTCTCAAAAAATCGCAATAAAAAAAAGCCCTCAAATGGGCTAATTTATTGGTAGCGAAGGTGGGATTCGAACCTACGACCTGCCGGGTATGAACCGGCCGCTATAACCAACTAAGCTACGCC
>UQQI01000086.1 GCA_900543055.1 uncultured Mollicutes bacterium
AACATTATTAGAATTTTTGCCATATATTAAAAATACATTTACTACTAAATATCTTAATGGTTATATAGAAGGCAATCATAACTTTATTAAAGTAATCAAAAGAATAGCCTTTGATTTTAGATCATTTAAAAGATTCAAAGCCAGAATAATGATATTCAAAGGATTAATTAAAATAAAAAAAAGCCAATGCATAACTGCGTTGACTACATAAATAATCATCACTTATTTGTATCTACACACACTATTTAACAATTATCCTATAAAGGAAAAGAGTTTAAAACAACTTTTTCTAAAATTTACAAATAATATCATAAATATATTTTAAATTTTCTGAAGCATTCTTACTATAACTATCAAATACAAAACTACTAATATCTTTATTCTTAGATGATTTTGCCTTATCGTATAATTTATTTATTTTCTTATGAACTATCTCAATACTCTCACTATCAGTAATAAACTTTTTAGACTCAACTTGCATAATTCCAAGTCTTCTCTTCTCACCATTTATCTTAAATTTAAAATTATCTATATTTCTAACCAACTTACTTCTCCTATTATTTTCATAAATCATAATAGTATAAACCATATTAGAAATATCTTTATTATCATACAAACATTCATCATAAAATTTATGTTTCAGTTTAGCAAAACTTACAAGTACTGAATCAACACTCATTTTTTTATTATTATTTTTAAGGGTTTCTCCAAGAATATTATTATTAACCATAAATTTATATAAAAATATAATTATTAAAAACCATAAGATTAATCTTAAATCTTCTCCTGTCATAAATACTTGATTAACTCTATTTATAAATTCTTGATTTATAATAAATCCACTTATTACTAATAAAATATAATAATAAATTTTCTTTTCTTCCCTATCAAAGAAATCTCTTCCAGCAAAATAATTACTATAAAATACATCAGTAATCATCATAAACACAAATAGTAAAAATATATTATCTGTATAATAGCCACCAAATTCACATAAAACTCCTGCTATTATTATCATACAAATATTAGAAAATATTAGTTTATGTAACTTAGTTAATGAATACTTATTCTCCATAAAGCTAATTATAAAAAATGTTATTATTCCAAAAACAATATATGATATCCAACCAAGCAATCCCACAATATCACCTCAATTTACCGCATATTATAATATAAAATAATATTTTTGTAAATTAATATTTTCTAGAGTAATCATTATAATTACCATAAGGTTTGTATGAAGAACTATAATTATTATATTCATTTTTAAACATATTATCTAACTCTTGCTTTTTTCTTCTTTTCATCTCTTTTTTCTTTTTTACTACATGAATAGCCCCACCAAGAGCAGACATAACACCTACCAATCCACCAATAGTAGCTCCTATTACTTTTCCATTTATTTTTATATTTACTTTCTTAGAAGAGTCTACTTTTTTATTTGTATTTGAAGATGCATCTTCTCTATTATTTTCAACATCTTTATCAACAATATCTTCAGCATTAGAAGTGCTACTTTCTTCTTCAATCTCTTTTGCTTGAGAAAATTCTTGCGTATTTTCTGGCATATACTCAGGTAAGCTTCTCTCTGGAATATGTGACTCTTTTTCATTATCTATTGTTGCAATATATTCTGAATTTGGATTTTCCATATACCAATCAAGTGTATCTGTTTTTCCTGACTTAATTTCATCTGCTGCACTAACACTAACACCTTCCATTACTCCAGGATTTTCTTCACTTCGAACAAATTCCATAGTACTTTGCTGATCTAACCATGTCGCATCAACATAATAACTCTCACCATCTATATCCATAAGATTCCACAAATGGTTAGAACTACTAATCGTAGTTGATTTTTCAGGAGAACTTAACCTATCACTTAGTGCCTCAACTAAAGCACCATAATTACCACAAATTGCACTATCTCTATAAAGAGCACCATATAACGCTCCATCTTCATAAAAACCATTAGCAATTGAAGCAACATTAGGATCATTATTCATAAGTGCTTGACTAACACCTTTGTCGTATTCCAAATTCTCTAAAGTATATATAAGAATAGCATCAAGTTTTTCTTTATCACTACTACTTTCATTAACATCTAAACTATTCACAATCGCATCAAGTCTACTACATGCATCTAAATATTTATTCTTATCTTCTTCTGACGAAAAAACAATATTAACTCCATTATTTACAAGTTCATTATATTCAGAAGAATTTAAATAAATAGCAACTGTATAAGGTTTATTATCTGATAAATCTAATTCATCAAGATTAGTAAGTTTAGAAAAATCAATATCAACACTCCTGGAATAATCATCCAACCCATAATCAAATACTTTTACTTTATTAATATTTTCTTCAACTCCTGGCGTTAAATCACAATTTGAAATAGATAATTTTTCTAAAGTTGAAGAAGTATTAATAAACTCTAAATCAGAAGGACATATAGTATAATTTTTATCTAAACTATATATTCCAACTTCCGATAAATTCTCTAATGAATTAATTGTACTAAGAGCCCCACACTTATTACCATCACATTTTAAATTAATAGAGAGACTTTTTAGATTTTTACAATACTTTAAAAAATCAAGTGACGGACTATCTTCATCAAGCATTAAATATAAGAAATCAAGTCTTTCTAAATCACTCTTAGTTATATTATCAATACTCATTCCATTAGGAAGACAAGTTTGTATAGCTGAAATGTACTCATCAGGTATATCAATGTTAGTACTACTTGCATCATTACTAATAGAAGTTGAACTTGCATAAACTGGAGTTTGATTAACACCACTAAAAATAGATAATCCAACTATTCCTCCAATAAGAATATTACGACTACTTCTTTTTAAATTTTTTAAATCAATTTTTTTATGACTTCTATTAACCTCTAATTCCATTTTTCACCACTCCATCAAAAATAATTTTACATAGTTCATACTCATCATCTGAAAAATTAGTATTTAATTCACTAACACTATCAATATATTTTGCAAGATAATAATGTGACTTATCTATTTCGCAGTAAATAATATAATTAAACTTAGAATGTTTCAAATTAAAAGTTGAAACAACTTCCATTCTCCTAGTAACACCAGTATCTAAAGTTATATCTATATAATCCAAATTAACACCTACTTTTTTGTAAATTTCTTCAATCTATTCTTAACTAAAAAAACTAAATCCATAGAAGCACCAATCTTATTTAATACAATTAATGCATCTTGAAGTTTAACTTTTTCACTTACACACTCTTTAATTTTAATTGCTTCTTCCATATAGTCAAAATTATCTATGGGATTAACTTCTATAAAATCTCTGATATAATTCTCTATATCTTGTAAAACATATTCTTTAACAGAATACTCATCCATTAAACTAACACCATAGTAACCACCAACTAAATATTTAAATTGATTAACCAACTCTTCCATATTATCACCTATAATTATATTAATATAATTA
>UQQI01000087.1 GCA_900543055.1 uncultured Mollicutes bacterium
TATAGTAGATAATGCTTCTCCTTCTATGTCATCACAAATTATAAATAATTTTTTATTTTCTTGCATTGTTTGTTCTATTATAGGTAATATTTCCTTAAAGTTTGATATTTTCTTATCTGTAATTAAAATATATGGATCATCAACTATAGTTTCTTGTTTTTCTTTATCTTTAATCATATATGGTGAAACAACACCTTTATTAAATTGCATTCCTTCTACAACTTCGATTTCCGTATTTGAAGTTCTCGATTCTTCAAGGGTAATAACACCATCAGTAGATACTTTTTCCATTGCATCTGCAATTAATTCCCCAATTTCATTATTATTAGCTGAAATTGACGCAACTCTTGCAATATCTTCTTTCCCTTCGACTTTTGAACTAATCTTTTTAATTTCTTTTATAGATGACTCTAATGTCTTATCCATTCCTCTTTTAATAGCCATTGGATCAGCTCCAGCTGCAATATTTTTAACTCCTTCTTTTACCATAGATTGAGCAAGTACTGTTGCAGTTGTTGTTCCATCTCCGGCTACATCATTTGTTTTTATGGAAACTTGTTTAACTAAACTTGCTCCCATATTTTCAAATTTATCATCCAATGTAATTTCTTTTGCAATCGTAACACCATCATTTGTAATTAACGGTGTTCCGCCTCTATCCAATACAACGTTTCTTCCTTTAGGTCCTAACGTAACTTTAACAGTATCTGCTAATTTATTGATACCATTTAATAATGAACTTCTTGCATCTTCTCCAAATTTAATTTCTTTAGCCATATTTTTCACTCTCCTATTCAATTACTGCTAAAATTTGGTTTTGATCTATTATTGTCAAATCTTCGCCTTCATATGTTACTTCATTATCCCCAGCATAACTACTTAAAAATACTTTATCTCCAACTTTTACATCAAACGGAACTGTCTTCCCATTATCTAAAATTCTTCCAGTTCCAAGTGCAACTACTGTTGCTATTCTTGATTTTTCTTTGTTAGTCTCACCTAAAATAATTCCAGTTGCAGTTTTTGTTTCTTCTTTTTCTCTTCGTACTACAACTCTTTCACCTAATGGTTTAATCACTATAATTCCTTCTTTCTTTTTTTTGTTCAATTTTGAACTAATAATCATTTTTTAAGAACATGTTAATGTTCTTATTTATTTGTTCAATTTTGAACTATCGCTTAAAAATTATAGTCTTTTTTCAAGACCTATTTTTTTAAGTACAATTAATTTGTACCACAATAAATTAGCAATGTCAATAGTTGAGTGCTAACTTTTTGAAATTTCCTCTTCTATTAATAATTTTAGACAATTTTTTTGCATCTGTTCTAAAACACTTTCAAAAATTTTGATATTCTCTTTAGATATTCCTTTTGTTAAGGAATCAGTAATCAATTTTTCTCTTTGCCTTAAATCATTTAATATATAATCAGCATTTTTGTTTATAAATAATCTTATTACTTTTCTATCATATTCATCTTGTATCCTAATTATAATATTATCTTTTGTTAACGAATCAATTGATTTAGATATATGTGATTTTGTTGTCATTAAATCATCAACTATTTCTTTTGCTGTATTTTTCATTTGATGTTTGTCTAAGTAAAGTAATAACATAATTTCATTCATAGTTAATCCATATTTTTTTCTTAAATCATCATATGAATTATCATACATTTTTTTTATAATTAGTGCTTGTACTGGTATCTTCATATTGATTCCTCCCTATGACATTATAACATAAATTTTAATCATATTTTCTCAATATTTAAAATTAATATATTTTAGCTCGTCACTCCTATTAACCTTATGCGTGCAACTCCTAATGCTTGAATTGTTATATTAAGAAAACCAACTCCAAAAGAAAAACACCAAAAATGGTGTTTATATGCTTAGCTCATTTTTAAAATATTTTAGATATAGAATCTCGCAAAGTACCTTAATATATAGGGTTTCTCGCCTAATGCGACCTGTCCTCTTCTAATTATTTCTAGTACTGAGTTTGAGGAGTAACCCGACCTCTTGCAATTGCCACGGCTTTAATTGCTTGATTAAGTGCTCCTGCACCTACCGCTTGTATTTCTACATTTCCTCTTTCTCTAAATATATTAGCAATTGCTCCAGCAACACTATTTGGATTGGATTTACTACTTACTTTTAACATTTCCATGATTATTTCCTCGCTTTCTAATTAATATTATGAAATAAAAAAAAGATTAGAACTATAATCCTAATCTTCTGTATACCATGTCGTGTCAATAAGACTTCTATCAATCATTTTTCCATCTTTATATGTACGTAAATATGTCTTATATCCTCTTCCACCTAAACTTACAGATTCCGTTTCATAAGTTTTGCCTTCTTTAGCATTACTATTAGACCAAAACTCTACATGAGCCTCCCCACCTACTGCATAAGCCTTTATATAAATTGGATATTTATACGTATTTTTAAATTGAAAATCTACATTCCATCCACTCGAATAACTAGCAACTGTCGCATCAAGTCCACCTTCTACATAAACGCTCTTCTTAGCATGAGGATATCTCTTAACAATTTGAAGTCCACCTAGTAAAGCAGCATTATAAACAGTAGTTGCAATCTGACATACTCCATTACCAACAAATTGATAATAGAAAACATAACCCTTTTTATCATAAGGACCAGCATATTTATAATAAGAAAATATCTCTCCAGGCTCTACTATAGCTCCATTAATATAATTAAGAGCAACCCTTAAATTAGTAGGTCTAGTACCTTCCCATACATTAAACTTCGTCATAAAAGATGATGTCATAGTATCAATAGTCTTATATGCTTCATTTGCAGTAGAGTTAACAACATCACCAATAAGTTCAATAACAATATCTTTATCAACTGCGTTTACAAAATAATCACTTATTTTTTCTTTTGCCAAAGCCTCATTTAAAGTAAAGCCATCAACTCCAGCAACATACTTAACTCCGTCACTAGCATCAAAATACCCATTAACTACACTAACATTAACATTCTTCTTTAATGTATCAATCAAAGTATTAATATTACTATCATCTACTTTATAATAAACATTAAAAACTTTCTTCTTACCATACTTTTTTATATAATTTTTCTTAGAAAAACTTAATTTACTTTGATACTTCTTAATACCATCAAGTGTCTTATCTGCATCAATTTTTATACCTAAATCTTTTAATTTATACTTATACTCTTTATTATTTATTTTAAAAACTATGTCTTTATTAAGTAAATAGTCTTCATAAAACTCTAACTTAGATTTAGCTCTTTTATAATCATAATCACTTAAATCAAACTCATCTACATAAATATTATTTAAAATAACATCATCATATTTTTTTAAAGAAATAAAATTTATAATAACCAAACTAATAAAAGAAAAAATTAATATTATTAATAA
>UQQI01000088.1 GCA_900543055.1 uncultured Mollicutes bacterium
TTTTGGTTGGTGACGACCAAAGCGACAAATTTTAATTTGTCTTTTGTTCTTATATTTTTAATGTTGCTAGTATTTAATGATTAATATATTTAGTTTGGTTTAGAACTAATATATTATTATAAAAAAATATATACCTAATATGGCATTTGAAATAGTTAATAGAAGAGCAAGTACAATAAAGAGTAGGATTCAATGGATTATAGGTGCTCAAGTATAATTAATCATAAATATAAAAATAGATAATAAAGTAAATAATATATTTCTTCCAATTATTTGAAAAATAATATATAATACTTGTAGTTAAATTTAAGAGGAGGTAATTTATGTTAAAAGGAAAACCATTTGTTAAATGGGCAGGAGGAAAAAGACAAATACTTGATAAATTAATTAAATATGTACCTGAAGATTTTAATACTTATTATGAACCATTTGTTGGTGGTGGAGCACTTTTTTTTGAATTATCTCCTAAAAATGCAGTTATTAATGATAGTAATGAAGAATTAATAAATGTATTTAGATGTATTAAAGATGAAGAAAAACTAACTAAAATGTGTAATGAATTAAATCATCATGAGGCAAATCATTCAGAAGAATATTATTATAAAATTAGAAATATAGATAGAGATAAAAATAAATTTAATAGGCTTTCTGACTATAAAAGAGCTGCTAGAACAATATATTTGAACAAAGCTTGTTTTAATGGATTATATAGAGTAAATAGTAAAGGTGAATTTAATGTACCTTTTGGTAAGAAATTAAAAGTTAATACTTATGAGGGACAAAATATAGGTATAATTCATGCATATTTAAATTTTAATAATATCAAGATTTTATCTATTGATTTTGAAGAAGCCGTTAAAGACGCTAAAGAAGGAGACTTTATTTATTTTGATCCTCCATATGACTCAGATACTTCTACTTTCAATAGTTATACAGAAGATGGTTTTTCTAAAGATGAACAAATAAGACTTTCTAATGTATTTAAGAATTTATCTGATAGAGGTTGTTATGTAATGCTGTCAAATCATAATACTGTTTTAATAAATGAATTATATAAAGATTTTTATATTCATAAAATAACTGCAAAAAGAAATATAAATTCTAATGGTAAAAAGCGCGGAAAAGTTGAAGAAGTAATTATTACTAATTATGAGATTGATTTAAGTTTTGAAGATTAAATTTTAGGCAAACGATGAAGTAAAGTAAATGTTGGAAAAATATAAGAGAAAATACAAGTTATATAATTAATTTGTATTTTTTTATATTCTTTTAGATAGAAAATAATCTAATCTGTAATTATCTTGAAGATCAAAATTATTGTTATCAACTAAATGTTGTATATCATATTTTAAAGTATTATCTATTAATTCGTTTGATTGATTTCTAAATTCAGAAATGAATTTTTCTAAATTTAGTTTTTTATAAACAGATTCACCGGTTTTAAATTTGTAATATATTTCTTCAGTTAATTTGACATTGTTAGCTTTCATAGTAAGTAATTGGGTTATATTTTCTAGACCATTTTCAGAATAAGCGTGTGGTCTAGAGGTAATAAATTTTGCATATTTATTAGAAATATGACCTTCCATAGAACAAGGGCATTTATAATCTGGATGGCGTTGATTAATAATTCCATCTAAGTGATTTAATAAGTAATTTTGTTGTTTAATCATTTCGTCTTTTTGCTCAGGATAAAGTTTACATTGAGATTTTACTAGGATTTTAAATTCATCAATCATTTTATTTCTTAAATAATCGTCTGCAATTTTAGTAGTAATAGGTTCTTTTTTAAATATATAATTTAAAGCTTTTCTATAGTGAAATTTATCAAGAACGAAAATTACATTTGGGAAAGCAATATCATAACCAGTAATCCAAGTTCCGCCATCACTAGATAAGAATATTTTATCAACTTTATCTAAATCATAAACTGAATCTAAGTATTTATAGGTTTCCTCCCATAACTTATCGGTTTTTAAAATAGAGGAAGCGATATAATGAGTATTTTTTAATTCTTTTTTCTTAACAAAATCTTCTTTGTGGCCTTCATGAGTAAGAATTACAGGAACAATTTTATTTTTAGTATTCTGATTTCTAGATTGAAGATTGGCATGAACTTCATCGGCTTCAATATATAAAATTTTTGGAGTTTCTTTTTTAACAAAAGTTTCCAAGTAATTATAATTAATATTTTTAATCTTACTTGAAATGGTTTGCCTAGATATTTTATAATTTGGAATAGAATTTTTGCTAGACCAAGACATACCATTATCAACAGAATTATTAATTAACTTAACTTCAGCAGAGAGAGATAATTTAGCCCATTTACTAATTCCTAAATAATCTTCTAAATAACTGTAATATTCATATTTACCATTAATCTTATTTTTAGATTTATAGTAAGTTTTATTAAAAGTAATAATACCTAAAGAGGTAATTAGCGTTCTTTCTCTAGTTTGCTGGACATAATATTTTTCTTTTCGTTCTTTTGAATTCTTATATTCTAGGTCTAGAAACTCTAAAATATTTTTGAGAGTCTCTAAATTCAAATTATAAGTAGCATCAGAAATATGATGTTCTAATTCATGCATAAACAAATTATTTCCAAGAATTTGATTTAAATAGTTAACAAAACTTGTAAAAAGTGATAGTATATTCATTGAGAAAACAACTCCTTAAAACCTTTGAACTTCGAGTTCGTATCAAGGTCTGTATATTTTTTTAGTCAAATTAATTATATAACAGTTTTAAATTTTTGAGTGTTTTCTCTTTTTTTATGTATTAATTTTGTTTTCCCACATCTAGTTTACTACATCTTTTTTTGAAATTTTATGTTAAACATTAGTTAAAATGTCACCGATTTATAATATTGATAACAAACAAAGGT
>UQQI01000089.1 GCA_900543055.1 uncultured Mollicutes bacterium
TCATATTTTTTATTATTTATATAACATATATTTTTATTTGGTATTAGTAAAATATTATATTTTGGAATTATTCCACATCTTATTTCTATTTCTATTAAATCAATCATTCTACCACCTTGATTTAATTATATATTATTAAAATATTAAAAAAAAAGAACTATTTCTTTTTTGTTTTGAATTTAGTTCTTTCTTCTAATTTGTCCATTACTTCACATAAATTATAATAATTATCATTTTCATCTTTTATATTTACAGCAAACTCTATTCCATATTTTTCACCTAATTCTTTTAATCTGCAAATTTGTTCATACTGAAAAATCGATAATCCTTCTGGTATATATAATGGAAAGAATTTTCCTGATATTGAAAGGCATGAATTTACTGTTCCATAATGTTTGGAACCCTCTTCTCCCCAAAAAACAAACTCATCTTTATAGTCATCAGTAAATTTTTTAAAATTGGGAAACTCTCTTTTATAAATCTCCGTTGCAGCATTTACATGTAAGCAGAAATCAGACCTAGCAATTAACTTGTCTTTTGTTATTACAAGAGCAACTGTTTGGTAATATATATCTTTACTTTTACTTTCTATTTTCTTAAAATAGTCTTCTAAATCAAAGCATTCGCTTATAGTATCTAATCTTTTTTTAGTTTTTTCATCTATTAATTCCATCATTTTGCGTCACCAAAAAATATTTTATACTTTTTTAATTATTTGGGCAATAATTTTTATGTTATAATACTTGTGTTTAAGGAGACTTTATGTATTATATAGAAAAGAATTTAACAAGATTAAGAAACGGACAATTTACTTTTTTTCTCGACCCTAAAGAACTAAATGAAGTTAAATCTAAATTAAAAAAAGATGAATATTCTATTTTTTATCCATATAAAGATAGTGAAAAAAACATTATTTATAATAGAAATATGCCTAATATTATTCTTTATGAAATTAAATGTAATGTAGAATTAAGACATCAAGATATTTTAGGAAGTATATACTCTTTAAATATTAGTGGTGAACTGTTTGGAGATATTTTAATAATTGATGGACATTATTATGTATATGTCTTAGATATAATTAGAAATTATTTTGAAACTAACTTTTTAATGATTAAGAATGCTAGAATACAACTCATTGAACTACCTATTAGTACTCTAGAAAATTATGAAAGAGCTTATGAAAAATTAGAATTTATTGTCTCAAGTAATAGAATTGATACTATAGTTAGTTCAATTATTCATACTGGTAGAAATAATATTAGTGATTTATTAAAGAAAAAAGAAATCATTTTAAATTATGATTTCTTAAAAAGTACTTCATATAAATTACGTGAAGGAGATACTTTTAGTATTAAAAGAGTTGGCAAATATAAATATAATGGAATTATTAAAAATACTAAAAGTAATAATTTAATAGTAAGTATCTATAAATATTTATAGCACTTATTTTTTATATCTTATATTTATATCAACTTGATTATCTGAAATTCCATCCACTATCCCATCATTACATATTTGCCAGACCCTATATTTTCCTTGGTAGTTAGTCTCATTAGTATAATGTGCAAGCCAAATTCTAGAATCCAATTTAAACCAAATGTTTTCTAAATAATTTTTTGAACTATAAACCATGCCCTTATAACCATTTTTTTCAACTTCTTTTACAAATGCATTAGCGGCATCTGTCAATTTATAAAAACTTAAATTATACTCTTGAAAATCATCCCAGTTTTCCCAATCAAAAACAATCTCTAAAGATACATTATATTTTCTTATTTTATTCATTATCCATTTTGCTTCATTAATAGCGTCTTTCCTACTATTTGCATTAGAATAAAAATATATTCCAACCGGTATTCCTACTTTATTAAATCCTTCTATGTTTTGTTTAAATTTATCATCTAATACATATTCCTTTCCTATTCCATTTCCTCTACCAACTCTTATATAAACAAATTCTACTCCTGCTTTTTTGACTTCTTTAAAATTAATATTTCCTTGCCAATGAGATACATCTATTCCTATTTCAGTATTTTTATTCTTATAATTTTTTACTATATCTGTAAATTTTGTTCCAGAAACTGACGTTGTACCTGAATTATTTGTTGATTTATTAGTATTTGTTGAAGACTCTTTAACAATAATATTCATATTGTAAGATGACTCATTTTTTGAACTATCTACTCCCTTATAAGTCACTTTATAAGTTCCTGGAGTATTTACATCGTAATGTCCTTCAATATAACATTTAGGATTAGAATCATAATTATCTCCACAAAACAGACTCTTAGAAATATCTGTTGTATCTCCCTTAGTAATCCTATAATTTAATATTTTATCAATAATTGGAGGAGTTGTATCAACTATATTAATTGAAATATTATGAGTAAGTGTAATATTATCATCATTTACATATTTAAATTTAATTTCCTTCTCACCTAACTTTGTAGTGTCTACTTTTTCATCTTTAACTAGTTTTCCATTTATTTTTTTTATTATATCTGATAACTTTATATCACTATATACTTCTATTGTTGTTGTATTTAATTCTATGTATCTTTTTGCAGTATGAATTTTATATTCTTTGTAGAAAAAAATAATTATTATTAGTACTAAAGTAATTCCTAATATTATAAATATTCTTTTTAAAAATTTCTGTCTTTCCATAATCCCTCCTAACTATATATATCTTTTATTATACCAAATGTTTTTTAATATTTTATTCTATATTTATATTATTAGTAATTTTTTTATTTATAGTAAAAATCCACCCTTAAAAAGGGTGGTTTTTCTCTGAAGCCT
>UQQI01000090.1 GCA_900543055.1 uncultured Mollicutes bacterium
AAATATAGAAATATAATAAAAAAATATGTTATAATTTTGTTGAGTGGAGGGGCTTTCATGAAAGTTGTTATTGCGGCTGGAGGAACAGGTGGACATATCTATCCAGCGATTGCTATTATAAATAAGATAAAAGAAAAAGAAAAAAAATCTGAATTTTTATATATTGGAACAAGTGATAGAATGGAAAAAGATATTATACCAAAGCTTGGTATAAGGTTTGAAGGTATTCCAATGGAGGGCTTAAATAGAAAAAATTTATTTAAGAATTTTAGTGTGCTTAATAAATTTAGATTAGCTATTAAGAGGGCTACAAGTCTTTTAAAAGAATTCAAGCCTGATGTTGTAGTTGGAGCAGGTGGTTATATTACTGCACCGATTTTATATGCCGCACATAAGTTAGGTATTCCAACACTTATTCATGAACAGAATTCAATTCCAGGGATATCTAATAAATTTATTGGTAATTTTGCTGATACTATATGTGTTTCTCTTCCTGGCAGTCTTTCTTTATTTCCAAAGAAAAAGACTGTTTATACTGGAAATCCTAGAAGTGAAGAAATAATGAGAGCATCTGTTAAGAAAAAGAGTGAGATTGGCTTTAAAGAGAATATGAAACTTGTAGTTATTGTTATGGGGTCTCTTGGCAGTACAACAATGACTAAAAAAATAAAAGAATTAATCCCAAAATTTAATAATAAGAATTATCAAGTATTGGTAATTACTGGTAAAGCATATTATGATGATTATAAGGAACTTGATGTTTCAGATAATGTTAAGATTGTTCCTTTTATGAATGATTTAATTAATTTACTTAAAGATAGTGATTTAATTGTATCTAGAGCAGGTGCGTCTACCATTGCTGAGATAACTGCAATTGGACTTCCTGCAATATTAGTACCAAGCCCTTATGTTACAAATAATCATCAATATAAAAATGCCCGTGAATTAGAAGAAAATGGAGCTTGTACAATAATTACAGAAGATGAATTTTCTTCAAAAACTATTATTTGTGAAATTGATAAGTTATTTGATAATAAAGACTTATATGATAAGATGAGTGAAGATAGTAGAAAACTTGGAATAGATGACTCTGCAACTAAAATATATGATGAAATTAAAAGAATTATTAGGTGATAATATGAATGATGTCATTGAATTAATAAAAAAAGATGATATTTGTAAAATTTATGAGAATGTTTCTATAAGTAAATATACAACTTATAGAGTAGGAGGAATTTGTCGTGTTATGGCATATCCTACTGATGTGTCTGAGTTAATTAAACTTTTGAAGTTATTAAAGAGTAGAAATATTAAGTATAAGATACTTGGAAATGGCTCTAATTTACTTTTTAGTGATAAGGAATATGATGGTTTTTTAATTAAATTAAATAGTTTTGATACTTTAACTTTTTTGGGTAATAACAAGGTAAAAGTCGGAGCAGGATATTCTTTGATTAAACTTAGTTTAATGGCTGCTAAAAAGGGCCTTACAGGACTTGAGTTTGCATCTGGAATTCCTGGGACTGTTGGTGGCGCTGTATTTATGAATGCTGGTGCATATAAGTCTGATATGGGTTATGTTGTAGAAACTGTTAAAGTACTTACTCCAAATTTAGAAATTATTAATTTAGAAAATAAAGAGATGAATTTTCATTATCGTTCTTCTTTTTTGCAAACTCATAGAGATTATGTTTGTTTAGAAGTTATTTTAAAGTTAAATGTTGGTAAGCGAGAAGCAATAGAAGACGTAATAAGAGAAAGACGAGAAAGAAGAGTTGCTTCTCAACCTCTTGAGTATCCTAGTGCTGGAAGTGTTTTTAGAAATCCTGAAGGTGGGTTTGCTGGTCAATTAATAGAAGAGAGTGGATTAAAAGGAATGACTAAGGGTGGAGCAATGATTAGTGATAAACATGCTAATTTTGTTATTAATTATAAAGATGCGACTAGTAGTGATATAAAATATTTAATTGATCTTGCTCATGATACTGTACTTGAAAAATATAATGTTGATATGAAAATAGAACAAGAATTTGTAAATTGGGAGTAATTATGGCAAAAAAAATAGTCAAAAGAAGAAAAATTAGGTTATTTAATTTCTTATTAGTTCTTTTAGTTTTATTAGGACTATTTTTTGAAGTGTATCAAATAATTGAGATGCCTATTAAAAATATTATTATTAAAAATACTACTTATTTGAATGATGATTATATTATAGAACTTGCTAAGATAAAAGATTATCCTAGTTTTGTTCTTACTAGTTCTAAGAGTATAAGTAAAAATGTCAGTAAATCAAAATATATTTCTTCTGTTAAAGTTAATAAAAAGTGGGGATTTGTACTTGAAATCGATGTTTTAGAGAATAGACCTTTATTTTATAGTGTTAATGATAATAGGTATATTTTAAGTAATAATATTTCAGTAGAAGATGATTCTATTAATAATAATTTTAGAGTACCTAGATTATTAAATTATATTCCAGATAAAAAATATAAGAAATTTGTTAGTGACATGGAAAAGATAAATTTAGATACTTTATCTAAAATAAGTGATATTGAATATAAACCAAATGATTATGATAAAGATAGGTTTTTACTTTATATGGATGATGGTAATATGGTTTATTTAACACTTACTAAGTTTAAAATGATTAATCATTATAACGAGGTTTTAACACAACTAGAAAATCATAAAGGTATATTATATTTAGATAGTGGAAATCATTTTAAAATTATGGAATAGGAGAGATAATATGATAATCTTTATAAGAAATAATTATAAACGTATTATAAAATTTGTTATATTATT
>UQQI01000091.1 GCA_900543055.1 uncultured Mollicutes bacterium
TCGAAATATCTAAATCTTCAAAAGAACCATTAACTATTTTTTCATTACCATTTATACTAAATGAAACTTTATCTATTAAATTACCATATGATAAATCTGTTCTAGCCGATAATACTGAACAAAGTGCAAATACTATTTTATTTGAAGTTGGTGTATAACTATCACTATACTCGAACCATTTTGAATTATTACTTGCTATAATCCAAATATCCCATTCTTGTGTATGAACGCTATCATATTCATAGCTAAACAAATTATTGGTATCACCCTCAAAACTTCCAGATGAATCAAAAGGAGGAGAATATATTATATATTTTGTTTTTTTAGTTGGTACTTTTACATCAAGCGTATTATTATCAAGTAGCCATTTAATCATAGCGTTAAATTGGTCATCACTTGAAATACTTGCTTTTTTAGGTTCATTTTCCTGTTGATTGCCAATTATAAGTGCCATTAATTCTTGTCCACTCCTACCTCTATGATGTAAGTTCCAATTATATGTTTCGCCGGTTGTTACTAAAAAATTTTGAAATAAACTTGCTTTTTCATTAGCGTTTATTTCGGCAAATTGATTTCCATCTGGAAGCGTAGAATCTATTATATTTGCCGAAGTTAAATTAAGATGTTCACTAGTATTATTATTAATTTTAGCAACTTCTATTTGATTTGATATGGAAGTAGTATTCCAAGATACAACTTTTTCTGAAGAAACGAATGAATAACTTGAATTTATAGTGGGCATTTCGAAGCTTCCATTTTCAATGTTATATGAAATATATTTTATATAAATGGTATCTGTTACATTTTTAATTGTTACTAAACCATTTTCAAAAGTATAATCATTTATTCTTTTACCACCCATATAAATTCTTATATCAAATTTTCCACCAGTATATCTAAAAGTCAAATCACCGCTATTAATTACTTCACTCGGGCAGTTGGTTATATTTTGGGCAGCAGTATCTTCAATATAAACCTTTTGATAATTTTGAAAATCAAAGTCTAAAACAAAATTGTTTTCAGTATTGCTTGAATCATAACTTCCATTTTTCCATTTAAGTCTCACAATAATTTGCTTTTCAATGCCTAAAGTACACTTTGAAGTTTCTTCTTCTATGACACATAATTTATCTCCTAAATTATAGTCAATTAATTCATAATCCAAATTATCATTATTTAAAGTTATCTCTTTTATTCCCATTTCAACTTTACCTAAATTAACTATATTAACCACATAATCTATATAGGAATCTTCGTTAGGTAAAATAGTTGTACCATTTATATTTGTTTTATTATAATCTAAACTTGTAGAATAAGCATCATTATATGCTTCTGACAAATTAACAGAAGTTATTCTTATATCAGAATCCACTCTTACTGATGCTATTATATCTTTAATATTTAGTTGATTACTAAATGTAGAAAAACCAATTGACAGGTATATCACAAATATTAAAATTACATAACCAATAATTACAGATAATTTAAGTTTATTAAAACCTATATTTTTAAACATTGTATTCACCCACGATCCTATTAGTACCTATTCTGTATATAATTATACTAAGCTACAGAGTGTAAGTCTATTAAAATTTATTATTTTGGTAAAAAATAATCAAGTTAAGTTTAGAATTGATAATCACATAAAAATAGCATTCAGAAAAATATTAGAAAATAAAAAGATTACAATCAATAATATAGGCATTATTAATAGAAAATATTATAAAAAATATTAATACAGTTATAAACGAATGATAATTTTTATTTAATAATTAAAAACTATAGTGTTGTATAAAATAATATTTTGTCTCATAAATTAGATTAGGACTATCATAGTTTTTTACTATAAGGGGTGATAAAAAATGAAGAATAAAAAAGAAAAGAAAAAAACTAATTTTAATTATAGTGAAGAATTTATAACATCAATACCTAATCCTACGAAACAAGAATTAAAAAATATTTTCAATAAAAAATATTTCAGACTGTTGACAAAGTAAAATTTTGTTAATTGTATATTAGTCAATGATGTGAAACACAATTTTTATAAATAACTTGGTCGTAAGATTGAGTTATTTTTTATTGATTGAGTAGTTTTGTCTAATTTCTATTGGTGTTAAATAGTTAAGTACTTGAATTGGAATATTATTAGATCTTTTTAAGTATTGAGTTCCTTGTCTTATTAAGTCTTCTAGTGAATAAAAACTTAGAAATGAATAAAATCTTTCATTATCGTTTCTATGACTTCTTTCTACATTTCCATTGTATCTAGGTGTTCTTGGTCTTATTTTATGGTGATAAATATTATTATTCATACAAAATTCATCCATTGGATGGAGTGCTTTTATTCTTTCTTTATTATAAGTAAATTCTGTTCCATTATCAGTTTGTATTTCTTCTGGTTTATATTTATAATAATCAATACATCTTTTAATGAAATCAACGGTATTAGCTGGAGTATGTTCATCATACCAATATAAAAATCTTTCACGAGAAGCTTCATCAATACATGTATATTGATAAAATCTAGTTTCTTCAGGAAGATTATTTGCTTTGCATTCATTAGGAACATATTTAGAAGTACCGGATATAAGCGGTTGATTATAAAACCCAATTCTTTAATACTCTATAAAGACTGACAATAAGTCTATTATAACCTTTATTTATTTTTAGTTTTATCCATAATTCGCATAAAGTAATATGAGGATTTCTTCTAATTAAATCTTTTATCCATTTTATTTCTT
>UQQI01000092.1 GCA_900543055.1 uncultured Mollicutes bacterium
AGGAATTTTGGTTGGTGACGACCAAAGCGACAAATTTTAATTTGTCTTTTGTTCTATTTAATATCTGTATATTATCTAAATTATATTGGATTATTTACTTGTTTTATCTCTGTTATTATTATAATTTTTATAATTTTTTATTTAAATAGGAAAATTTTTAGATTAGAGCATTTAAAAGAAATTGAGCTTGAAAGAAAACTGGAAGAAAATGCTTGTAAAATTAGATGTTTTAAGTGTAGTGTAAAATTAACTTATAATGATATTACTTGTTCAAATTGTGTAAGTAATAATATTTATTATAATAAAGCAATTATATAATCTATTGATTTTTAAAGAGGAGTATTTTTTTTTAGAATTTTAATAATTATTATTTTAAATTTTGCATTTTTATAGTTTGTGCTATAGCAGATTTTATTTAAGCATTTTTGTTTCTATGACAAATTATCAATAGACATTAAAAACTATTAAACATTAATTTAATAGTTTTTCTTTTACAAATTGTTGTTTATATGATATAATATACTCTCGAAAAGAAGGGGGCTTATATATGAAATATTGTGACTTATATAAATCATTAAAAAATCCTTTATATGATAATGAAATATTAGAAGATATAGTTGATACTTATAGTAATTCTTCTAATTTTAGTGAAGATATTTTAAAAGTTAATAGTAAAAATGATTATAGTGTTTTTGGAGATGATTTAGAAGATAAAAATATATTTTATAGTAGATTATTTGCTTTATGGAAAATAACTCTTAATAATATATTTGCTAGAGGAAATTTAACTCATAAAGAAAGAATTGGTTTTTTAAAATTCTATTCTTATTTAGATAGTTATAGATTTGATACGGCAGATAATATACTAAAACTTATTGATCCGGATAATGTTCTTGACAGTGATTTAAAAGGGTTACTTTCTAAATATAGATGGGATTTTAAAAGTAAAGATTTATTTAAAGAATATAATTTTAGTGATATAACATGTGCATCAGCTGAAAAAGAGAAAAGAGAGCATACATTATATTTAAATATTGATAGAAGATATATTTATAAATTTATTGATGTTTTTGTTAATGAATGTTTCAAAAAACAAAAAAAATTTGATTTTAAATTTAACAACATTTCTAAAAGAGATGATTGCTGTATAATATATGCTAGTAATGAAAACTTTGAAGATATGATTAATATGATAAATCTAGTTTTTAAGAAAAATCCAGAGTTATTTGAACATGTCAATAAACCACCTGTTATGACTAGTCCGATTACTGATTATATAGGATATAGTAGTTATAGTGAGGATAATTCATATAACAGCATTAGAAGTAATTTAATCTCTAAGAGTATTGATAAAACAACAAGAGATTGGATTAGAGAAAATCAAAATAAAAGTATAAAAGTTCAAGATTCTGGTAATATGTTTTATAAAGATTATTTTTTAGGTCTTGTTTACTTATATAAAACAAAAGATTTACAAAGAATGGCTTCTAATAATAAAGATAATCCTAATTATACTTTTATTAGAGAAGAAGAAATTAATACAGAAGAGTATCAAAGTGCATTTAAAAGAACTTTTGATTTGTTTGGTGATAAGATAATAAATGCTGCTTGTTTTAATGAAAAAATATCTGTTAATGTAAGAGTTGGAAATAATATTATTAATATAAGTAACAAGGACATAGATTTAATTGTAAAACATCAAGCAAAAGTATTATATGCGTATGATGATAATTATAAGTATAGATTACGTGATGAAATATGGTGTAATTCTAAAGATTATGGGATTGATTCTAATAAGTTTTCTTGTGATGAAGGGACTTTAATGGAACCTTTAAATTATGATAATAAAATAAATAAAAAGAAATTAGTTTAATAAATAAAGAATGTGGGAAAATAAAATGGGAACAGATTTTGGTGTTTTAGTAAAGAAAGAGGTAAATAAGAATCAGCAAAGAAGTATGGATGGAATTGATATTTCACGTCAAAGAAATATGTATGATTCTAGTTTTGCAAAAAATATATAAGATATTTTAAATAGAAGGGCAACAGATGTATTAACTTATGAATCTATCAAAAGAATAATTGATAGAACTGATGAAGGAATAATTTCATCATGTTATGGAATTACTATTAATAGAAATTTAAAAATTATTATTTCTAGACCTGTTTCTCCTACTAGGAAATTAATAAGAAATGATTATATTACAAGTGATAGTCATAATATTGAATTTATCTGTTATGATAAAAAAATACGTTAGAAGAAAAAGAATTAGTAGACGGTGATATATATAATGTTGCGATGATTCAACTTTTGCAAGATTATTTACAAGGCTTTAAATCAGAGTATCCAGAACATTTTAAAATAGAAGAAGAAAGAAGAGCATTAATAAAAAGTAATCATTAAAAAACATAAGATTTAATGTTACTTATTGTTCTTAAAAAATTGATATAAAAGGACGACTTTTAAGTTGTTCTTTTATTTTACTTATTAATAATATAAAACCTCGTTTCTTATATTAAAACGAGGTTTTTTTATTATGTTCCGGGATAGGAACATAATAAAACCACCCGCTATGCGGGTGA
>UQQI01000093.1 GCA_900543055.1 uncultured Mollicutes bacterium
AATTTATTATTAATAATAATTATCATTATTAATAAAATGCTTATTAAAACAATCACACCTAAAATAATTTCTAGCATCTTACACCTCCAACTATCTAGATTATACCACATCACAATAAAAGAGAAAATAATTTCTCTTTTTAATTACTAGTAATTTCATCGAATGTAGTATCTGTTTCTTTAGGCTCAGTTCCTTTTAAAAAGTACATTAATTTTTGCTTTTTTTCACTTTCAGTTGCAGGTTTTCCAGAAATTGGTTCTACAAGCATACCAACGACATTTTTAGGTTTTTCATACCAAACATCTTCATCTTTCATATTTTTCTCATAACTTTCTACAGTTTTATACCAAATATTTTGAGCATATTTATAATCTTTTTTAGATAGTTCTTTATTGTTATCATATCCAACCCATACAGCACAAACAATCTTTTTATTAAAACCAATATTCCAATTGTCTCCATTAGTAGTACCACTTTTTAAAGCGTAGGTATGAGTTAATTTTCCATTAAGTCCAATACCAGTTGGATAATTATAATCAACATATAAAGGATCATATGTTGCTGTAAGCATATTATTTAAAATATATACAAGTGAAGAATTTAAAACCAGTTCTTTATTTTTTTTATATTCATATAGAACTTCTCCTTTGCCATTTTCAATCTTTTCAATAAAATGGCCTTCTACTTTATATCCTTCATTTGCAAAAGCTGCATATCCTTGAGCCATTTCAATTATATTTATTTCATTGGTCCCCAAAGGAAGAGAAGGAACACTTTCAAGTTTGGATTTAATTCCAACTCTTCTTGCGACATTGATAAGAGCATCATATCCTAAAAACATATGTGTTTTAACCGCATATATATTATCACTATAAGCAATAGCAGTAGCCATACTTATAGCCTTATTCCCATATTTATCATTATAATTAACGGGTGAATATGTCTTACCATTTTCTAATGGAAAAGTTGTCTTTTCACTTGTAAAAGCAGTACTAGAAGTAAAACCATTTTCTAATGCGGCATAATATAAATAAGGCTTCATAGTAGAACCAACCTGTCTTTTGGAAGAAATTGCACGATTATAAGTAGAATTATTATAGTCTTTTCCTCCGATAAGTGCCATTATACCACCATTTTCTGGATTCATTACAACACTAGATGTCTCTATCTTAGAATCATCCGGAAAAGTATTTTTTACATTTTCTTCAAGACTACTTTGAATATCATAATTAAAGTTTGTATATATTTTTAATCCATTATAATCAATATAATTTCTTGGAATACTATCTATACTCTCGAGTTCATTCATAACAGCATCAATATAGTAATTTATACTGGTTAAATTTTCTTTATCAGAATTTGCTGTAATAGTAAGTTCTTCACTATAAGCTTCATCTTTCTCACTGGATGAAATAATTCCATTACTTACCAAAGCATTTAATACAATAAGTTGTCTCTTTTTAGCATTTTCAAAATTTATAATAGGAGAATATATACTAGGAGCTTTTGGGATACCACTAAGCATAGAAGCCTCGGCTAAATCTAAATCTTTACTACTTTTATTAAAATAAAACTTAGAAGCATTCTCAATTCCATATTTTCCATGACCATAATTAATAGTATTTAAATAACCTTCTAAAATTTCATCTTTAGAGTAATTTGCTTCTATTCTCATTGTATACCACATTTCATCCCATTTTCTTTTCCAAGTCTTATCAAAATCTAAAAATAAATTTTTAGCATACTGTTGTGTTATTGTAGATGCACCTTGATTAGTGCTATGACTAGTAATATTTGTAAGAATTGCTTTTCCAATTCTTAGAAAGTCAAATCCAAAATGTTTATAAAAATTTTTATCTTCAGTATAAATAGTAGACTTAATTAGATAATCACTTATATCATCTAAATCAACCCATTCTTTAGATTCATTACCTTTAAAATAAATAGTCTTATTAGTATCATATAAACTAATATTATTAGCACTATTAATAGTTACTTTGGGAGACAATTTTACATATAAAAAGCAACATATAATAGTAATTACAAATATAATAAATAAGAAACAAAAAAATTTAAATAATTTTTTCAAGAACTATCCCCTCCAATATTAGTATTAAATAAACTGAAAAAAATATGTATTAAAAAAATAAATTAATATTAACAAAAAGATGAAAACAAAGAGGAGTTTTAAAAAGAAAAAGTTAATAAAACAACACCGAAAGGTATTTTTAGTTTTAATAGATGATAAAATGTGCTATAATCATTACTATAAATTTGAGGTGGTGGTAAAATGCCTAAAATTAATATAAAAGTTTCTATAAGTGATAATACAAATAATGATTCTTATGAAATTAAGTCAATTATTCAAGATGAAATAATAAAATATAAAGAAAAAGATAATACATTAGTAAAATATGATTTAAACAAGAATATACTTACTAGAGAAAATGATAATCTCCGGATGGAATATGTTTTTAACAAAGGGAATGAAACAGAAGGAACTATTTTTATAAAAGAATTAAATAACAATATAAAAATATTAATTAATACAAATA
>UQQI01000094.1 GCA_900543055.1 uncultured Mollicutes bacterium
AAACCAACTACAGATATGTTAGATAAACTTGCTAATGGAATTAACAAATTAGATAAGTCATTAAACATAACTGCGTCTGATTTACTAAAATATGATCCTAGTCATAAAACAGATTTTACAAGAATAGACGAAAAAAAGTAATCTTTAATTAGACTACTTCTTTTATTTTTATTTGTATTAATCATCATTTCTACCAAATAAAAATATTAATCTTATAATTTCAATAACAGTACTTGCAACACTTGCTACATATGTAGATGCTGCTGCACTTAGCATTACTTTTCCTCCTATTAATTCATGATTTGTCAAATAGTTAGAATTTTCAAGTTCTTTTAAACCTTTTCTGCTGGCGTTTATTTCAACTGGTAAAGTTACTAATTGAAATAAAAGGATAACTATTTCTGCAATAATTCCTATCCAAATTAAATTCAAAGAACCAAATAAACAACCAAGTAACATTGCAACATAGCCAGCATATGAAGAAAAATTAACTACTGGAACTAATAAAGATCTTATTTTAAAAAACGAATATTTTTCTTTGTCTTGAATGGCATGACCACATTCGTGGCAAGCAACAGCAACACTTGCTATAGAAGATTCTCTATAATTATTTTTTGATAATCTAATAACTTTATTTTTTGGATCGTAGTGATCTGATAAGTAACCTCCTGTTTCAACGACATCAATATCAAATAATCCATGTTTATCCAATATATGTCTAGCAACCTCTTTACCTGTTAATTCTTTCTCATTTTTTATTTTGGAATACTTACTATATGAACCCGAAACAAATGCTTGTGCCAATAATGTAATAATAAGTGCAATAAATGTCAGTCCATAAGATATAAATATATAATTCATGTTATCTATGCTAATACCTCAATAAATTTCTTTATTTCTCTTTCATTTAATACTTTTCCTTGACTTATTAGTTTATCATTTATAATCAGTGCTGGTGTATTTGTGATATTATATTTATTATCTTTTTCTAATAATTGTATATTTATTTTATTATCAGTTGCTTTTTTTATATTCTTTATTAATTTTAATCTATTGCTAGAATTTGTTCCAATTACCTTTATTTCCATAATCTTTTCTCCTTAGCATTTATTTTTTTAAATAATTTTAATTTATTTCAATAAATTTCTTATTACTATCATTTTCTTCTTTCTTAGGAAGATTCAAATATAAAATACCATTTTCAAATGAAGCATTTATATTATCTTCATCAATATCTTCACCTATGTTAAAACTTCTTTTAATTTCTCCGGTAAATCTTTCTTTTCTAATATATTTTTTATTTTCTTCATCAGATGATTTAGAAATACTTACTGAAATATTAATAAGATTTTTATTCATTTCAATTTTAATATCTTCCTTTATTACACCTGGTAAATCAATTTGCAATTCATATCCATTTTCTTTTTCAATAATATCTGAATTCATTATAGAAGTTTTTCTATAGTCTTCCAATAATGAATCATCTAAAAAATTAAATCTACTTGGTACATATATAATTATTCATCCTTTCTTTATTCTGTTACTTTATCAGTGACAATACTTTCTGTAGTTAAAATCATTTTTGATACAGACACAGCATTTTCAAGCGCTGTTCTAGTTACTTTAGCAGGATCTACAATTCCATTTGTTTTCATATCTACTAATTCTCCATTGGCGGCATTATATCCAATTCCTACGTTAGATGATGCTACTTTATCAAATATTATAGCAGGTTCATCTCCAGCATTTATTGCAATTTGTTTAAGTGGTGTCTCTAATGCTTTAAGTACAATATTGCCACCTACTTTCTCAGCATCATCAAGTTTAGAAACTACTTTTGAAACATTTGGAATTATATCTACATAAGCAGTTCCTCCACCAGCAACTATTCCTTCTTCTACAGCTGCTTTTGTTGCTGCTAGTGCGTCTTCAATTCTTAATTTTTTCTCTTTCATTTCTACTTCGGTTGTTGCTCCAACTTTAATTACTGCAACACCTCCTGCAAGTTTAGCAAGTCTTTCTTGTAATTGTAATTTTAAATTACTACTAATAGCATCTGATGCAATTTGTCTTTTTATTTCTTCTATTCTATCAGTTATTTCTTTCTTATTTCCTAGTCCATCAACTATTATTGTAGAGTCTTTATTTGTTTTAATTTGTTTAGCTCTACCTAACATATCAATAGTAATA
>UQQI01000095.1 GCA_900543055.1 uncultured Mollicutes bacterium
TCAAAAGAAACATTTGCTAATATAACAAATAGTTTTTCTATGGAGATAAATAGACAAGTAAATCCGGGAACACCTAGAGGTGGAGGAAATGTAAAAGGTGAAGATATTAAAAAGATATCTCAAACAGATAGTATAGACTCCTATGTAAAAAGAATAAACAGTGTTGCAGATTTAGTTGATTATGATATTATTGAAACTCAAGAGACTCTTGCGAATCAATCGCCTGAAAGAGCAAAGAATTTTAAAAGAACAGTGATGTTAACCGGAGTTAACGACTCATCAAAAGAAACAAAATTTGTATCAGGAGCATATAAATTAGTAGAAGGAAAGCATTTAGAAAATGAAGATAAAAATAAAATCTTAATGCATAAAGACTTGGCTGAAAAAAATAATCTTAAAGTTGGAGATAAGATAAAAATAAAATCTAATTTATTTGACGCTGATAACGAGAAACAAGCAGATGAAACAGTAGAAGTAGAAATTAAAGGTCTATTCGATGGGCATAATAGTGGTGGAGTAAGTGCAGCACAGGAACTATACGAAAATACATTAATTACTGATGTTCATACAGCTGCTAAAGTTTATGGTAATACAGAAGATACAGCTGTATACCAGGATGCAACATTCTTTGTAAAAGGTGATAAGAATCTTGATAGTGTAATAAAAGATATTAAGAAATTAGATATAAATTGGAGAGCATATAATCTGATTAAAAGTTCATCAAATTACCCTACATTACAACAATCTATATCAGGTATCTACTCAATTTCAAACAAATTATTTGCTGGCTCATTAATATTTGCAGGAGTTGTAGTTTCATTATTACTATTATTATGGATGAATGCCAGAAAGAAGGAAATAGCAGTATTACTATCATTAGGTAAATCAAAATTAGAAATTTTTGGTCAATTCCTATTTGAGATGGTATTTATATCAATCCCCGCATATGCTGGTTCTTATTTCTTGGCTCAATATACAGCTGAAAAGCTTGGAAATAATATATTGAATAAGGTTACTGGTGATATAGCTAAACAAATTGCCAGACAATCTGCATCTAGCCAATTAGGTGGTGGGGCAGAAGCTGAAGGATTTAACAAGACATTATCAAGTTTAGATATAAATGTATTACCTAAATTCATATTTTATGTAGTTATATTTATGAGTTTAGTACTTCTTGTATCTTTGATTATTTCTTCATTCAATACATTAAGAAGAAATCCAAAAGAATTATTAATCGACAATAAATAAAATTTTTGGTGCAAAAAAGCACCAAAAATTTTTTGCTTTTAAATACCCAATAATATGCTGTACAATATAAGCGAATAGGTTTAAGTGGAGGTATACATGAATATATTAACTGTTGAAGATGATAATATGATAAGAGAGGGAATAAGTGAATATCTTTCAGAATTTGGATATACTGTTATTCAGGCTAAAGATGGAAGAGAAGCATTGTCAAAATTTAATAGCGATATAAATCTGGTTATCTTAGATATTCAAATACCTTTTATTAATGGTTTAGAAGTGTTGAAAGAAATTAGAAAGAAAAGCTTTTTACCAATTCTAATCCTGACTGCATTTAGTGATGAAGAATATAAAATTGACGCATTTACTAATTTGGTAGATGGATATATGGAAAAGCCATTTTCATTGCCGGTCTTAAAGGCCAGAATAGATTCCTTAATTAAGAAGAATTATGGACATTTAGAGATGTTTGAATATAAGAATCTATCAGTTAATTTTAATAGCTATACAGCTAAAATAAATGGAGAAGAGATAGATGTAAATGCAAAAGAACTAGAAGTATTAAAATGTTTATTGGATAATAATGGACAAGTGTTAACAAGAATGCAAATTATTGATTATGTATGGAAAGATAGCGAAGAAGCTCCTTATGATCGAGTAATAGATGTATACATAAAAGAACTTAGAAAAAAATTACAATTAGACTGCATAATTACTATAAGAAATGTAGGATACAAATTGGAGATAAAATGAAAAAATTAAAGATATTTCCCAAAATGTTCATACAAATATTTTCTGTTCTTGGAATAATAATTATATTAGT
>UQQI01000096.1 GCA_900543055.1 uncultured Mollicutes bacterium
CTATCTATGAAGTAGGAATTTTGGTTGGTGACGACCAAATCGACAAATTTTAATTTGTCTTTTGTTCTAAAGATATGCTATACTTGTTTATATAAGATAGGGTGTTTGGAATAGTGTAGGTGGTGAATTTACTTTATGAGTAATAATAAATTTAATTTTGTAGATGATATAGATAGTATTAAAGATAATTCTCTTGTTAGTGATGAGAAAGAAAAAAATGAAAAATTAAATATAGAAAAAGAAAAACTTGATAATGAAGAAATAAAGAGTGATAATAAAACATTAAAAGCAAAAGAAAAAATTATTGTAGAAGAGTCACAAAAAGAAAATAGTAATAATAATAGTTCAATAAAAGTGGAAAAAAGGGTTTATTTTAGTTTTGAGACGCGTGTTGCTCTTATGCTTATATTTATTATTATTTTATTTAGTTCAACTTGCTTTTTTATGGTAAAAGCATTTAATTTAGACAAAAAAGATAAAATTACATATAGTGAAGTTGGTAATATAAAGTATGATGTATGCTTGGACGATAATGATTATTATTCAAAAACTTGTTTACCAGAAGGACGTCAATATATATCTTCTATTGTAAAAAATATTCCTACTAATTTTTCTTATAATGTTAATTTTTCAGAAGATATAAAATATAGCATTAAATATTATATTGTTGCAAAAATAAAAATTTTTGATGTAAATGATAGCAGTAAAATTTTATATGAAGATGAGGAATTATTAGTACCTAGTAAAAGTTTAAATGGAAATAGTAATAAAATATCAGTAAATGAAAATACTTCTATTGATTATTCTTCATATGAAAATTATGTAAATAGTTATAAAGAAAATTATTCTGTGGATGCTAATGCTTCTCTTAATGTTTCATTATATGTAGATGATTCTAGTGAAAGTAGAGTTGTTTCGTCTATGAATATTCCAATTGGTGAGAAAACATTTGGTATTAATTCGGATAATGTTAATGTAAAGAATAATGAGGTTACAATTAACGATGATACATGGAACAATGTTAATAGTATATATGCATTTATAGGAGCGTTCTTAAGTTTAATTTGTTTAATATTTATTGTTAAATTAACTAGATTTGTATCTAAGTCTATTATTAGGAAGAATAAGTATCAAACAGAACTTTTAAATATTCTAAGGGATTTTGACAGAGAAATAGTAATTGCTAGAAATGGATACGAGAGTAATATAGTTAAAAACATTGTAAAAGTTGATAGTTTTAAAGAACTTCTTGATGCTAAAGAAAATTTAGGAAAACCAATAATCTATTCTAAAGTTAACCCTGTTAAGAGTGAATTTATTGTTGAGGATGAATGTACTTTATATAAATTTATTATGAAAGAGGCTGACTATTCTTAGTATTAAGATAATATAAATGAAAAGTAGTAATTCAAATAATATTTACATTATGATTATTCTTTTATTATTCCTGGTTATTATTGCTTGTATTCACTGATGTTTTAAAGTAAAGGATTTTATTCTTTTACTTTTTTTATGTTTTTTGTTTACAAATTTCACTATGTTTGCTACAATATAAGACGTTAGTGGAATGATCCGCTTATCTATTGATTATGATCATTTGGAAATATTTATAGAGAGGAGACTTAGTATGAACGTTATTGACAAAATTAATGAAAAACAAATTAGAAATGATGTTCCTGAATTCCGTGTAGGAGATACAGTAAGAGTTGACGTTAAGATTATCGAGGGTAAGAGAGAACGTATTCAAGCTTTCGAAGGTGTTGTAGTTGCTCGTCGTGGTGGAAGTGTATCTGAAACTTTTACAGTTCGTAAGATGTCAAGTGGAATTGGTGTTGAAAGAACATTCCCAATCCATTCACCAAAAGTTGCAGCTATTACAGTTATTCGTAAAGGTAAGGTTAGACGTGCTAAACTTAACTTCCTTAAAGGAATGGTTGGTTCTTATCGTATTAAAGAAAGAGGACAAAAATAAATTAATAAGGCTAGAGCCTTATTTTTTTTGTATATAAGAAAAGTGTGTTTAGAATTTTTTATTTTAAGGCTTTTTTTTAGAATATTCAA
>UQQI01000097.1 GCA_900543055.1 uncultured Mollicutes bacterium
TTTATATATTATTTTTTAAAAAAAACGTTATTAATAAAATGTTAATAAGAAAGGAATAAAAATATGAAAATAGGAATATTTATTGGTAGTTTTAATCCACCTCATTTAGGACACTTGGATATAATGAATTATTTGTTAGATAAAAAGATTATAGATAAGATTTGTGTTGTTCCTACTGGAAATTATTGGGATAAGAATAATTTAGTTGATATAAGTATGAGAATTGATATGCTTAAGTTTTATGAGAATGATAATATTTTTATAGATAGTGTTAATAATGATTATCAATATACATATCAGTTAATGAGAAGACTTAGTGAGGTATATAAGAATGATGAATTATATTTAGTAATTGGTGCTGATAATATTATAAATTTTGATAAGTGGAAGAAATATGAAGAGTTACTTAGTTATAATATTATTATTATGAATAGAGATAATGTTGATATTTTAAAATATATTCTTAAGTTTAAAGGTAAATTTAATGTAATAAGTAATTATAAATTTATAGATATTTCTTCTACTAAGATTCGTAGTGATATTTATAAGTATAGGAAGTATTTAGATGATAGAGTTTTTAAATATATTATAGATAATAAATTATATGGAGGTAGTTATGAGTAATTTAAGAATTGTATGTATGGATAATATTTTGGAGATAGGTAAGAGTGTTGATAAATTTTTGATGAGTAAAAATAAAGTTAAGAGTTCTTATCTTATGAATGTTAAAAGAGATAGATTTAATAATGGTGAAGGCAAATTTACTATTTTAGAGTCTATTAGAGATAAGGATGTATTTATATTATCTGATGTTGGTAATTATGGGGTTACTTATAATATGCATGGTATTGATGTACCGATGGGTCCTGATGAACATTTTCAAGATATAAAAAGATGTATAAGTGCAATGTCAGGGTATGCTAAGAGGATTGTTCTTGTTATGCCACTTTTATATCAATCAAGACAAGATAAGAGAAATGGAAGAGAAAGTTTAGATTGTGCGATGGCATTAAAGGAGTTAGAAAATTTAGGAGTTGATCATATTGTTACAATAGATGCACATGATGCGAATGTATGTAATGCTATTCCAAATATTCCTTTTGAAAACTTTTTTCCAGCAAATATAGTTTTAGAAGAGTTAATTGAGAAGGAAGATATTTCTAATTTACTTGTTATTAGTCCTGATGTTGGTGCTATGCAAAGAGCAAGGTTTTATGCAGATATGCTAAGAGTAAATGTTGGTTTATTTTATAAAAGACGTGATTTAACAAAAATAGTTAATGGAAAGAATCCAATTATTGAGCATTCATATTTAGGTTCATCAGTTAATGGTAAAACTTGTATTGTAGTAGATGATATGATTGCATCTGGTTCTTCAATGATAGAAGTTGGAGAGAGATTAAAAGAGTTAGGCGCAAATAAAGTATATTTTATTACAACATTTTCTTTATTTACGGCTGGAATTGATGTTTTTAATGAAGCTTATAAAAATGGTATATTTGAAAAACTATATACAACAAATTTAAGTTATATTCCAGATGAGTACAAAAAATTTAATTGGTTAAATGTAGTTGATTGTTCTCGAAGAATAGGGGAAATTATTGATAATATTCATAAGAGTAAATCTCTTTCTAAGTTATCTAATGATAATGAGAGAGTTATTAAGTTATTGGAAGGAAAAATTAAATAATTTTTTAAATATTACTAAGTTTCTTTTTCTGGTAATTTCTCTATTTTGATTTGTAAAATATAAGTTTTAAAAATACTAAATTTGTCTATATTACTTTGTTTATTTTTGTAAATATGTAATTTTTTTAATTAATAGTTCTGTTTAATTTAATTATCAGTAATTAAATTAAACAGAACTTTTCCATAAAAGAAAGTAATGCCTGCACGGCTAGTGCAAATAAAGATGAAAGGAATTAGAAAATTACTATATTGTTAAGAATAAAACTATTTTTAGTTGATATAAAATTAAGAATATTACAAAAAACATATAAAAAGCTTCAAGATAAATATTTAAAAAAATATCTTTGATTATAAT
>UQQI01000098.1 GCA_900543055.1 uncultured Mollicutes bacterium
TATCTTTGATTATAATAATTTATAAAAAAAATACTTAAAATTTAAAAAATCGCCATATTGACGATTGTTTTGCTTTGTATATTTTAGTCACTATGTCTTGACAAAAATCAATTTTTATTATTTAGATATTGAATACAATGATAGATTATGATAATATTTTAAATGCAATTAATTTGCATTTAGGAGTTGATTAAATGATACTTGATATTTTAAAAGATACACTATTAGATACAATAAAACTTATACCATTTTTGTTTGTAGCGTTTTTAATTATTGAATTAATTGAACATAAAATGTCTGACAAAAATGAAAAAATTTTAAAAAAGGCAGGAAGGTTTGGACCAGTACTAGGAGGAGTTCTTGGTGCTATACCACAATGTGGCTTCTCAGTTTTAGCATCCAATTTATATGTAACTAGAATTATTTCTCTAGGTACATTAATTTCTATTTATTTATCTACAAGTGATGAGATGCTACCAATACTATTATCTAATGGAACCGCTATTTCCAAAGTAATAATAATATTACTGATAAAAGTTATTATTGGTATTATTTGTGGTTTCTTAATAGATTTGTTTATAAGAAAAAACGAGCATGAAGATTATCATATATGTGAAGATGAAAAATGTGAATGTGAAGAGTCAATTATAAAATCTAGTATTATTCATACAAGTAAAACTTTAATATTTATATTTTTGGTAACTTTAATTTTAAATACATTATTTAGTTTTATAAATCAAGAATTTATAGGAAGTATATTTTTAAAGGGAAATGTATTGGCTCCAATTATTTCAAGTTTAATTGGACTAATACCAAATTGTGCTTCTTCTATAATAATAACTGAGTTATATCTTAATAATGTCATTACTTTAGGTACTTGTATAGGCGGATTACTTACAGGCAGTGGGATAGGAATTTTAGTTCTTTTTAAAACTAATAAAAATGTAGGTGAAAATATAAAGATACTTTTATTAATCTATTTTATTGGTGTTATTGTTGGTAGTATTATTAATATTTTGGGTATTGTTTTATGATAGAGAATATTTTAAAAAATAATAATTTAAAAGTAACAAATCAAAGAATTAAAATATTAAATATTATAAATGAATTAGGATGTAATAGTACTCTAAAAAATATAATAAATAATTTAAATGATGTAGATATATCAACAATATATAGAACAATAAAGACGTTAGAAGATAGGAATATTATCGAAGAGATTAGTGGCATAAATGATGATGTTATATATGTAATATCTGATTCTAACAAACATTATATTAAGTGTATAAAATGTAATTCTATAAAAGAAATTGATATTTGTCCAATAGAGTTAGATGACTATATTGATGGCTATAAGATAATAAGCCATTCACTTGTTATTGATGGAATATGTAAGAGGTGTCAAGGTTAAGATAAAAACTCATTATTATGTTCTTTATAGATTGAAATTCAAATTAAGAGATTATGAAAATTTAAATATTTATTTAGGTTATGAATAAAAGTTTGTATTATAATACTAATATCGAATATTATTTATATAAATACAAACTATAAAAAAAGAAGATTACTATATGGATATGTAAAATATAATCTTCTTTTTTTTATTATTTATTACCTGATTTTATCTTTTCAATAACTTTAGGCATTTTATTAGTCATATATGTAAATTGATCATTTAATAATTGATATTCAAGTAATTCATCCATTTTACTGATTTGATTACTGTTTTCTTTTTTTAATTGTTAGAAATAACTCTCTTAAAAAGTTTTCTTTTGATCAATTTATATAAGTAAATTAACAGCATTTCTTCTTATCTCTTCTTTTTTTCTTAATGTATTTATTATTTCTTTTATTATAAATAGTTGCTCATTTGTATATGAAAATTTATTTTCTACACATATTTCTAAAGCGTCTATTAAGGACTTTATATCTTCATTACTTAACAATTCTAAATCTATCATATAAGAGATAATATCTAATTTTTTATTTATTAGGAAAGTGCGTTTAGAATTTTTTATTTTATGGCTT
>UQQI01000099.1 GCA_900543055.1 uncultured Mollicutes bacterium
TATAGTAGATAATGCTTCTCCTTCTATGTCATCACAAATTATAAATAATTTTTTAATTTGTTCGCTTGTTTTATTTAACATTATATAATATAATTTATTAGAACAAATGTTTGTAGGAGGTATAGAAATGAAAAAAATATATATGTGTATTGATTTAAAAAGTTTTTATGCCTCTGTTGAATGCATTGAAAGAGGATTAGACCCATTGAATACAAATTTAGTAGTTGCAGATGAGAGTAGAACAGAAAAAACAGTTTGTCTTGCTATAACACCAAGTTTAAAACAATATGGTCTAGGAGGAAGAGCAAGACTTTTTGAAGTTATTCAAAAGGTAAAAAATATTAATTATGAAAGAAGAAAAAATAATAATTATAAAAAATTTAATTCAAAATCATATCTTGATAGTGAATTAAAAAAAGATAAAAATCTGGAATTAGATTTTATAATTGCACCACCTCAAATGAAAAAATATATGAAATATAGTACTAATATTTATAGTATTTATTTAAAATATTTAGCACCAGAAGATATTTTTGTATATTCAATTGATGAAGTTTTTTGTGATATAACTAATTATCTAAATATGTATCAAATGACACCAAAAGAATTGGTTTCTAAAATTATAAAGGATGTATATGAAACAACTGGAATAACAGCAACAGCAGGTATTGGTACTAATATGTATTTGGCTAAAGTTTGTATGGATATAGTTGCTAAACATGCAGAACCTAATGAAATTGGTGTTAGAATTGCAGAAATCGATGAGATGTCATATAGAAAACTATTGTGGGATCATAAGCCATTAACATCATTTTGGAGAATAGGTAAAGGTATAGCAAATAAATTAGAAAAAAATAGTTTATATACTATGGGAGATATAGCAAGATGTTCTTTAAATAATGAAAATTTATTATATAAATTATTTGGAGTAAATGCAGAACTATTAATTGATCATGCATGGGGTTGGGAACCAACAACAATAGAAGATGTAAAAGCATATAAACCTGAAAGAAATAGTATATCATCTGGACAAGTTTTACATAGTCCATACAAATATGAAAAAGCAAAATTAATTGTTAGAGAAATGATAGATTTACTATCATTAGATTTAACTGATAAACATTTAGTTACAAAGCAATTAGTTTTAGATATAGGTTATGATATTGAAAATTTAAATAACCCTACAATCAGAATCTTGTATGATGGAGAAATAACAATAGATAGTTATGGTAGAGAAGTGCCTAAACACTCACATGGTACAATTAATTTAGATTACAATACTTCTTCTACAAAAGTATTATCAAAAAAATGTCTAGAATTATTTGATAGAATAGTAAATAAAAATTTATTAATCAGAAAAATAAATATAACTGCTTGTAATGTAATTAATGAAAATAAGGCAAAAAATGAAGTGGTTGTTGAACAATTAAATCTATTTTGTTCAACAAATGATTCAGAACAAAATATTGAAGAAAAAAAGAAACAAGAAGAAGATAATAAATTACAACATACTTTAATTAATATAAAAAATAAATATGGTAAAAATTCTATTTTAAAAGGAATGAACCTAGAAGAAGGGGCTACTACAATAGATAGAAATAATCAAGTTGGAGGTCATAAAGGATAATGGATAAATATGATGATATAATAAATCTTCCACACTATGAACCAAAATATCATCCTAGAATGAGTAAATATAAAAGGTCAGCACAATTTGCACCTTTTGCTGCATTAGTTGGATATGATGAACAAGTTAAAGAGTGTTCTAGACTAACTGATGAAAGATTGGAAATAGATGATGAATTGAAAGAAAAAATAAATTATAAATTAAATAAGATAAATGAATTAATAAAAAATAATCCAGTAGTTGAAATAACATATTTTATACCTGATGTAAAAAAAGATGGTGGTAAATATATTACTGAAAAAGGAAATGTAAAAAGAATAGATTATATAAATAGATTTATAAAATTTACTGATAATAAGAAAATAATTTTAGATGA
>UQQI01000100.1 GCA_900543055.1 uncultured Mollicutes bacterium
TATATTTTAAAATTTATTTATAAATTATGATACAATTTATTAGTAAAGTAGAAAAAGGAGGAGTCTTGTATGAAAAAAATAGTTTTAGCTTCTAATAACAAAGGAAAAGTTAAGGAAGTAAAAGAAATATTAAAAGATTATGAAATTGTTACGCTTAATGATATTGAATTTTATGATGATATTATAGAAGATGGTGAAAATTTTCTTGATAATGCATTAATAAAAGCACGTGCTATTAGAAAGTTTTTAGGTGATGATACTTTGATTATTAGTGATGACTCAGGATTATGTTGCCCTGCACTTGACGGAGCGCCTGGAGTTTATAGTGCAAGGTATGCAGGTGATCATGATGATCAAAAGAACCGTGATAAATTAATTAAAGATTTAGAAAAACTTGATAAAACTGCATATTTTATTTGTGAAATTGTATTATTAAAAGAAGATGGAAATTATGAAGCGTTTGAGGGAAGGACGTATGGAAAAATAATTTCTGAAGAAAAGGGAGATAATGGTTTTTCATATGATTGTATATTTTTATCAGATGATTTAGGAAAAACTTTTGCTGAGGCAACAGATGAAGAGAAGAATTCTTGTTCTCATAGAGGAAGAGCATTAGAAAAATTATCTTTATATTTAGAAGGAGATATGAATGCAACAAAGTAAGTTTTGAATGATTATTTCAATAATTGATAGCTATAGTTATTCTTTACTTGTTTTTACATACATATTTTTAGTAATATTTTTAATTTAAATTTAATATTTATTTAGTAGTTTTAATATGTTATAATTTTAAATGTTTAGGAGAGTGAATGCATGGATTTAATAAAACATATAATTCTTGGTATTATTCAAGGATTTACTGAACCATTACCTATTTCTAGTAGTGGTCATATCTTCTTGTTTAAGTCATTATTTAATACTAATATGTTTAATGATTTAAATTTAGAGATTTTTCTTAATTTTGCATCTTTTATTGCAATTTTAATAATATTTTGGAAAGATGTTGTAAAGTTAGTTACTGGTTTTTTTGGTTATATCAGTAGTAAGGGAAAAAAATACAAGAATGAATTTAAGTATTGTATGTTAATCGTTCTTGGAACAATACCTGTTGGTATCTTAGGTCTTATTATTAAAGATCCTTTAGAAGAATTACTTTCAAAGAATGTTTATTTAGTTGGCTTTGGTTTTTTAGCAACAGCTATTGCTTTAATCTTAGTAATGAATTCTAATGGTAAAAAAGAAGATGATGACATCACTTATAAAGATGCTTTAATAGTAGGTATTTGTCAAGCAATTGCACTTGTACCTGGTATTTCTAGAAGTGGTATGACATTAGTTGGATGCTTACTTTGTGGCTTAAATAAAAAGTCATCATTAAAATATGCATTTATGTTATATTTTCCAGTAAGTATTGTTACTATGATTCTTGGAGTTAAAGATATAGCAGAAACAGGTCTTAATTTAGGATTATTAGGATATTATGCAATTGGTATGGTATTTGCTTTTATCTTAACTTATATATCATATAAGTGGTTAACTAAGTTAGTAGAAAAGGGAAAATTATGGAAGTTTTCAATCTACTTAATTATAGTTGCTATATTTACAATAATATATTTTATTTAGAAAGAGAAATCTTTCTTTTTTTTTGTTTTTAATTTATACTTAGATTAAGGTAGGTAATTTTATGAAGAAGATGAGTAGAAAAGTATTTTTAATAATATGTGGAGTTTGTTATTTTAGTTTTTATATTGCTTGCAAGTTATTTTTATTATTTAATATAGATTTATATAGTAATAATACTAGTAATTTAATATATTCTAAGGGAGAAACTTATAATATTAATTATAATAAGTGTAGTGATTGTTTTACTAGTAAAGATGGTAATGTTAAAATGAATAATTATTTTGATAAGTTTGAGTTAGGTGACGATAATGACGAGTTTGAGTATTATATATCAGAAGATGGTAATAGTGCAATTTACATTGGAGAGGGAAAGAGTTTAT